>MPSY01000065.1 GCA_001901525.1 Methylococcales bacterium OPU3_GD_OMZ | reverse complement strand
ATCATACGATTTAGCTATTTCCAACCGGGGCGATCCTCCGGTATAACTTACCAGTCGAACGACCTGTGTTAGGGGCAGCACCTGCTGTTCTGGTAACGTAGCCGATGATTGAACCATTGTCGTTTCAACAACCTTGGCGGCTCTTTTAACTTCATCGATTTGTCTGGCCAACTCATTGTTTAGTAAATCTACCGGTATTTCTAAAACCGGTAATTCAGCACTGTGTCGGTAATCAATTTGCTTGTCAGGAAAGTAGCTCTTAATACGGGTACACCCAGAAATAATCATAATGGCCATCAGTAGTAACAACCGCCACCCCAGCACAGCACCTGAACTTTCGAACTTGAGCATTAGATCACTTCTGCTTGCTGCATTGCTTCTTTGAGCTGCGCAAAACAATCCGACGTAAGCCACGTTAATGGCAAACGAATACCCGTTTTGATCAATGCCATTTCACTGACTGCCCATTTAACCGGAATTGGATTTGCCTGAACAAATAAGTGCGTATGTAAGCCCGTTAATTTCTCATCAACAGCCAATGCTGTCGCACGATCGCCCGCTATAGCCGCAACCACCATATCATGCATTAACCGAGGCGCAACATTTCCGGTAACCGTAATGACACCCTGTCCGCCTAATAAACAAAACGCACACGAAGAAGCATCATCCCCCGAATAAAGCGCAAAATCATCGCCACATAAATCACGCAACGCTAACACACGGTCAAGGTCACCGGTGGCCTCTTTGACACCCACAATATTGCCAATGACTGATAATCGCGCCACGGTTTCTGGCAACATGTCACAGGCCGTCCGCCCGGGAACGTTATACAATATCTGGGGAATATCAACCGCTTCTGCAATCGCTTGATAGTGTAAAAAAAGCCCTTCTTGAGTCGGCTTGTTATAATAAGGCGTCACCAATAAACAAGCATCCGCACCCACTTCTTTTGCACGCTGCGTGAGTGTTATGGCCTCTGTAGTGGAATTAGCCCCGGTACCGGCTATCACGGGAATACGACCATTAACCTGCTTAACCACCGCCTGAACAACGGCCATATGGTCATTTTCATCAAGCGTGGCCGACTCTCCGGTTGTGCCTACCGCAACAATCGCATCTGTTTTCTGCTCAATATGAAATTCGACTAGCTGATCAAGACTCGCATAATCAATCTCCCCGTCAACAGTCATAGGTGTCACTAACGCAACAATACTACCTTCAATCATTCATTTATCTCAAAATGGTTAAAATATTAGAACGGCCACTCAATTCAAAACTGACAACAGTTTCTTTTGCCCCATCGAGTAATTTATAACGTAATTATAACGAAATGACTATAAAACAATTCGCTCTCTTTAAGCCAAACGCTTTTGCGCTGCCAATGCCTCACGCTGTTGTTCCTTATAACGGTATTTTAACGCGCGTTGTTCTTGATTATCGACTTTAGCATCCGAACCAATATGCTGAAGGCCCCTTACACGGGCTAACTCCACCTGCTTTTCACGCTCTTCAAAACGTCGCCGCTGATGCTCACTCACCTTGTCAAAACAATGGGGACAACTCACGCCCTGCACATAATGTACACTCGCTTTGTCTATTTCACTCACCGGATAACGACAAGCAAAACACTGATCATAGCGCCCCTTCGTTAAATCATGGTTAACGGCCACGCGATTATCGAAAACAAAACATTCGCCCTGCCACATCGATTCAGATTCTGGAATCTCCTCTAAATATTTCAGGATCCCCCCTTCAAGATGATAAACCTCTTCAAAACCTTGGTCTTTTAAGTAAGCCGTTGATTTTTCGCACCGTATCCCACCGGTACAATACATCGCCACCTTCTTATGGTGCCCGGGGCTTAAGTTATCCTTAACATACTGTGGGAATTCACGAAAAGTAGCCGTTTCAGGGTTAATTGCACCCTGAAACTGACCAATATTGACCTCATAATCATTACGGGTATCAACCAATAAGACATCAGGATCAGCAATCAAGTCATTCCAGTCACTGGGCTTAACATAGGTACCAACTATTTGAGTCGGATCAATGGCCTCAACGCCCATCGTCACAATCTCTTTTTTCAATTTAACCTTGGTGCGATAAAAAGGGACCGTTTCATCCAGCGACTCTTTATAATTTATACCTGCTAAACGTGTATCACTGTCAAACCAGTTATAAAGCACATCAATCGCGGCTCTTGAACCCGCAACCGTACCATTAATACCTTCTTTAGCCAGTAGAATAGTGCCTTTTATTTCATGTGCTATCAACACCTGTAACAACGGCTTTTGCATCTGTTTAAAATCTTCCAAACGCACGAATTTATACAGCGCCGTAACCACACAATTACCCATAATCAAACACCCTCAACATGACATCTGGAACGCAAATCCAGATCAAATTAAATAAACTCTTTATTTTACCTGATATTAACCCTTGTTACCTAACCCATTCACCTCAGGGAAACTAAACTCACGAACACCCTCATCCCAGGGCACATACTTAGCCATCACTGCGGAAAAAAAAGGCGCCGCTAGTAACCGCTCTAACCATGCTCTTACAAAAGGATACGGCGACTGATCAAACCAACTCCGGTCAACCTGTGCAAATTGCCGGACAAAAGGAAAAACTGCCATATCAGCAAGCCCGACCCTATCACCCAACAAATAAGAACTAGCAACTAATTTATTTTCTAAGCGTGCTAAAAACAGTTGCCCTTGGTCACGGTAATATTCAGCCGACTGCTCAGGGTATCGATCACTGTATTTATACCGGTCTAACCAGAACTTAAATTCGCTGTCATTCTGCGCTATTAACTCCTGAATCATCGCTCTGTTTAGCGCATCCGATTTTTCCAACCAATTGTCCGGATCATTGTGCTGCAACGAAAAAACCATAATCTCATAGCTTTCATCGATAACCTGACCACTGGGCAAAATCAAAACCGGAACCGTCCCCTTGGGAGAATAAGATAATAGGGATGATGGCTTATTACGCAAAACAACTTCACGCAATAAAACCTTAAAACCACTGTAATGAATGGCAATTCGCGCCCTGATGGCATACGGACACCGTCGTAAAGAATATAAAACAGGAACAACCGGTTGCGTTTCAGTAGCTTCAGACATGATACAAAATAAATGATCAAACATTTAGTCTAACACAGCCTTTTTTTACCCACAGCCCGTTACCCTATAATCACAACTGACCAGACCTCCATTTTGAACCGCCTCAATCAACGGGTTATTCCTTTGATTTTTAAATCAATGATTATCATCTCACCCATAACATGGAATAATGACCCATTTTAAACAACCCCTCCCTTAAACACATGGCCCAATATATCTACACAATGAATGGCGTGGGCAAAATTGTCCCGCCTAAAAAATATATTCTAAAAGATATCTACCTGTCTTTCTTCCCCGGCGCAAAAATTGGCGTCTTAGGGCTCAATGGCTCAGGAAAATCAACATTACTGCGAATTATGGCCGGTATTGATAAAGACATTGAAGGCGAGGCACGCGCACAATCCGGCATAAAAATCGGCTATCTGGCACAAGAACCCGAACTTGACCCTAATAAAGATGTTCGGGGCAATGTTGAAGAAGGTGTTGCCGAAACCAAAGCGATTCTTGACCGCTTCAACGCAATCAGTGACGCCTTTGCAGAGCCGGATGCTGACTTTGACAAACTGCTCACCGAACAAGCAGAATTACAAGATAAAATTGACGCTGCTGGCGCCTGGGAACTTGAAAGGCAACTCGAAATTGCCGCCGACGCACTTAGGTTGCCTGACTGGGACGCTGATATCAGCACCTTATCGGGCGGTGAAAAACGTCGGGTTGCGCTATGCCGCCTACTGCTTTCAAACCCGGACATGTTATTACTTGACGAGCCGACCAACCACCTGGATGCCGAATCTGTTGCCTGGTTAGAAACCTTTCTTCACAACTTTCCCGGCACCGTTGTAGCCGTCACTCACGACCGCTATTTTCTAGATAATGTCGCAGGCTGGATTCTAGAACTCGACCGCGGCCAGGGTATACCTTGGGAGGGTAACTATTCCTCTTGGCTGGAACAAAAACAAAACCGTCTTGAAATGGAGGAAAAGCAAGAATCATCACGGCAAAAAGCCATGAAAGCAGAACTCGACTGGGTCAGAACCAACCCCAAAGGCCGTCACGCTAAGAACAAGGCCCGTCTTGCACGATTTGAGGAACTCTCCCAACAAGACACCCAAAAAAGAAATGAAACCCAAGAAATCTACATTCCACCCGGTCCACGTTTGGGCGATGTTGTTGTTGAAGCCTCAGCGCTACAAAAAGGCTTTGGTGACCGACTACTGATAGATAACCTTAACTTCAATTTACCCCCCGGTGGTATTGTCGGCATCATTGGGCCTAACGGTGCCGGTAAAACCACCCTGTTTCGCATGATCGCCAATGAAGACACGCCTGATAGCGGCTCTTTAAAACTCGGCTCCACGGTTCAACTCGCGTATGTCGATCAATCACGCGATGAACTCAATGATAATAAAACGGTTTGGGATGATATTTCCGACGGCCTAGACACCATCACAGTAGGCAATTACGAAACGCCTTCTCGCGCCTATGTTAGCCGCTTTAATTTCAAAGGATCTGACCAGCAAAAACGCATCGGTAACCTGTCCGGCGGCGAACGCAACCGCGTTCACCTGGCCAAACTATTAAAAAGTGGCGGCAACCTACTCTTATTAGATGAGCCGACCAATGACTTAGACGTTGAAACCTTACGCGCACTCGAAGAAGCATTATTAAGTTTCCCAGGTTGCGCCGTTGTTATTTCTCATGACCGTTGGTTTCTTGACCGAATAGCCACCCATATTCTGGCTTTCGAAGGCAACAGTGAGGTCGTCTGGTTTGAAGGCAACTATGCCGACTACGAGACTGATCGACACCGCCGTCTCGGGACTGATGCCGACAACCCGCACCGCATTAAATACAAGAAAATAAACTAAGCAAAAAACCCATAGCGCTGATGACTTCTTGGGAATTCACTCAAGAAGTCATTCATTTCCCCCGCACAAATGTTGAGCACAAGACATTCCCCACTAACGTAAGCACGCCTAAGTACAAAAAATTGTAAAATTAAAATAAATATTTCATCAAATCCAATGATTTATCTCTATTTTTCTATTATTTTAGGTTAGAATATACGGTTATTTATAGCTGGTTAATTATCAACCTGTTAACTCAGCCATCACAGCGTGTTTTGCTAACATATCAATACCTTACAACCCAGCTGCGGCTTAATTTAAGGTTGCAGTAGATGATAGCTATGCAAAAAAAGATTTTAATATTCATTTTCAGAGTACAGACATGACAGACTTATCGCTATACAGAAACATTGGTATTTTCGCGCACGTAGATGCCGGAAAAACAACAACCACGGAAAGAATTCTAAAACTGACCGGAAAAATCCACAAGATCGGTGAGGTACATGATGGTGCAGCGACAACAGACTTCATGGACCAAGAACAAGAACGTGGTATTACTATCCAGTCCGCTGCAACAACTTGCACCTGGAATGATCACCGATTAAATATCATTGACACACCCGGTCACGTTGACTTCACAATCGAAGTATATCGCTCACTTAAAGTTCTTGACGGCGGTGTGGGTGTCTTCTGTGGCTCGGGCGGTGTTGAGCCTCAATCCGAAACAAACTGGCGTTATGCGAATGATTCTGAAGTTTCTCGAATTATTCTCGTTAACAAGCTTGACCGCTTAGGGGCGGATTTCTATCGTGTGGTAAAACAGATTGAAGATGTTCTGGGCGCCAACCCTCTGGTCATGGTTTTACCGATCGGTACTGAAGATGACTTTGTTGGGGTTGTTGACCTGCTCACGCGTAAATCGTGGGTTTGGGATAACTCCGGTGACCCGACTAAATACACCATTGAAGACGTTCCAGCTGACATGGTGGATCAAGTTGAAGAGTGGCGTGAAAAACTCATCGAAACCGCCGTTGAACAAGACGATGATGCGATGGAAAAATACTTAGATGGCGAAGAACCTTCACTGGAAACGCTCAAAGCTTGTATTCGTAAAGGCACCACAAATCTTGCCTTCTTCCCAACGTATTGTGGCTCCGCCTTTAAAAACAAAGGCATCCAACTCGTCCTGAATGCCGTTGTGGACTACCTTCCTAGCCCAACAGAAGTTAAACCACAACCTGAAGTTGATTTAGAGGGCGTTGAAACCGGCGAACACGCCATCGTGGATATTGACAAACCACTGCGCGCACTGGCTTTTAAAATCATGGATGACCGCTACGGCGCACTGACTTTCATTCGGATTTATTCCGGAAAAATAGACAAAGGCGACACTGTTCTTAATAGCTTTACCGGCAAAACTGAACGCATCGGTCGACTCGTTGAAATGCATGCCGATGAACGTATCGAACTCAATAGCGCCCAAGCCGGTGACATTATCGCGGTTGTAGGCATGAAAAATGTTAAAACCGGTCACACCTTATGCTGCACTAAAAACCCGGCAACACTGGAACCTATGGTTTTCCCAGACCCCGTTATTTCTATTGCTGTATCCCCTAAAGACAAAGCCGGTTCTGAAAAAATGGGTATTGCTATCGGTAAAATGATCGCTGAAGACCCTTCTTTCCGTGTTGAAACCGACGAAGACAGCGGCGAAACCATCTTAAAAGGTATGGGTGAACTACATTTAGACATCAAAGTTGATATCTTAAAGCGTACCCACGGCATTGATGTTGAAGTTGGAAAGCCGCAGGTTGCCTACCGCGAAACCATCACCAAAAAAATCGAAGACAGCTACACCCATAAGAAGCAATCAGGTGGTTCTGGTCAGTTCGGTAAAATTGACTACACTCTTGAGCCTGCAGAGCCTGGCGAAGGTTTTGTCTTTGAATCTAAAGTAACCGGTGGTAATGTTCCTAGAGAATTCTGGCCAGCCATTGAGAAAGGCTTTAAAAACAGCATGGGTGTTGGCGTTATGGCTGGATTCCCTTGCCTTGATGTCAAAGTGACCTTATATGACGGTGGCTTTCATGCCGTTGACTCATCTGCCGTTGCCTTTGAAATTGCAGCTAGAGCGGCTTACCGCCAATCTATCCCTAAAGCGGGTCCACAACTGATCGAACCGATCATGAAAGTAGATGTCTTTACGCCCGATGATCACGTCGGTGACGTTATTGGTGACTTGAACCGTCGACGCGGCATGATTCAAGGACAAGACTCAGGCGTCAGTGGTGTCCGCGTTAAAGCTCAAGCACCGTTAAGTGAAATGTTTGGCTACATTGGCGACCTTAGAACCATGACTTCCGGTCGCGGCCAGTTTTCAATGGAATTCTCACATTACTCGCCATGCCCAAAAAATGTGGCAGAAGATGTGATTAAAGAAGTCAAAGAACGCCAAGAAAAAAGTTAAGTTAGCTATTTTTAGTTAAACCTAACACCCAAAAAAAGGGTGGCTGATTTCAGCCACCCTTTTTTTATAACCGGTATTTTAACTAGCAAAGACAGATAGCCGAGAGCAATTACCCCGTTAGCGTCTCTAACGTTGCTATCAACGCCAATGCCTGCTGGTCATCATGACCACAGACATCAACAACCGCATTAAAATCACTACAGACCGCAGGGCGCTCAGGCGTACCAAATAGCTTACACTGATTATTCTCTGTCAATTGAAAACACCGAATCCCGGCCGGTTTACCGTCTGGCATCCCTAGAATAGGTGAGCTAATAGACGGGGCAATACAACACGCACCACAACCCACCCGACACTCCACACTAAGCCCCTAAAATGACATTAAATCCTGACATTAAAGCATTAATTCCTGACCGGGCAATCGGCTTAACCGGTAAAGTTAACTGCCCTAGAGAAAGCCCTTTTTCCATTAACGATTCCGTTTCAACCCACAGATCATCGATATCATAAAGCGCCAACGCATCAAAAATAGCGACGGTTTCTTTATGCAGGTACTGCTGGGCTGTTTGCCCGCGTAACAACTGAAAAACGCCCTCATCCAAAAACAATAAGCTCACCGAACGGTCAAAAGCGGCCATCGTTAAAATAACATCGAGCTGTTCTTGAACATGAATACTACCATGCGGGGGGTGGCTCATAACAACCAAGTATCTCTTCATGACCCAGGAAAAACAATAAATCGATCGGCGTTAATAGTCGCCTCAACCAACTGACCCAGCCCAGAAATACGAAAACCGGGAGCCAAATCCTGATTGGCTCTGTTTTGACGCTTTGACTCTTCTAAAGACAACAGCCCACGTCGCTGCGCGGCAGAAATACAAATAACTAAATCAATATTGTTTTGCAGGGCTAACTGACGCCAACGATGGGTAAATTGACGCTCATCACCGGGCGGCATTTGTGCCGCTAAACCATGATAAATACCATCAAAATAGAAAAATATTTGTAAAACAGTATGGCCTGCAGAAAGCGCTGCCACTACAAACTGATAAGCCATTTCGCCGGCAGGACCCGCATAGGGACTACCGTTAATCTGTACGGCAAATTTCATGCGCTAGCGCCGCTCCGACTGTTTTAACAGCAACTTGCTCACAACTGAGAACCAAAAAATAGCTGAGAAATAGTGACCGCAACAGACTATACCAACAACAATCGAACATCCGTCAATAAGGCAACAATAGTCCGCATAAACCGCGCCGCATCAGCACCGTCAATAACCCGGTGATCATAAGACATATCTAAAGGCATCATAAGTCTAGGCTCAAATTCAGAACCATTCCAAACCGGTTTCATTTGCGAACGGGTCGCCCCTAAAATAGCCACCTCTGGCGCATTAACAATCGGGGTAAATGCCGTACCGCCAATGCCCCCTAAATTAGAGATCGTCATACAGCCGCCTTGCATTTCAGCAGGACGTAACTTCCCTTCTCTCGCTTTAACACCCAACTCAAACATTTCAGCAGAAAGTTCAAACAGACTCTTTTTATCAACATCTTTTAGAACCGGTACGACCAATCCTTTAGGCGTATCAACCGCAATACCAATATTGTAATATTTCTTTAAAATCAAACGCTCACCATCAGGTGACAATGAACTGTTAAACTGCGGGTATTGTTTCAAAGCCGCCGCAACAGCCTTCAGCATAAAACCTAAACCCGTTACTTTTAAGCCCTCTTTCTCGGCACTCCCTTTCAGGGACTTTCTAAAGATTTCCATCTCGGTAATATCAGCTTCATCATGATGCGTCACCATCGGCAAATTGAGCCAAACACGCGATAAATTAACACCGGTAAGACGCTTTATCTTACTTAATTTTTGCTCTTCAATTTCACCAAATTGACTGAAATCAACTGCCGGAATCGCAGGAATAGCCCCATTGCCCGGTACGGTCTTCACACTAGTGACCGGCACTGCAGTCATCACCTTTTTAACATGACGCGAAACGTCATCTTTCAGAATACGCCCTTTACGCCCACTGCCTTGCAAAATTAACGATAAATCAACACCCAACTCACGGGCAAAACGACGTACCGATGGGGTTGCATGAACCATACTTCCCCCACTAACGGCTGTACTTATTTCAGTTTTAGCAGCCACAGGTGTTGGCTGTGGTGCCTTCACCGGCTTGGCAACTGCCTCTGATGCCGGCGCGCTACTTTCCTCTAGCGCCGATTTCGACGGTGCACTCGCCTCACCAGTCATTAACGTCACAATCAAAGAACCTTCGGAAACACTATCGCCTACGGCCACTTTAACATCGACCACCGTGCCCGCGGCACTGGCGGGAAGATCCATGGTGGCTTTATCGCCTTCCATAACCACCAAGGTTTGTTCTAGTTCAATCACATCACCCGCATTAATCAATACCTCAATCACTTCGACATCGCTGGCACCGCCCAGATCGGGCACTTTGACTTCAATCAAATCATGCACAGTACCGGGCTGGCTCGGAACGGGCGCTTCTTTTTCCTCTACCGGCGCAGATGAGACAACTGCTTCTGCTACAACGGCAACCGCTTCCTCTTCAACCGCCGCCCCGACTTCAGCAGTTAACGTCACAATCAAAGACCCTTCAGAAACGCTATCGCCGACACTCACTTTAACCTCGACGACCGTGCCAGCGGCACTGGCAGGAAGATCCATGGTCGCTTTATCACCTTCCATAACCACCAACGTTTGCTCAAGCTCAATGACATCGCCAGGACCCACCAAAACTTCAATCACTTCGATATCGCTGGCACCGCCCAGATCGGGAACTTTTACTTCAATTAAATCAGTCATGTTATCAACAACTCCTTAACGTAAACGGGGTTCGTCGAGATCAGCGCCAATACCATACTTGGCAAGCGCCTCAGTCAC
>MPSY01000198.1 GCA_001901525.1 Methylococcales bacterium OPU3_GD_OMZ | reverse complement strand
GTAACGGTTGCAACCCCAGAGACGACCACCCAATGCTCGGCACGTTGATGGTGTAGCTTGCTTATCAAAGGGTCTGAATCAGTTTAATTTGTTTGGTTTAGTGTAAGTGCTTTTAGTGCCGATAAGGGGGCTTATCGTTACCTAAGCATCTGATGATGCTAGCCACGCAAATCAACGACTACTCGTAATGAGTCCAGAGCCGCAATATCTTGACAGCCTTTTCCGGCTCTAAAACCTGATAGACAAGCCGATGCTGAATATTAATTCTTCTTGAATAAGCACCGCTCAAGTCACCCACCAGCTTTTCGAAAGGCGGCGGAGTTTGCCATGGATCAGACTGGAGAATCGTTAATAATTGCTGCGCTTTAGTTTTCAATCCGGACGATGCTAGTTTTCGTGCATCCTTTTGGGCCTGCTTGGTGTAATACAGCGTCCACATTACCAATTTAATTCAGTTGCAGCGCTGTCAATACTCTCCTGCATACCCTCTAAAATTGATTCGCGCATCCCTGGCACCGATAAAAGATGCAAGGTTTCGTTGATCGCATTCCAATCATCTTCAGCCAAAAGAACCGCATTGCCACGCTTGCCCGTTATAACAACCGGCTCATGGTTGACTGTCGCATCATCAATCAATTTATACAGGTTGGCTCTCGCCTCAGTAACATTCAGTGTCGTCATAATTAAATCCTCTTAAACTAAAGGTACGCTAATACGTACGTTATGTCAAGTTCACCTGAGTTATCCTCCACCAAAAGTTGATAAACCTATTTATCAATGTCGTATCCTATCGCTCAAAACCTGATTTCAATATCGGAAATTTGAAACAGAACTACGGTAGATTTAGCAAAGAACTTAAGGAAAACATTCGATGGCTAAATCGATCAAACGTGGCGACCTCAAAATCTCAAAGGGCAAAGCTATCGCGAGTAAAAATGAAATACCAGATTGACTGCACAATACGATAATTCATAAACCATGGTTAAACACCTGTATCGAACCAATTTAAGTGCAACTTTCCCACACGTTCCGTTGATAAATACACATCAAGCACTTGGCTCACGAGCCTCTACCTTCTGCTTCAATACCTAAGGCAGAGTGTGTCCAACCTCGTGGCTTTAGCACCACCTCCAAGCCCAGACTATTAAGAACCTGCAGTACTTTACCCATTTGAACCGTGGGTTTACCATTTTCCAGGTCAGAAATAAAACGCACACCAACGCCACATAAAGAAGCAAATTCAACTTGCGTCGCACCTTGTAATTTCCGATGCTGGCGAACCATATCTCCCAGCAACTTAGTATCTAATATTTTCCCGTTCGGTAATGTTTTCACGCTTTAACGGCCTTCCCCAATAAATATTCCCGTACGGTAAATATACATAACAAATTAATCAGATTCAACAACAATGTTCCTGATCGGGAATATAGCCTCTAATAACCATCGTCTTTTAATAATGTATGGCTTATTGAAGTTTTACTATTATTTATCTTTCCAAACACTGGCTACACAGCCTTTTACAGACAAAGACCCATACCCAATAATCAAAATATTGACGACTCATGGTCCTTAGCCGTTGGATTGATTAAAAAC
>MPSY01000197.1 GCA_001901525.1 Methylococcales bacterium OPU3_GD_OMZ | reverse complement strand
ATCAAGAAATGACCCGAGGCATTGCACCTCAAAATATTCTTCTGGCCGGATTTTCCCAAGGCGGTGTCATTGCGTTACATGCAGGCTTAAATTTCCCAGAAAGACTAGGGGGAATTATCGCTTTATCAACCTACTTACCCGAGCCGGAATCATTATTAGCCCACCGCAGTGAGAACAATCAGCACACCCCTATATTTATGGCCCATGGCACTGTTGACCCGGTCGTCAACATAACGGCGGCCCAATCAGCATTTAAAACACTTAAAAACCTTAACTACCCGGTAGAGTGGCACGACTATCCGATGAAACATTCTGTTTGCGCTGATGAAATTCAGGCACTCTCCAACTTCATCAACCAACAATTTGACACTGAATAGTACGCCAAAGCCAAGAACAACTTCTCACTTTAAAACCAATTACATGGCGCTCTCTCTAACGGGAAAAACAACCATGTTGTAATAATTTGCCCTTTTAGGCGTGCTTAAATAACTATGCCGCGCTCAATTTATTACAAAAGACAACATCCTTAGTAACATTATCATATCTAAATTCAATCTCTGAACCGGTACCTAATCGAGATCCAGCTGGCATACTAAAAGCATAAGAATTATCATCATTTGCAATCTTAAATTCAAGATTTTTAAAACCATCCGATGTAACGCTTTTTAATGATGTCTGTGTCACTGTTGCTTTTGTGAACTTAAAGCCACCTTGGTGGCGAACAACCGACATAAAAATATCAAAATTTCGGCTTTTAATGGTTTTTTGATTCACCAAGTGATTAGGTAAAGACGTCATGTTAACTCCACTGTTTATTTGTTATTACGGGCTATCAGTGAAAGAATAAGCATATACCGTGCCATAATGACAAAACGTTGTTTTACGGCATTCCTTTTAACAGATTGAATACTATTTCCCCTAACCTGTCACTTTTCACGCATTTGTGGTGCAACAAGTGACAATAATGGTGCACCTTAATGCTTCAGAACGCTCCTGCACAAGGCTAATAAAAAACCCTCTAACTAAGGCGCTAAGTCGTTGAGTTAAAACAAAGAAACCATTTGAAAGGAAAACAAAGGTATAATAAGAGGTTTTTTCAACTAAAGAGCTCCTCAATGTTTCAACTTACCGGCCTTGGTAAACAAGGCATCAAAAACGATATCCTCTCAGGTCTTACTGTTTCTCTTGCCCTTGTTCCTGAAGCTATTGCCTTTGCTTTTGTTGCAGGGCTTGAACCTATTGTCGGCCTGTACGGCGCCTTTATGATGGGCCTGATCACCGCGTTAATTGGCGGACGCCCCGGCATGATATCTGGTGCAACTGGTGCTACAGCCGTTGTGATGGTTGCATTAGTCAGCTCTCACGGTATTGAATATCTTTTTGGCGCCTTAATTTTGGCGGGTATTATCCAAATATTGGCCGGTGTTTTCCGCCTTGGAAAATTAATTCGCTTGGTTCCTCACCCCGTTATGCTGGGCTTTGTTAACGGTTTAGCTATTGTTATTTTTATCGCTCAATTTCAACAATTTCAAACCGTCGATGGCGTCGGTGGCTATAGTTGGATTACGGGTGAACCTTTATCGATTATGTTGGGAC
>MPSY01000064.1 GCA_001901525.1 Methylococcales bacterium OPU3_GD_OMZ | reverse complement strand
CATCACATGCGCTTTTGTTAATTCTACAGATGACATCATTCCAGAAACTAAATCCCTGTTATTGATCGCATCTTGATCGCCCTTTTCTGCCGCTATTGACCAATACATATGTGCCTTCACATAATTGATTAACACACCATCACCGTTTGCATACATTACACCGAGATTGACTTGTGCCTGGGTATCACCCTGCTCTGCCGCTTTAAGATACCATTTAACCACTTCTTTATAGTCCTGTGAAACACCTTGGCCATTCGCATACATAAGCGCCAAATTAACTTGCGCTTGAACATCGTCTTGTTCGGCCGCTTTCAAAATCCACTTAACTGCTTCTTTTTCATCTTGCCTAATACCTTGACCCTTGGCATACATGAATCCTAGATTAACTTGAGCCTGTGCACAGTCTTGTTTAGCGGCCTTTCTATACCATTTAACCGCTTCGGTATAGTCCTTAAGAACACCCTGACCATTAGAATACCTTAACCCTAGATTAACTTGTGCATCCTTATTCCCTTGCTCAGCGGCCTTCCTATACCATAGGACTGACTCACTATCATCTTTTAAAACGCCCTGACCCTTTTTATACATCACCCCAAGATTATATTGTGCCTGTGCATGTCCTTGTTCTGCAGCCTTACTATTCCACAAAAAGGCTTCGGCATAATTCTGTGGAACGCCTTGCCCTCGTTCATACATAACGCCTAAGGTCACTTGTGCTTCAGAATCACCGTCTTCTGCTAATATCCTACATGCATCAATAATTCCCATAAACACCTGTCACTATTGAGTACAAAAAAACAAACATTATCTGCTGCATTTGTTTATTCATCGGTTTCCTTTAAAACCCACACAACTTTACCACTATTGTTCTCTATTCGACACTCTCACCATCTTTCTCAACCAACACACCGTCCTTGAAAAAGGCTGCATACTTAACTCGACCATCCTCAAACCATTCAGTGTAAGAACCATCTAACTCATCATCCTTATACCTTTCTTCGCCTTTCTTCTGCCCGCTCTCAAACCAGATGGTGTTCAGTCCAACTTTCTTACCTTTTTCAAAGTGAACCTCATTCTTTTTCTGTCCACTTTCATAAAAACCAGTCCACAAACCATATTGTTTACCATCCTTGATGTGCCCTTCATATTGCTTTTCTCCGCTCTTATACAACGTCTTTACAAACCCTTCTCGCACACCAAAAAAATTATCTAACAATCCCATAAAAATTCCTTATAACATTAGCTCTTTAAATATACGTGGTTCCACATTTATTTTGAAGTTCATCTTCTTCACAAAACACCTCTTCAAATAGATTATGCGGCAACCTTTATCTTTTAGTTTTCATCTTTCAAATGTTTTCATGCTTGCGCAACCAATGCTCTGCTAAATCTTGTGCTACTTTACGTTCTGGTACTGTCAGGAATTGACTCAATATCTCACGCTCCTGACTCGCATTTATATTACCCTTTAACAGTGCAATCGTTGCGTACATATATGCTAAACCATAATCTTTTATAACGCCTTTCCCTAGGCGATACATTTCACTTAAATGAAAAGGTGCATCCACATCCCCCTCTCCGGCAGCTTTACTAAACCACCGAAGCGCTGCTCTATAGTCCTGAGGCACACCCTCGCCATTATAATACATTACCCCTAAATTGTTTTTTGCCGGCGTATAACCATATTCTGCTGATTTTTTAAACAACCGAACCGCTTCTTGATGATCTTGAGAAACACCCTGACCCTGAACAGACATGAGCCCTAAATTATATAATGCTCTGGAATGTCCTCTCGCTGCTGACTTTTGATACCACCTCACCGCCTCTTTATAATCCCTCGAAACGCCTTGCCCCGTGTAGTAAATAACACCTAAGTTATATACTGCATCAAGATGGCCTTGTTCTGCTTTTACCCGACAATCATTAAGATCAAATTGCCAGCAACTATCGCCATATGCACCTGAACATAAAATAAACGACAAAACCAAAAATATTTTAGGTAAAGTTTTTATCATTATCAAATCAACCTGTTTAAAAATGCATACCTGCATCGTTAAACATTTCTGGATTAGTAAGTACGAGTTAATACCGACGTCAAATTTCCATAACCGGAAAGTCACTCATTAGACACTTTTTTAAACCCTAAGCTCTTAAATGACCCTCCCCATAGACCACCCATTTGTAAGTTGTTAACTGCTCAGGACCCACCGGACCCCGAGCGTGTAATTTATCGGTACTGATACCGACAACTGACCCCAAACCATAATCCCCTCCCCCTGATAACCTTGTCGAGGCGTTAATTAATACCGATGCCGAATCAATCTGTTGCTCAAACTGCTGGGCCCTCATTAAGCTTTGGGTCACAATACCATCGGTATGCCCCGACCCATAGTAATTAATATGCGCCATTGCCGCTTCCAGACCGCTGACAATTTTTATTGACAAAATTGGTGCTAAATATTCACTGCGCCAGTCTTCTTCGGTTGCCAAATCAATGCCTGCTAAAATTTTTCCTGTGTGTTCACACCCTCTTAACGCAATACCCTGAGCCGCAAATGCCGCTTGCAGTAAGGGCAAAATTTTCTCAGCACCGTTTTGATCAACTAAAAGCGTTTCTAAGGCATTACATACTTCAACACTTTGGCATTTTGAATTCACTGCCAATGCAACAGCTTGCTCTAAATCTGCATCATCAGCAATATAGAGATGACAAATACCGTCGTAATGTTTAATCACGGGAATTCGCGTTCCCTCGGCAATACGTTTAATCAACCCCTTACCTCCACGGGGAATCAAAACATCAACATATTCATTCATAGTCAGTAACTCACCTACCGATTCATGTCCCGGCGTGCGAATAATCTGTATGGCATGTGCCGGCAACCCAGCATCGAGCGCACCGTTAATCATTGCATCAGCTAACAATACATTGGTTTCTAATGCCTCTGAACCCCCGCGTAAAATAATCGCATTACCACTTTTAATACAAACGCCTACAGCATCGCTGGTAACATTGGGTCTGGACTCATAAATCATACCCACCACACCGATGGGTACCGACTTTTTAAAAACCTGCAATCCATTTGGGTTGGCATGACCTTCCAATACACGATTTAACGGATCCGGTGCCTGCGCTACTTTTCTGAGCCTTGAAAGCATGTATTGAAAGACCTTTTCATCCAGAGTTAAGCGTTTCACCATCGCCGCTGTCTGCCCCGTTTGTCTGGCTTTTTCCACCTCTTGAGCATTAACAGCAAACACCTGAGACTGAATCGCCTCTAGCGCCTGAGCCATTTGAATCAATGCACTGTTACGTAAGGACTCAGACGTTAACGATAACAGCCGCGATGCCTCGCGGCTTTGCTGAGCAATAGCAAGAACGGTATCGGTATTCATAATTTTAAAAAAATAGTTGTTCAAAAAGACACACCGTAAATAGTGAGTCACTCATATTAACCTGCAATCCCACTAAACTACTGGTAACACGCTACCATCCCAGCCAAAGGAATCGGTTTAATTTGACCGGCATGCCCCGCACTGCCAAAAACTTCATAGCGCGTCTGACAAAGTGCTTGCATAGCATCCCGAGCTGCTTGATAAATTTTTCGAGGGTCAAGGTCTGAAGCATTGCCTGACTGTGCGATATATTGCCGTATCGCACCGGTTGACGCCATCCGTAGATCGGTATCAATATTGACCTTACGTACACCATAGTTAATTCCTTCCACAATTTCTGCAACCGGTACGCCGTAGGTTTGGGGAATATCGCCGCCATGACTATTAATGATTTTTAACCAGTCTTGAGGAACAGAACTTGACCCATGCATCACAAAATGCGTATTAGGTAAACGTTGTTGTAACAGTTTCAAACGACTTATCACCAAAACATCACCTGTAGGTGGTTTGCTAAACTTATAAGCGCCATGACTGGTGCCAATTGCAACAGCCAAGGCATCTATTTGTGTTTGTTTAACAAATTCAACGGCCTCCTCCGGATCGGTCAACAACTGACTGTTATTAACAGCCGCTGACGAAGCGTTAGTCTCGCTACTCGCTTCCGGTTTATTTTCTAGCGACCCTAAACAACCGATCTCACCCTCAACTGAAACACCGCAAGCATGTGCCATATTAACCACCATTTGCGTCACCGCTACGTTATATTCAAACGAAGCAGGGGTTACCATATCTTCGAGCAAAGAACCGTCCATCATCACCGAACTAAAACCTGACTGAATCGCTTGTGTACAAATCTTTGGCGACGGCCCATGATCCCGATGCATAACAACGGGAATATGCGGGTATTGCTCTACGGCTGCAGCAATCAAATGGCGTAAGAACACTTCTCCTGCGTACCTATTGGCGCCTGCTGAGCCTTGCATAATAACAGGACTGTCACACGCATGGGCTGCCTGCATAATGGCTTGTACCTGCTCCATATTACTGACATTAAAGGCTGGAACGGCAAAATTATGTTCGGCAGCATAATCCAAAAGTTGTCGCAGTGAAACTAACGCCATATCCGGCACTCCTTGGGGTTGTTTTTTTGAGGCTCTACCATAGCACTCAGAAACAGTTATATAAATCACCGTTATCGCTATTTATGTTTAAAAAATCCAAAACACAACAAAATGAAATTTTCTATCTCACTCTTAACCGTCTTTAAAAATCGTCTTTTCTTGACCGAAAAAGCCCTATTTTGTCCCAGAAAAGTTATACACAGAAAATGTGCATAACTTTGTGGATTAATTGTCTTTTAGGCTCCATAACCGTTATTGTTTCAATAAAGTTGCGGTGCTGACTAAAATTTATACAGGCAAAAAAGTACTTAAAAATCAATTGGTTATGACATACCTATTAAGAAACAAAGACTTATAGCACTTGCTTGGTGAATTACATCGGCCTCCTGACTTTAATGTGTTTAAAAGACAAAAAAACCTTGACACCCCCATTAAAACCGATCCGTTTTTCAAAAAACAGTAAAATAACTGTCCTTACGTCTCTTAGACCCCCTTAACATTTATCAACGCCTTGAAACCTTAAGCATTAAGCGCAACCGGATACGATACCATTCAAAATATTCAATCCTGACTTAAACAAGCAACACTGTCCTTATCTTTATGACAAAAACGGCACATAAAAAACTAACACATGTCCCTACCAACCTGATTATGGGCTTTCTAGGCGTTGGGAAAACAACCGCTATTTTAGATTTGCTCCAACAAAAACCAGCTAATGAAACTTGGGCAGTCTTAGTTAATGAATTTGGTAAAATAGGTTTAGATGGTATTTTTTATAGCGCCGCCGGTGTTGCGGTAAAAGAAATAGCCGGGGGTTGTTTATGCTGCGCTGTCAATTTACCTTTTCAGGTCAGCATTAATAATCTGCTCAAAGAATCTCTCCCCGACCGGCTTCTGATTGAACCCAGTGGTCTAGGACACCCCAAAAAAGTATTGGATATGCTCACCGCCGGCTTATTTAAAGATGCACTTGAACTTAAGGCCAGCATTTGTCTGATAGACCCCAGAAAATTAACGAACCGCCGTTACACAACCCATGAAAACTTCACCGATCAAATCGCTTTATCGGATGTATTAGTGGCCAATAAAATAGATTTAGCTGATACCAGTGCAATCGAATTATTCCATCAATGGGGTAAGAACATAACCCCGAAAAAAAACCTAATCGCACAAACCACACAAGGTCAACTAGATGCCGCCTGGCTCGATCTACCCAGAAACCCACAAAGACACGCTTCATTTACGCATACTGACAACACAGCCCGTTATCGCCCCACTGAAGGTGCCTTAGATGCTCTCAACCACAAGGCCGATGGTTTTCAAAGTTTTGGCCAACGCTTCCCTGTGCAGCACTGTTTCGATTTTAAACAATTACAGACTCAGTTAAGCCAACTTAACGCAGAAAGAATAAAAGGCATTTTAAACACCAACCAAGGCTGGTTCATTATTAATGGCAGTGACGGTCAACTCGATTATCAGGCTATCTCCGATTCATCTGCTAATCGCATAGAAATCATTATTCAAGAGGATCAGTTAGTCAACTTCTCAACCGTCCTTAATCATTGCAGGGTTGATGATTACCACCGTTAACGCGGCTCATCCCTTCTGTATCAACCCTCTGTTTTTCAGAGCACTGATTAGTTATCGCATCTCGTTCACCCAAACTAATGCCGCATCCTGTTGTTCAAAATATTTCATTTCACCTGCAATAAATAATTGTCCCACTAGCGCTGCCTATTGGTACCTGCCTTTTACACCGTAAATTACTATTTTTAGTAATGATTTTCGATGCCCTAGAGCGAACTTACAATCCTCCCAAAGCGCTCTTAATATCCACCCACTTAACTGCGTCACATCGACCAATGCCTTAAGAACAATGAAAAGACAATCATCATTTTTTTAATTTCAATTAAAAAACCCTATTTTATAACCCATTCTCCTTGCAATTCAGAGTCTTTTTTAGTGCGTCTGTCACGATAGCAAAATCACTGTGAGATCATAAACTCGCCCCAAAGAAAGGGCACATTCAGAAAGGTTAGACTGAATGTACCCATTGGGCGCATCATCCATAAAGGCGAGTTGGAGGTCTAAGCACACTATCCCTGTAAAGCTATTGTTTATAACAACTTACACTGCATATTTAATGCCAAAAATAAACACCCACACTTAGAATTAACAGGACGTTTGATACAATCAGATGAAAATGAATAACAACCCATCAAAAGCGAATTTCAAGCAACCTTTTAATCCTTACCGTATTCAACACACGCTTTTAAAAAACATTGAATACAGCGCCTCTCGGGCATGAAAACTGGCTAAACCTCTCTGAACAAAAAACATCACTGCTAGATTACACGCTATTTAACCTTTTTTCGTTGGGCATCCCCAATACTCTTTTTGTAACGAATCTGACGGTAAATTGACAGTTACCGGCCAATGCCTGCCATTACAATGACGTAGGTTAGCTCACGAACCAACACACATAGCGTACCGTGGAGACAATTTAGAATACGCTCGATCCTATTTTGAAAAGCTGTTAGCTATCAAAAACTAGGCTCGTATCCACGCATTACAGAAAATTAAGCCACCCCCTGTCATCTACCGTCACCATTACGCTATAGGACAAAAACACCCCATCAATCTTACTCAACTAACTTGCCATTCTTGTATATTTCAGTATTGGTCAAGTTGTTATCCAACAATGACCCTCCCCTATCCGTTTTAGTCTCCTTGAAGTTTTGGTCATAATTTTTCCTTTCATTACTCAAATGCTTCGTCAACGGACCATGTAACAAGCCATTTTTGTATGTTTGGGTTTCTTCAAGACCACCCTCTTTATTCCACCGCCGCCATAAGCCTTCTTTCAGGTTATTGTTATAATGTCCTTCATAACTTTTATTCCCATTACTATAATACTTGGTTGTACATCCATTTAACTCACCCTCGGAAAAGGTCTGTATTACTAAAATATACCCGTATATTTCTCGCCAAGAAGTCCAAAAACCCTCCTTCTTATCGCCCTTGTACTCTCCTTCACGGCATTTCTTTCCATCACTGAAATACTCAGTCCATAAGCCATCTTTCAAGCCCTCCTTGTAATGACACGCTTTTTGCTTATTACCGTTCTCGTCCCACCAACGCCATGCCCCCTCTTCAACACCGCCCTGATAATATCCTTCACAGCTGCCCCCATTACTGTAATATTCAATGACAAGTCCATCATCATGGCATTGTTTATGATTTCTTTTAACCAATTGCCTTTATCTTCTGTAATTTCGTCGTCATGAGTTGATCTCTTTAATCACGCCGCAAGGTAGATAAAAGAACCACTATCGCTATTGTTCACTGTGCTTCATCGGTTAGACGGGTAAGAGCGTAAATCAGCACTCTTTTATAACAATCTAACAAGCACTGTTAATTTAATACTAGCCAGGCATAATGTTTTCAGGTTATCACTTTAACGCTCGTCATAAGGTATTTTTCTTTTCACACATATTTAACGTAAACTCTAAAGCTATCATCGCTATAGAGTTGGAGTGTTAATGACCCATCCTGAAAAACCAAAGGTTAATCTTCCCTATTTTGATTATTTGCTTGATTCTTTAGCGCAGAAAGACCCCATCGTCACTCAAAGTTTTGGTCGCCATGTCCACTGGGGCTATTGGTCAAAGCCCTCAGCAGCCACCTTAACAAGTGATGACTTTGCGCTTGCCGCTGACTGTTTAAGTCAGCAAGTCTGTTTTGCCGGCAACGTTTCCTCGAGACAAATTATCTTAGATGTGGGCTGTGGCTTTGGCGGCACGTTAGCCGTTATCAATGAAACACATTCTGATATGACCTTGCACGGTTTAAACCTTGATAACCGTCAATTACAACGTGCAAAAACACTGGTTCAACCTAAAGCCTCTAACACCGTCCAATTTCACCAAGGCAATGCCTGTGCTTTACCGTTTCCAAACCAAGTCTTTGACCGCGTCTTGGCGGTCGAGTGTATCTTTCATTTTCCCGATAGAGCGCAATTTTTAAAAGAAGCTTTTAGAGTTTTAAAACCCGGAGGGATCTTATCACTTTCAGATTTTACACCGAAAAATGTTATCGCACCGTTAATGAAAATAACCTTACCCAAACCGTTTGATGTGGGGTTTTATGGCCATTGCCGTGTTGATACCCCCTTACGACGTTATCATGCCATAGCAAACCAATCAGGCTTTATCACCACCATTGAAAATAATATTACCAACAATACCTTACCGACCTATCGTTATTTACGAAAAATAGGCATTCAACAAAAACAACTCCATTTTACAGCCCTCATTGAAACGCTAACCATAGAATTACTAAGCCGGCTCCATCTACTTGACTACTCTATTTTAGCCTACCAACGGCCAAAGCATTAATAATGTCTCCTGAAACTTTATTAGAACAAATCAGTGCCGTGGTCTGGGGACCTGCCACCCTCACGTTATTATTGGGTGTCGGTATTTATCTTAGCGTGGGGCTAAAAGCAGTACCGCAACGTAATATTAAACGAGCATTTTTATTACTCGGCTCTAAATCACCCCAACAAGAACCCGGTGAAATAACTCCCTTTCAAGCCTTAATGACTTCTTTATCGGCAACTATTGGTACCGGTAATATTGCCGGCGTTGCAACGGCTATTTTTTTAGGCGGTCCGGGTGCCGTTTTTTGGATGTGGGTAACCGCTTTTTTGGGCCTTGCAACAAAATATACTGAAGCCGTATTAGCCGTACAATTCCGCCAAACGAACAGCCATGGGCAATATTTGGGCGGCCCTATGTATTACATCAAAAACGGCTTAAATCGTCGTTGGCACTGGCTAGGCTGGGCCTTTGCATTATTCGGTATGTTTGCGGCCTTCGGGATCGGTAATATGGTTCAAGCCAACTCTGTCGCTAATGCCGTTTTAGAATCATTCCATATTCCCGTCTGGGGAACGGCTCTTGTACTAACCGTTATGGCTGGGTCTGTTATCCTAGGTGGCTTACCACAGCTTGCTAAAGTTACCGCAACATTAGTGCCCTTAATGGCTATTGCCTATTTAGGCAGTACACTATTTATTATTTTTAGCCACCTTGACCAATTAACAAATTCACTCACCCTTATTTTTACCCATGCGTTTAACGGTACCGCCGCAACGGGTGGCTTTGCCGGCGCCACACTTTCCGCTGCCATTCGTTTTGGTGTTGCCCGAGGTATTTTTTCTAATGAAGCTGGGCTTGGGAGTTCACCGATCGCCCATGCGGCGGCAAAAACCAACAATCCTGTTCAACAAGGCTTAATCGCCATGTTAGGAACTTTTATCGACACACTCATTATTTGTACACTCACTGCCTTAGTTATTATTATGACCGGTGCTTGGGAAAGTGGTGCAAACGGAGCGGTTCTCACCACACTGGCTTTTAATACCGGTCTACCTGGAATAGGCGGTACTATTGTAGCCATAGGACTTTCCGTCTTTGCTTTTACAACACTCTTGGGGTGGAGTTATTACGGTGAGTGCTGCGCTGTCTTTATTTTTGGCATGCGCGCCATTGTGCCTTACCGGCTACTTTGGTTATTAGCCATTCCCATGGGAGCAACAGGCCAATTAACATTTATCTGGTTACTTGCCGATATTATGAATGCTCTGATGGCATTGCCTAATTTAATCGCTTTAATTTTATTAAGTCCTTTGGTTTTTAAACACACCCGCACTTATTTTGCTAAAAAATAGCACCTACTGAGTATAGACCGAACGGCAACATCAATGCCAATCGTATAAAACGCACTTTACAACACTTGCGCCGTAGGGTCGGCGTTGCTCACAAAAATTATCGATTAATTAAAACCCAGACACTAAAAAAGGCGCATCCTGAACATCATCAGAATACGCCTACAGTCAATAATAGACTCAAACTCAGCTGTCTACTAGCTATCCAAATCAACAATCGGTGTTGCCAAAAAAGGCAACAGCACTGCAAATCTATTTAGCTTATAACTCTTTTGCTTTACCCATTAATTTATCAGCAAACTCTTTAAAGCCTGCATGCGAT
>MPSY01000196.1 GCA_001901525.1 Methylococcales bacterium OPU3_GD_OMZ | reverse complement strand
TGATCGCATTATCTTTTATCTTATCTAAAAGTTGCACAAAACGAAGGTCATTGCCATTTATAAATGCCGTGCCTTTTGGCTGGGAAAACTGAAACCGCACCGTCGAATGCAGTTGTTGAATGTTTTCAACATATTCACTAAGCAACGATACCAAATCGATCTTGACCATGGTATCGGTCGCCAAAGCCTCCTCAATATGAGCCGCCTCTGTTAATCGACTAACAATAAGTTCTAATTGTAATATGGAGCGCTTTGTTTTTTTTACAATGTCTGCAACCTTCTCAGGCGATGAATCTAACTGCTGCAAGCCTAAACTAATCGCATTGACTGGATTAAGAATTTCATGGCGCAAGGTTCTGGGTATTGTTTCTAAAAAATGCGTATAGCGGCTTAAACGCACTAATAAATCAGAGGCCCCGCGTGATAAATCCCCTAAATCATCTTGTGCATTTTTTTCTGATTGAATATCGGTTTTAACTAACCGACCTTCAGAATTAATAGCGCTATTAAGTTCATTACTTAAACGAAGAATTCGAAAAGATAAACGCAATATAAATAAAACTATGCCAATAAAGACTACAACAATGGCATAAGATAAACGATCAAGCGTTTTACGCTGATGCGTTAAAATTTCCTGACTGTCTTTTTCCAGTAACACTGCACCAGCAATATCGTCTTGAATAAACACTGGCTCAGCGCTGGCTATTACCGTATTAACCACCCCTTCATTATTTCTACGTTGATAAGTCATTACTTGACTTTTACCCGCCAGAGCCGCACTAATGAGTTGTTCACTTTTTTCATTATGCTTATCACAAATATTTTCAATCTGGGTCATTGAGGGCGTCGCCGTTCTTACGCGGCGGTATCGATCAATAACGCATATCCGCGTAGTATCAAGACGCTCAAGACCTGCTAATATTTTTTGTAAGGGGTAAGACAAAATGATGAGTTGATTGAGCTCACCAGACCACTGTTCAGGTAAGGTTCCGATCACAGTTTTAACATCTCTCAAGTATGAATTATCCACATCAGCCACCATAACAACTAAGCGATGCTCAAAACCAACCCACGCATAAGGTAATTGAAATTCAACACTGTAACCCTCTTCAAGGGGTTCTAAAAAAGCCTTAATTTGATATTCCGGTTGCCCTGTTACCGTATGACGCCAATCCTCATGGACTTCGAAAGCGGTCATTTCACCCGGTTGAGCTGCCACGAGCACATAACGCTGGGGTAAGCCATTTTTTTTAATAATTAGGCGAATATGATCACTGTTGTCTAATCGTCGATATTTTATTGGATCTCTGAAGATTAATTTAGAATCTTCAACCTTAACAAATCCATAGATGGTCTCTGCCCGCTCACCTAATAGCAAGTCAAACGCTAAAGGCTGAGGATAAGAGCTGTCTTGTGCATACAAGGCACTGTCTTCACTATAACGATGAGAAAAACTATCCGCTATATTCCAATCGTTATTCTGGCCATTGAGGTCGATTGCCGAGGGCAAATGAAAAACATTCAGGGATGATTTTTCTATCCACTCACTGTCCAGTTCGCTGGAATAAAAGAACAAATCAGAGCGTTCATGTAATACCTTAGCAAT
>MPSY01000195.1 GCA_001901525.1 Methylococcales bacterium OPU3_GD_OMZ | reverse complement strand
AGCGCAAGATAAAAATGACTGCCGCGCACATCAAGTTCGCCGACTTTACGGGACGGTGATTTATTGTTACTTAAAAAGGTGCTGTTGGCTTGATCTAATGCTGATGCTAGCACTTGGGCCTTTTTAGCGTTATTTTTTTGCGCAAAATCTTCTAAAGAAACGGCCAACGCTAAAAATTCGCCAAGCGAATCCCAACGTAAATGATTTTCTTCCAACAACTGTTGAACATGCTTCGGCGCAGAACCGCCCGCACCGGTTTCAAATAAGCTACCTCCGGCTAACAATGGCACAATCGATAACATTTTGGCACTGGTACCCAGCTCTAAAATGGGGAATAAATCGGTTAAATAATCCCTTAATACATTTCCCGTGACAGAAATAGTATCTTCACCCGCTTTGACCCGCTGTAAGGTGTAACGTATCGCTTCAACAGGAGCCATAATTTTAATCTCTAGCCCGTCGGTTTGCTGTTGTTCTAAATAAATTTCAACTTTAGCGATTAAGTTTGCATCATGTGCCCGTTGTTTATCCAACCAAAAAATGGCCGGCTGACCCGTTGCTCTGGCACGGCGCACGGCTAGTTTTACCCAATCTTGAATCGGTAAGTCTTTAGTCTGACACATCCGCCAGATATCGCCGGTTTCGACAGGATGCTCCAGCAATACACAGCCTTCAGAATCGGTAACCTGTACCTGACCCTTTGCGGGTATTTCAAAAGTTTTATCATGGGAGCCATATTCTTCGGCTTTTTGCGCCATTAAACCAACATTACTCACATTGCCCATGGTCGTTACATCAAAAGCACCGTGTTCTTGACAGAACTCAAAAACAGCTTGATAAATACCCGCATAACAGTGGTCAGGAATCATTGCTTTCGTATCCTGCAATTGACCCTCTGGCCCCCACATTTGCCCAGAAGTTCGCAATGTTGCTGGCATTGAAGCATCAATAATGACATCACTCGGCACATGTAAATTAGTAATGCCTTTATCTGAATTGACCATCGCCAATGCCGGTTGAGTCCGATAAAGCGCGCGAATATCGGCTTCAATTTGTTGGCGCTGGCTGTCAGGTAGCGTGGCAATTTTTACATCAACATCGCCCAACCCATTACGACTATCAACCCCCAGTTGCTTAAAGGTGTCGGCATGTTTGTCAAAGACCGCTCGAAAATAAACGTTAACCGCATGACCAAAGATAATAGGGTCAGAAACCTTCATCATCGTTGCTTTTAAATGCAGCGAGAGCAATACCCCTTGTGTTTTTGCATCGGCTATAGACTGTTCAAAAAAAGCACCTAATGCCTTGCAATTCATCACTGCGGCATCTATCACCTCACCTGTCTGTACCGCTATTTGATCTTTCAGCACACGGACATCGCCATGATCACCCAGCCATTCAATTTTAACCGCACCTGCCGCGTTAATAACTTGAGATTGCTCGCTGGAATAAAAATCACCCTCATCCATGGTTGCAACATGCGATTTAGAATCGGCCGGCCAAGCCCCCATACTATGTGGGTGTTTTTTAGCATAGTCTTTAACGGGAGCGGCCACACGCCGATCAGAATTCCCTTCCCGTAAAACGGGATTAACAGCGCTTCCTAACAC
>MPSY01000194.1 GCA_001901525.1 Methylococcales bacterium OPU3_GD_OMZ | reverse complement strand
ACTTGGATCATTTTTTTTCTACTGATGGTGCGTTAAGTGAGAAGGTTCCTGATTATGAACCAAGAGTAGAGCAATTGGAGATGGCTACTGCTATTTATCAGGCCATTGACAATGAAAAGCATCTGGTCGCCGAAGCGGGCACAGGGACCGGTAAAACGTTTGCATATTTAGTGGCTGTTATTGCTGCGGGGAAAAAAGCAGTTATTTCGACAGGTACCAAGAACTTGCAAGATCAACTTTTTTTTAAAGATATTGCTATGCTTAGACAGGTGGTGGCGGTACCTTTTAGTGCTTGTTTGCTTAAAGGACGCAGTAATTATTTATGTCTTTATAGGCTGCGGAGTGCGCTCAATAGTCATTCATCTAACGCTGCAGACAAAGCACAACTGATAGCGATTAAAGACTGGTCATTACAAACAGTGTCGGGGGATATTACCCAAATGGAGACTGTTTCAGAGTCAGCACCCGTTTGGTTTCAGGCGACCTCAACCGCCGATAATTGTTTGGGGAAAGAGTGTCCTGATTATCATGGCTGTCATTTAACCAAAGCACGGAAAATGGCGAAAGAGGCTGATATTACCGTTGTTAATCATCATTTACTCTGCGCTGATTGGAGTGTACGGGATACTGGGTTTGGTGAGTTGTTGCCGGATGCTGATGTGATCGTGATAGACGAAGCGCATCAGTTTGCTAAGATTGCAAGTGGTTTTTTAGGCAATACAGTTAGTGGTAATCAAATTAATGATTTAGCGCAATCGACGATAGCCGAGAGTATTAATTTTGCAATTGATATGCCGGGTTTGCGGGCCTGTGCTGAAGTTGTTTTAAGTGCAGTCAAAGCATTAAGAATGGCGTTAGGGATTGAGTTAAAAAGAGGCGCTTGGACAGATTTGGAAACAGACCCCAACGTTTGGTCGGCATTAAATCAACTCTTAACCGTTTTAAGTGACCTTGCGACACAGTTGTCAGGGGTGGCAGAATCCAGTAAAGGTCTTGGTTTGTGTTATAAGCGCTCTGAACAATTGATTGAGAATCTCGAAATTTTATTGCAGTCTGAGGGTGCGTTATGGATTCGTTGGTATGAGATTTATAAGAAAACTTTTACGTTGTCGCGTACACCGGTTAATATAGCCGACGATTTTCAGTCTTTTATGCGCCAACATGGGCGAACGTGGATTTTTACGTCAGCGACATTAAGTGTAGGGAAGAAATTTGACTATTTTCTGAACGGTCTTGGTTTAGTGGGCGTTGAGTCGCATTATTGGGAGAGTCCGTTTAATTACCCTACTCAGTCTTTATTTTATCACCCTAAAGGGATTTCTCAGCCAAATTCTGCTGATTTTATTGATTCTATTGTAAAATATGCGCAGCCGGTCATAGTCGCAAGCCAAGGACGTGCTTTTTTTTTATTTACCAGTCATGCGACGATGCGGTCAGTAGCGAAGCGATTGGAAGGGGAGGTTGAATTTCCATTGTTAGTTCAAGGGACCCGTTCAAAATCTTATTTATTGCAACGATTTAAACAGTCTGGCAATGCAGTATTGCTAGGTACATCAAGTTTTTGGGAGGGTGTTGACGTTAGAGGAGAAGCGTTGTCTTGTGTCATTATTG
>MPSY01000193.1 GCA_001901525.1 Methylococcales bacterium OPU3_GD_OMZ | reverse complement strand
TCAACTAGTTTGCCTTTTGATGTGCAATATGACTTTATTCGCTCAATGGAAGGGTTTGAACAAGCTGAGATCATTCGTCCTGGTTACGCGATTGAATATGATTACTTTGATCCTCGTGGGCTTAAATCCTCGCTGGAAACAAAGCCTATGCCTGGGTTGTTTTTTGCCGGCCAAATTAACGGCACGACCGGTTATGAAGAGGCGGCTGCCCAAGGTTTAATCGCCGGTTTGAATGCGGCGCGTCAAGCACAAGGTTTAGAGTCGTGGTGTCCACGGCGTGATGAGGCTTATATTGGCGTTATGATTGATGACCTTATAACGCATGGAACGATAGAGCCTTACCGGATGTTTACTAGTCGCGCAGAATACCGTTTGTTTTTACGCGAAGATAATGCTGATTTACGGTTAACGGAAAAAGGTCGGGAGTTGGGTTTGGTGGGTGATCAGCGTTGGCAGTTATTTGAACAAAAGAGTAAGGCGATTACGGCGTTAAAAACCGTCTTAACGAAAAAATGGCTAAAGCCAGACACCGAGGCGGCAGCAAAGGTTGATGCGTTTTGGGGTAAGCCTTTGCGACGAGATACCAATTTGATTGATTTATTGCGTCGGCCTGAAGTTCAGGTTGAAGCGGTATTAAGTTTTCTTGAGAATCCAGACTATACCAAAGAGGTTTCAGAACAGGTCGCAATCCAAGCGAAATATTCAGGTTATATTGATCGTCAACAGAGCGAGATTGATCGGACTCGTCGGTTTGAAGGTCTGCGGTTACCCAGCGCTTTTGATTATCAAGAAGTTCGTGGGTTATCTGCTGAAGCTAGCGAGAAGTTACAAAAACACCTACCTGAAACGTTAGGGCAGGCGGCGCGTATTTCAGGGATTACGCCCGCGACCATTTCACTTTTGTTGGTTCACCTTAAAAAGAAAAGCGCTTAACAACAGGCGCCGATTTTACGCGCTAAATCACATTATGATTTTTTAAAGTCGCTATAATGATATTTTTTTAATGTCGTTTAGCGAATCAATCATGCAAAAATGTCAAGAAATTTTAAATGAAGGGCTTGACGCACTTGATTTGTTGCTAACCCAAGCGCAGCAAAAGAAACTTATAGCGTTTATTGTTTTAATAGAAAAATGGAATAAGGCTTATAATCTAACGGCTATTCGTAATCCTGAAGAAATGGTAAGGCTGCATCTTTTAGATAGTTTAGCCATAACGAATTATATTCAAGGACCCAAGGTATTAGATATAGGTACCGGTGCTGGTTTGCCGGGTATTCCTCTAGCATTAATATACCCTCATTATTCGTTTGTTTTATTAGACAGTAATATTAAGAAAACACGATTTGTTCAGCAAGCGGTTATTGAGCTGGGTTTAAAGAATGTAACAGTGTGGCACGGGCGTATTGAGAATTATCAGCCGACGATTTATTTTAATAGTATTGTTTCTCGGGCGTTTTCAAGCGTGCAAAGTTTTGTTAGTGTAGCATCTGAACGGTTGAGTTCGGGAGGTGTGTTGTTGGCCATGAAGGGACAGCACCCTGATAAAGAATTACAACAACTCGATAATGATTTTTCTGTGATTCCTATTATGGTTCCAGGGGTTGATGCAGAGCGGTGTCTG
>MPSY01000192.1 GCA_001901525.1 Methylococcales bacterium OPU3_GD_OMZ | reverse complement strand
TAGTAACCTTCAAGGACTTTGAGTAAGTATTCCCCATACCCTGTTTTACGCAAGTGTTGCGCTTGGGTATTGAGCATTTGCGCATCAATCCAATGGTTTCTGTAAGCAATTTCTTCTAAGCAGGCCACTTTAAGGCCCTGTCGGTGTTCAATGGTTTGAATAAATTGGCTGGCTGCTAATAAAGAGTCGTGAGTACCGGTATCTAGCCAGGCAAAACCACGGCCTAATACTTGAACGCTGAGGGTATTTTCTTCTAAGTAGTGACGGTTTACATCGGTAATTTCTAGTTCGCCGCGTGGAGATGGTTTTATCGATTTGGCGATATCAATCACTTGATTGTCATAAAAATAAAGTCCTGTGACAGCAAAATTTGATTTTGGATGGCAGGGCTTTTCTTCAAGGCTAATGGCTTTACCGGTTTGATCAAATTCCACCACACCGAAGTCAGAAGGGTTGCTAACATGGTAGCCAAATACCGTTGCTCCCGATGTGGTACTAGCAGCTTCTAATAAGTGCTCATTAAAGTGTTGACCATAAAAAATATTATCACCCAATACCAGGCTAACCGAATCCGTGCCAATAAAATGCTCACCAATCAAAAAGGCTTGGGCAAGACCGTCTGGAGACGGTTGTTCGGCATAACTTAAGGAAATACCAAATTGTTCACCTGTTCCTAATAATTTCTGAAAATTGGGCAGGTCTTCAGGGGTTGAAATAATCAAAATATCTCGAATACCGGCCAGCATTAAAACCGATAAAGGATAGTAGATCATCGGTTTGTCGTAAATAGGCAGCATCTGTTTTGAAATGCCACGGGTAATAGGGTGTAATCGTGTACCGCTACCACCAGCTAGAATAATCCCTTTCATGATTGGTTTTCTCCTAAGCGTTGACGTTGGTAGCTCCCGTCTTGGACGTGTTTGCACCAGACTTGATTATCAATATACCATTGCACCGTTTTTTTAAGACCGGTCTCAAATGATTCAACCGGAGTCCAGCCTAATTCTTGTTGAATCTTACTGGCATCAATGGCATACCGAAGGTCGTGCCCTGGGCGGTCTTTGACAAAAGTAATTAAGTCCGTATAGTTTTGAATGCCTGATGGTTTGTTAGGCGCCATTTCTTCGAGTAACTGACAGAGCGTGTTAACCACATCAAGATTAGCCATTTCATTGTGACCGCCGATGTTATAGGTTTCTCCTATGACGCCTTGGGTGACGACCAAGTAAAGCGCGCGGGCATGGTCCTCAACATATAACCAATCGCGGATTTGCTGGCCATTGCCATAAACAGGCAAGGGTTTTCCTTCTAAGGCATTGAGAATCATCAGAGGTATGAGTTTTTCAGGAAAATGATAAGGGCCGTAATTATTAGAGCAATTGGTAATTAAAACAGGTAAGCCAAAGGTGCGCATCCAAGCGCGAACAAGGTGGTCGGAGCTGGCCTTACTGGCAGAATAGGGGGAGCTGGGAGCATAGGCTGTGGTTTCAGTAAAAAAGTCCTCTGGACGATCAAGGTCGCCATAGACTTCGTCGGTAGAAACATGGTGAAAACGAAATGATTCTTTTTTGTCGGTGGGTAGTGAGGACCAGTAGCTCCGTGCTGCCTCCAGTAACGTATAGG
>MPSY01000191.1 GCA_001901525.1 Methylococcales bacterium OPU3_GD_OMZ | reverse complement strand
TTAACCAAACCCGCTGTATCTATACCAAATATCGGTGCATTCGCGGTATCTATGAGCACCGTTAATTCATTCGCTACCCGCCCTTGCTCAAGACGGACGGCATTCAACGCCGTAATATCCTGACCGATACTGACACACCCGACAACATCACCGTGTTGATTATATTGCGGCGACGAACTTAATAACAAACAATGATTCCCTCCCTCTTTATCGACCAAAACCATTTCATAAGTGCAGAACAAACAGCTTTGTCCAGCTAACACTTGGTCATGCATAATTTTACTCACATTGTCTTTTCCTGAAAGCAATAACGCCAACTCTGTACCCAGTACCTCCTCTTTAGCATAACCTGAAATCCGTTCAATAGCGTCATTCCACAGTGTAATTCGAAAGTCAGTATCTATTCCGATAATAGGCGCACTCGAGTTCTCAATCAGCTGCTTTAAACTCTTGATACCCAAAATTTGATTATCAACAATCAATTTATGTTCGGCAATATCTCTGATAAAAGCACAAAAGTTAATACCTGTCGGACTAGGGAGCACGGCAACAACCATGTCAATGGCAACGTTATGTCCTTGCTTATGTAATGCCTCTATCTCAATACGCTTACCGATAATGTTACTCTCACCGGTTTTAAGGTAATGCGCTATCCCTGACGTGTGCATAGCCCTAAATTTCTCAGGAATGATCAATTCGGCCATGACAACTCCTAGCGCCTCATCTTCGGTAAATCCGAAAATATCAGCTGCTGCCGGGCTATAACGTTCAATAACCCCGACCGGATTAATAACAATCACAGCATCAAGCGATGCCTCAATGATTGCTTCTAAAGAGCCACTCAGGTTTGTTTGAACGCGTGTAGAATGTCTCGCTAGAACATAGCCAGCTACCGCTAATAGTCCTAACCAACACAATGAAACCAGTTGCGCTACTCTTTCCTTTTCTAACTGGGTTAGCAGGTGATTGATCGAGGTCTTAAGTGAATCCCTATGATTTATTACCCATTGTTCAAATTTTTTATCAATCTTTTTGATAACTTCATTGGCTCGTATTAATTCAGATCTTGCCAAGTTCAGATCCACTGTTGCCATTTCAATGACCATCATGATCTGTTTCTGGTAAACGAAAAACAGCTGATCGAATTGATCTGAGAGCTCTTTATTGTCGTATCCTTTGAAAAGTTGCTGTCCTTGCTTTTCTATACGATGTAATTGATTAATAATCACTTTACCGTGTAGATAAACACTTTCTTCATCGCGATCACGTTGGGCCGACCGTAAGAGTACATTACAATCACTTAAAGTCTGTGTTAACTGAACAACCAAATGCGTCAACTCAATACTTTTCGGCAGAGTCTCATTCTCTATAGTGTGTAGTAATTCACTCTGTGATGCATTAATGACATTTCTGGAATACAAAAGGCCTGCTGTTAATAGCACCATGACCAACGGTATTAACAGAAATTGAGCTTGTAATGATAATTTCCATTTTTTCATAAGCTTTACAAACGTTCTAGCACGTCCCTACATTAAACCCCTTAAATATTTAGCCTCAATAACACTCTGATCAAGTCCTTATCGCAGGCCGCCTGAATAAGCAGCTACTAAGGCAGTTGGCTAAATA
>MPSY01000190.1 GCA_001901525.1 Methylococcales bacterium OPU3_GD_OMZ | reverse complement strand
CCCATACCCTCAAAGCCAGTTTAGATCGCCCTGACATCACCGTGGTCAACTTAGGAATTTTGGATGATAACCCTGCATCATTGCAACACTGCTTTGAAGAAAGCGCCCAGCATTACGATCTGATTATTTCAACCGGAGGCGTTTCGGTCGGCGATGCCGACCATACCCGAGAAGCCTTACGGGCGTTAGGCACGGTTGAATTTTGGAAAGTTGCGATCAAACCGGGGCGCCCCTTAGCCTTTGGTTGCGTCAATAAAACCCCTTTTTTTGGCTTGCCGGGTAATCCTGTTGCGGTCTTAGTGACCTTCTACCAATTTGTTTTACCTGCCATCGATCAATTACTCGGTATCACCGACCGACCGGTTTGCCCGACCTTCACCGCCATCAGTACCGAAGCCATACGCAAACGCCTCGGACGGACAGAAATTCAACGCGGAATTATCTCCCAAGCCCCCAATGGCCACTGGCGAGTCAAAACCACCGGCCAACAAGGATCCGGTATTTTACGTTCAATGAGTCTAGCCAATGCATTTATTATCCTTGCGCATAACCAAGGTCCTGTGAGTGCAGGTGAACCGGTGACCGTACAACCCTTTTCAGGACTGCTATAAAATTATTGTTTAATGCCTATCCCTTTATCTAGCAAGTACAAACTCAGACTAATTAAGGTAACAATAAAACCAACAATCATCGTTAAAGCCAGCGTAATATCAACATCGGTCACACCGATTAAGCCATAACGAAAACTATTTACAATATATAAAATCGGGTTGGCCAAAGAGATATTTTGCCAAAGCTCAGGTAGCATCTCGACCGAATAAAAAACCCCGCCCAAATAAGTCAGGGGTGTCAAAATAAAATTAGGGATGATCGAAATATCATCAAAACTATCTGCAAAAACGGCATTAATAAAACCGGCTAAAGCGAATAATACCGCGGTCAAAAAGAAAATCAAACAAGACAATCCCCAGTGACTCACTGAGATTGAAGTAAACAATAATGAAATTCCAATCACCACCGATCCCACCAAGAGTCCTCGGCAAACCCCGCCGCCCACATACCCGGCTAAAATAACCCAATTAGGTACGGGCGACACCAACAGCTCTTCAATATGACGCTGAAATTTAGTGGAATAAAAAGAGGAAACCACATTCGCATAAGAGTGACTGATCACCGACATCAAAATAATACCCGGCACAATGTAGTCCATATAACTGGCCCCAGAGATATCACCTATGCGCTGTCCCATCAGCGTACCAAAAATTAAAAAATACAAGGCGGTGGTGATCGCTGGGGGGAGCATAGTCTGAGGCCAAATACGCATGAAACGGCGCACTTCTTTAGACATAATGGTCAACAAAGCAATTCGGTAACCCATTGGCCTAGCCTCCCACCAAATCCAGAAACAAGCTTTCTAATCGATTCGATTTATTTTTCATACTCGTCACCGAAATTCCCTGTCGAGTTAACTCAGAAAATAACTGATTAAAACCTTTTTCACCCGGGATACCTACTTGTAAAGTCTGGCTATCAAGTTGCACAACGTCATAACCCTCAACAACCGGAGGCTTGGCAAGCCTATCGGCTAAATCCAAAATAAAATGATTCACCTTTATTTGCGCTAATA
>MPSY01000063.1 GCA_001901525.1 Methylococcales bacterium OPU3_GD_OMZ | reverse complement strand
GATTATATTCTTTGCTCACCCGCTAAACGTGCGATAGATACTCTCCAACTCGCCACGCAATCATTACTGCCTCCATCACTCATACATAATGATGAGCGATTATATCTTCCATCCGTTTCAAATATTATAACGGTATTGGCTTCTATTGAGGCTCATTATCAACGAGTACTCTTAGTTGGCCATAATCCTGGATTTGAACAATTACTAATCTGGCTAACAGAAACTCAACCCGATAAATTAAAAATAGATAAAACAATGACCACCTGCAATCTTGCAAAGTTATCACTACCCGCTATAAAAAACCCCTTCCAACCCGGACAATCAGAACTGATTTTCTTGAAGGGACCTGAAGATTTTAAAAACGACTTAGCCCTTAGTTAATCCTGAACGTTCTTTGAAGAGGCTTTAGGGGGAGCCAATGATATGGCGGGTATCGGTTGATACGCCTCATCCCTTATACCGTTCTGATAATTTAATTCAAAAACCTTCATACCCTCTCGGTCCCAACGCGTCACTATCCCATCTAACTGTCCAGCAGTATAATTTGCTGACCACTCCAGTTGACCATTGTCATACCACTCCTGAACCAAACCATCATATTGCCCCAATTTATAAATACCATCCCAAGCCATCGCTCCATTAGCATGCCACAGCCTTATTGGTCCATCCATCACTCCTTGTTGAAAATAACCTTCTTGTTTTTTATGACCATTACGATGCCATAACAAAACAAAGCCATCGAGTTCTCCGTCAATATACCCTCCCAACTCCGCCAACTGACCACTGGAGTACCAAATAAAATTTGTTTTATCCAATAATCCTGCCGTGTAATTGGCTTCTTGTTTACGATGCCCATTCGCATACCACTGGCTAAACCGCCCATGTAATTCACCGTTCTGAAACTGTTCGAGACGTTCTAATTGACCGTCCTCATACCAATAGAACTGATCCAATTCCAAGAGCCCTTGGTTATAATTATTTACTTGTTTTTTCTGCCCATTTTCATACCACTGTGTTACCGGGCCTACTAACTCGCCCTTATCACGCATTCCTTCCCAAGCTTTTTGGTCGTGTAAATACCAAACCGTTTCAAAGCCCTCCGTTCCTAAAAGGGCACTATCGTCTACTGCCTGTTTTTCACCATTTTCTAAAATAATAAAATAATGATTTTCGGTCAGTACTAATGCTACGCGCGATAGTGCTTCAGTCCCAAAACCGCCACGATCATCCGCCGGTAATTGTGCTAAAGCAGCCTGCCCATAAAACACCGTCATCAACCCCCAAAAAATATATCTCATGTCCTGTATTTTCTCTTAAAAAAATATCTGCTAAAAACTAACTTTAATCATACCAATTAAAATCTTTATTCCAGAGAGATTTTCGTATCGGTCAAACGTATTCTTCTTTAACCCCTTCAGTCGTATCGGTAATCACATCAATACCCATCGCTGTTTCCTTAATATTGTCAAAATCAATATCATCACAATCTACGAGGTCTTCTTCTACGGCATCGGCAAAATCTTGACAAAACCACTCAAAAGCTTCTTCGATACTCCCTACTTCCTCATCATCAAAACCATAAACCCCTTTTTTGGTAACTACTGTGTCATCCAGATAATAAAAATCTATGTGAAACTCTATTGCATATGCCATTTGCCCTCCTCTTCGGGTTCTGCCTTTTAATCGTCACTGATTAATAAAAATAGTAATACCATACCTTTTTCCTATTCAATACACACAAAAAACCCCACATAATCTTTAAGATTATGTGGGGTTTAAGTAACCGGACTGACAAAGACTACGTTACAAAGTTCTCTCCTAAACAATAACCATTATCATCAATCATGCATTAAACGAAAATCAATTTCGCCTTCATAAGGTAAATAATAATCGGTATTATCATTCCACAAACCCACCAATTGTGTATTACTGATTTCAACGTTAGACTGTAAATATTGACGCATACGATCATAGTCTGGCGACAATCTTTTTTGTCCTTCAGGCGTACTATCAATCATTTTCTTATCAAGCTTTTCCCGACCCAAAGCCGTTATCGTATAATCTGTGAAATGCTTCTGACCCAATCCTGCTGAAAGCAACCAGCCCTGATTTAACATAAACCGAATTGAATTATGAAAAGAACGTCCATTAATGGATAACTTTTCAATAATATCACTCGACATAACTACACCCTCATCAATACACGATAAAATATCTAATCGAATACTCATATCTATTAACTCCTTTAATCCTTTAACTGCCATTCATTCAAACATTATTGCTAAATGAACTTTTACACTAAAACCCATTAACTACAGTGATTACACGCACCAAACGCTATCCCATATTAATTTTAAATTATAAAAATAGGCTTATCAAATCCTTATGGTAAGCCTACAAGTCGAACAGCGGAGGTGTTGAGCGAGCATTCCATCGCAAAATAGTAGGGATATTCCTTTAAAAAAATCCTTTGTACTCAAAACTGGGGATTCCCCTTTTTAAGTTTCGACAATTCTATAATAAGGCTTTTTTAAACAGAAAAAAATGGCAGAAAGCAGACAAATGATGTCAGTCAAAATAGACAATTTGGCGACAAGCGTGATTACTCTTCATGGTTTAACGGGTTAAGTCCATTGCAAGATGAACGCACCCTCAACGGCATTCACTGTTTTAAAGCTTAATCACTGGATTTATTCGACAGTAACCGATTTAGCTAAATTTCTCGGCTGATCAACATCCGTACCTTTTAAAACGGCAACATGATATGCTAATAACTGAAGCGGAATGGTATATACAAATGGTGCCAACTCATTAACCACAGAGGCAACCTTGATTATGGTCACATTTTGATCATTAGTCGCCGGTAAGTCCTCGTCCATAAAAACAATTAACTGCCCGCCTCTTGCGCTGACTTCCTGGATATTGGAACGCAACTTTTGTAACAATGAATTATTAGGGGCCACCGTAATTACCGGCATGGCATTATCAATTAAAGCTAATGGTCCATGCTTGAGCTCACCTGCAGGATAGGCCTCCGCATGAATATACGAGATCTCCTTAAGTTTTAAAGCACCCTCCATTGCGATCGGGAACTGACTCCCCCGACCCAAAAAAAGAGCATTATTTTTATCGGAAAAACGCTCAGCCAATTGTTTAATTTCATCATCAAGCTGTAGCACACTCGTAATATATTTCGGTAAATCCATTAATTCGGATAGAATTTTTAGTTCTAAGTTCTCATCTAAATCAAAGCGCCGACCTATGGCTATCACCAATAAATATAACACCGCTAATTGCGTCGTAAAGGCCTTCGTTGAGGCTACACCTATTTCAGGCCCGGCATTCGTTAGCATGACTAAATCAGACTCCCGCACCAACGAACTCTCCGGTACATTACAGATAGCTAATGAATACGTCGCCCCTAATCGCTTAGCTTCCTGCAATGCTGCTAAGGTATCCGCCGTTTCTCCGGATTGTGATAACGTTACAATTAAAGTGTCTTTATCAATAATGGGATAACGGTATCTAAATTCGCTTGCTACTTCAACCGAACAAGGAACCCGCGCTAATTTTTCAAACCAATACCGAGCGACTAACCCCGCATGATAACTGGTACCACACGCTAAAATTTGCACAGATTTTATTTGATTAAAAATCCCACTGGCATTGTGTCCAAACGAACATTCATTTAATCGCCCTTCAATTATCCGGCCTGCTAATGCCTGCTCTATCGCCTGTGGTTGCTCATAAATTTCTTTCAACATGAAGTGCCGAAAAGAGCCTTTTCCGACTATATCCGCATTTAATTTACTTTCTTGTATAGGCCTGTCTACTGGCTCATCCTGTGCATTATAAATGGTTAATTTTTCACAACTCAGTTCAGCAATATCACCGTCTTCAAGAAAAATAAATCGCTGTGTCACCGGCAATAAGGCGGCAATATCTGAAGCTATAAAATATTCACCAATCCCAATGCCAATCACCAAAGGACTACCTTTACGACAGGCAATCAGTTGTTCAGGGTTATCGCGCGCAATAACCCCGAGCGCATAGGCACCTGTTAACTGTTTGAGTGTTTTCTTGACTGCCACTAATAAATCCGTTGAATCCGCCATTTGCTCAACGATTTCATTCACAATGACTTCCGAATCGGTTTCAGAATTAAGGTGATAACCTAACTGCTGCTGTTTTTTTCTTAATGGTTCATGATTTTCAATAATACCATTATGAACAATCGCGACACGATTCTGACAAATATGGGGATGTGCATTCTCTATAGAAGGTTTACCATGCGTGGCCCAACGGGTATGCGCAATACCGATCTGACCCCGAACAGGATGATCACGTAATGCCGATTTCAGTTGACTCACCTTCCCGATCTGCCGATTTCGATGTATTTCATTATCTGCGATCACGGCAAGTCCGGCTGAATCATAACCCCTATACTCTAAGCGGCTCAACCCTTCCAGTAAAATAGGGACTGTATCCCGTTGGGTAACCGCCCCGACAATTCCACACATAAGCTATCCTTTCTTAACCGGGCGCCGCCAACCCTTAATTGTGATTTGTTTGGCTCGACTGAGTGTCAGTTGCTCTTCTGGTGTGTTTTTGGTAATCGTCGACCCTGCTGCAATAGTCGAATTCTTACCCACCGTCACCGGTGCAACCAATTGGGTACTTGAACCGATAAAGGCACCGTCTTCAATAATGGTTAACGACTTATTAATGCCGTCGTAATTACAGGTAATCGTCCCAGCACCCACATTAACACTCTCACCTATTTGACAATCTCCGATATAGCTTAAATGATTAACTTTACTGCCCTGCCCAATAATTGATTTCTTCACTTCAACAAAATTACCAATATGTACAGATGATTGGATTTCTGCCGCAGGTCTTAATCGTGCAAAAGGTCCAATCCGTGAATCAGCACCCACAGTGGCATTTTCAATGACACAATTTGCCAATATCTCAACGCCATTCGCAATTTTAGAATTTTTAATCACACAATTAGGCCCAATAGTCACCCCATCGCCAATTTCAAGGGTCCCCTCTAAAATCACATTAACATCAATAGAAACATCTTGTCCCAGCTTAGTTATCTCGCCTCGCAAATCAAAACGATTAGGGTCTGCTAAGGTAACCCCTTGTAACATTAATATTTCAGCCTGTTGTGCCTGATAAACTCGCTCCAAATAACTCAGCTGACTTTTATTATTTACCCCTAATACTTCACTACTATGAACCGGCTGACTGGTTTTAATTGCAACACCTTCACTCACGGCCAGCGCGATAATATCAGTCAAATAATATTCATTCTGAGTATTATTATTTTCTAATAACCTTAACCACCGTTTTAATGACGCCCCTGCTACCGCCAAAATACCGGTATTTACCTCCCGAATTTGTTTAACCTGCTCTGACGCATCTTTTTCTTCGGTAATGTTAATGACTTGGTTCTTGTTATCTCTAACAATACGCCCATAACCTTTCGGCTGGTCCAATTCAACGGTTAATAACGCTAATGTCTTATCCGATACATCGGCCAGTAAAACCTTAACCGTTGCTAACTTCAATAAAGGCACATCACCATACAATATCAAAACCGTATCGTTATCATTGATTTGACTTTCTGCTTGCTGCACCGCGTGTCCCGTGCCCAATTGTTCTGCTTGTTCTACCCAACTCACCGATAACGAGTCCAAGGCCTTTCGAACTGTCTCACCGCCATGGCCATAAACAATGGTAATTGTATTATCTTCCAATTCCTGGCAAAGGTCATAAACATGTTCAACCAACGGCTTTCCAGCCAGAGGGTGAAGTACCTTAGGCTGCATAGAACGCATTCGTGTTCCTTTACCCGCTGCTAAAATAATGCTTTTTATTGCCATATATAATCCTTTCCTGACATCGAATAGTTCTAAACTTTCATGCTTTGCATGGGTTCTGACAGCGTCACTACAGGAGTATCTTGTTGTAAATATTTATTCTGTTGATGATATGAATTAATCGATGAATTAATCTCAGCGACAGCATGAACCTGATCTAACCAACCGTCTATTCGCACCCATTTCCCCTCCTCCAAGTCTTTATAATGCTCAAAAAAATGACTAATGGTGTCTAGAGACCCTTGGGGTAAATCGTGAAAATCTTTAACCTGATTGTAATAAGAGGTTAATGAAGCAATAGGCACTGCCAGAATTTTTGGGTCCTTACCTGCCTCATCGCGCATATCCAATAAACCCACGGCTCGACAACGGATAACACACCGTGCCAATAATGGAACCGGTGTAATAACCAAGACATCGACCGGGTCACCATCATCCGATAAAGTTTGTGGAATATAACCATAATTAGTCGGGTACTGCATGGCTGTGCCCATAAAGCGATCGACCGATAATGCGGCTGACTCTTTATCGATCTCATATTTAACTGGATGACTCTGTGCTGGAATTTCAATGATGACATTAAAGTCATCGGGGATATTATTACCTGATTTTACACGGTCTAATGGCATAGCATTCCTTTACTTAATTACATTTTTCATAATGGGTAAAATTCAATAGTTAAGCCACTACTATTCTAATTTATAGCATAATATTGTTAACGACCTATACAAAAAAACCCGCCAGTCATTTTCAGAACTGCCGGGTCTTAAATTTAATCACACGTCAAAACTATCGCGATCGGCGTCTTAATCTATTTAAGGTCTGCAGTTGCATAACCGCCTGTGCTAATTCAGAACGCGCCTTGGCATAATCCACCGAGGCCGTTTTATCGGCTAAGGCCTCTTCTGCTCTTGCCCGTGCTTCAAGCGCTACAGACTCATCAATATCGGCCGCTCTGATAGCTGTATCCGCTAAAATAGTCACAAGATGGGGCTGCACCTCAATAACACCGCCAGATACATAAAAGGGGTGACTCTCTCCCTCGCTAATCTTCACGCGCACTTCCCCAGGAACTAAATTTGAGATAAATGGGGCATGACGGGGCGCAATACCCACTTCGCCCATTTCAGCGGGTGCAAAAACCATCTCAGCGAGTCCTGAAAAAATCTCACCTTCTACACTTACTATATCTACATGTACCGTCATCGTCATTTTTTCGTTCTCGTTCGGCTATTAACCGTTCATCTTTTGGGCTTTTTCTAGGGCTTCATCAATAGTGCCGACCATATAAAAAGCTTGCTCTGGAATATCGTCGTATTGGCCTTCAATGATTCCTTTAAAGCCCGCAATAGTATCTTTAAGTGAAACATACTTACCCGGTGAACCGGTAAATACCTCAGCAACAAAGAAAGGTTGCGATAAAAATCTTTGAATTTTGCGCGCTCGTGTCACGGTTAATTTATCTTCTTCTGATAATTCATCCATGCCTAAAATAGCGATAATATCTCTAAGTTCTTTATAACGCTGCAAGGTCCCTTGTACATTCCGTGCCACTTCATAATGCTCATCACCAATGACCTGTGGATCTAACTGGCGACTGGTTGAATCTAATGGGTCAACCGCAGGGTAAATACCTAATTCAGCAATTTGACGAGACAATACAACCGTTGCATCTAAATGCGCAAATGTTGTCGCTGGCGATGGATCCGTTAAATCATCGGCAGGGACATAAACCGCCTGTATCGAGGTAATTGAACCCGTTTTAGTCGACGTAATACGTTCTTGCAAAACACCCATTTCTTCAGCCAACGTAGGCTGATAACCTACCGCCGATGGCATCCGGCCTAATAAGGCAGAAACCTCGGTACCCGCTAAAGTATAACGGTAAATATTATCAACAAAGAACAAAACATCACGCCCTTCATCACGGAAATATTCCGCCATGGTCAAGCCTGTTAAGGCAACACGTAAACGGTTTCCAGGTGGCTCATTCATTTGACCATAAACTAACGAGACCTTATCAATAACATTCGAATCCGTCATTTCATGATAAAAATCATTCCCTTCTCGTGTTCTTTCACCCACACCGGCAAATACAGAAAAACCACTGTGTTCTATCGCAATATTCCGGATTAACTCCATCATATTAACGGTCTTACCTACACCGGCTCCACCAAATAAACCGACCTTTCCACCCTTAGCAAACGGGCAGACTAAATCAATTACTTTAATACCTGTTTCTAATAGTTCATCTGCAGGCGCTTGGTCTTCATAACTGGGTGCTTTACGATGAATTTCCCATTTGTCTTTTTCACCAATAGGACCTTTCTCATCAATCGGCTCACCTAACACATTCATGATTCGGCCTAAGGTCTTCTGACCAACAGGAACCGATATTGCAGCCCCTGTATTTTTAACTGCCATTCCACGACTTAAGCCATCTGATGATCCCATCGCAATCGTTCTAACAACACCGTCACCGAGCTGTTGTTGAACTTCTAAAACGATGTCTTTTGCTTCAATAATTAACGCGTCATAAACCCTCGGTAATTCTTCACGTGAAAATTCCACGTCAACGACGGCGCCAATGATCTGTACGATTTTACCCGAACTCATTATATAGTCCTCTATGTACCTAAATATTTAAATTAATTTGCCCACATTAAACTGCTGCAGCCCCTGCAACAATTTCCGATATTTCCTGTGTAATAGCGGCTTGTCTTGCTTTGTTATAAACCAACTGTAATTCGTCAATCAATGTACCCGCATTATCAGAAGCACTCTTCATTGCCACCATCCGTGCGGCTTGTTCACAAGCATTATTCTCTATTAAACCCTGAAGAACAATGGACTCAATATAACGCACCATCAAGGCGTCTAAAACGTCAACCGCATCTGGTTCGTAAATATAATCCCAGTTCCCTTTCAGTTCTTCCTGAGTTTCTCCAGCCTTGACCGGAACTAATTGCTTGATTTGCGGATCTTGTGTCATCGTATTGACGAACTGATTATGAACCACATGAATTTCATCAATAGTCCCTTGCTCATAACCATCAAGCATAATTTTGATAATACCGACGATGTCTACTAAGTGTGGTGTATCACCCAATTTTTGAATCTGGCCGACGATATTGGCACTAATATTTCTGAAATAACCCGCGCCTTTTTGCCCAATCGTACAAACATCAATTTCGATCTGTTCAGAATTCCATTGCTGCATTTGAGCCACAGTTTTTCTAAACAGATTTGAGTTCAAACCACCACACAAACCCCGGTCTGATGAAATCACGATCAAACCAATACGTTTGCACTGCTTTTTTTCAACCAAAAAAGGATGCTTATATTCTGGGTGTGCGTGCGCTAAATGCTTAATAATCTGTGCGATCTTTTCTGCATAAGGACGCGTTGCACGCATTCGATCTTGCGTTTTACGCATTTTACTCGCCGCCACCATTTCCATCGCGCGGGTAATCTTTTGCGTATTTTTAATACTCGCAATTTTGGTGCGTATTTCTTTTCCAACTGCCATTATCTGATCCGTTTACCAGCTTTGTGTTTTAACAAAGGCATCAATAGCCGCACGAATTCCAGCTGAAATTTCATCAGAGAAATCACCGGTCTTATTAATCTTATTGACTAATGCCTTATGCTTCGATTTCATATAATCATGTAGTGCACTCTCAAAGCTACGAACCGCCGTAATTTCCAGTTCATCAAGATAGCCTTCATTAGCAGCAAATAACGAAATAGCCATCTGCGCGACTGATAACGGTGAATACTGATCCTGCTTCATCAACTCCGTGACCCGTTGGCCCCGCTCAATCTGTTTACGTGTGCTTTCATCTAGGTCTGATGCGAACTGTGCAAAGGCCGCTAACTCGCGGTATTGCGCTAAATCAAGTCGTACACCACCACCGAGTTTTTTAATAATCTTCGTTTGCGCAGCGCCGCCAACCCGAGATACCGATAATCCCGCATTAACCGCAGGACGAATACCAGCATTAAATAAATCAGATTCCAAGAAAATCTGACCATCGGTAATTGAAATCACGTTAGTCGGTACAAAGGCTGATACATCACCGGCTTGGGTTTCAATAATAGGTAAAGCTGTCAAAGAGCCGGTCTTACCTTTTACTTTACCACCCGTTAATTCTTCTACGGCCACTGCATTAATTCTGGCTGCACGTTCTAATAAACGAGAATGTAAATAAAAGACATCTCCGGGGTAGGCTTCACGTCCCGGTGGGCGTTTCAATAACAAAGAAACCTGACGATATGCCCAGGCTTGTTTTGTTAAATCATCGTAAATAATTAAAGCGTCTTCACCGCGATCACGAAAAAACTCACCCATTGAGCAACCGGTATAAGGAGCAATATATTGCAATGCCGCTGACTCTGAGGCCGATGCAACTACCACAATGGTATGCTCCATAGCACCATGCTCTTCTAACTTACGAACCGCATTGGAAATAGATGATTGCTTTTGGCCGATGGCGACGTAAACACAGGTAATCCCTGTGCCTTTCTGATTAATAATGGCATCTAATGCAATAGCCGTTTTACCGGTTTGTCTGTCACCAATAATTAATTCCCGTTGGCCACGACCAATTGGAATCATGGCATCAATAGATTTTAGCCCTGTTTGTACCGGTTGATCGACTGATTGACGCGCAATAACACCCGGTGCGATTTTTTCAATCGGTGAGGTTTCACTGGTTTCAATCGGTCCTTTTCCGTCAATTGGATTGCCCAAAGCATCGACCACACGGCCACGCAAAGCGTCCCCGACCGGAACTTCTAAAATTTTACCGGTACATTTGACAACATCGCCTTCAGATATATGTTGATAAGCGCCTAGAACAATAGCACCGACAGAGTCTCGCTCCAAGTTCAACGCCATACCAAAGGTATTGTTTGGGAACTCAAGCATCTCGCCCTGCATTGCATCGGAAAGGCCATGAATTCTCACGATACCGTCGGTTACACTAACCACAGTACCTTCACTATGAGATTCGACATTCATGTCAAAATTTTCGATCCTTTTTTTAATCAGATCACTTATTTCAGATGGATTTAATTGCATAATTATATTCTCACTCTAACGGTTAGAGTCTATTTGCTAATTGTTGAAGGTGTCCCTTAATGGAACCATCAATTACTG
>MPSY01000062.1:2893-11065 GCA_001901525.1 Methylococcales bacterium OPU3_GD_OMZ | reverse complement strand
ATTCAATACCGGTATATCAAAAGGTATCCCTAAACCCTGTGCACTAAAGTGGCAGTCAAAAAAAAACAGCCCGGAGGCTGCCTTTTTTTAAAAAGCTCAAGTTTCTGCTTACTTAAGTTTCTCTTTAATACGTGCACGTTTACCGGTTAAGTCACGCAAATAATACAATTTAGCACGACGTACATCACCACGACGCTTAACTTCAATATCACCCACAATATGACTATGCGTTTGGAAAACACGCTCAACACCTTCACCATGAGAGATCTTACGTACCGTAAACGCTGAATTAACGCCACGGTTCCGTTTAGCAATCACGACACCCTCAAAAGCCTGTAGTCTTTCACGACTTCCCTCTGTTACTTTAACCTGAACAACAACGGTATCACCGGGGTTGAAATCCGGAATATTCGTCTTTAATTGTTCTTGCTCCAGTTGCTCAATAATATTACTCATGACACACCCTTAACTCTTAGTTTTAATCTCGTTCAATAAAGCTGCCTGCTCAGCAGACAACGCAATCTCATTTAATAAATCCGGCCTTTTAGACCGCGTATTTTCCCATGCCTGTTGTAGTCGCCAACGAGCAATTTCCGCATGATTACCGCTCAATAACACTTCCGGAACCGTTTGACCGTCTATCGACTCTGGCCGAGTATAATGCGGGCAATCCAATAAACCATTCATATGCGAATCTTGCTGAGCCGATTCCTTAGCGCCCAACACACCCGGTAACAACCGAGTCACTGCATCTATAACCACTAACGCAGCCAATTCACCGCCACTGATCACATAATCCCCCAGCGACCATTCTTCATCGATCTCTGCGGTTATTAAACGCTCATCAATGCCTTCATAACGACCTGCAACCAAAACTAACTGTGATAGTTCGCAGGTCTTAACCAATAAATCCTGAGTTAGCGGTTTACCCTGCGGACTTAAATAAATCACTTTTCTGGCTGTGACATCACCCGCCTTTTTGGCGCTTATGATCGCTTCCTGTAACGGTTGATACATCATCACCATGCCAGGTCCACCACCGTAAGGCCTCGCATCTACCGTACGATGCCGGTCTTCGGTAAAATCTCTAGGATTCCATGTCGCCAAATCGACCAACTGATTATCTATGGCTCTACCGACAACGCCAAAACCCACCGCCTGCTGAACCATCTCAGGAAACAGAGTCACCACATCAAAGCGCATGCTAGCCACTAAAAATAAGGATCCCAGTCAACGTCAATACTGCCCGCTACTAAATCAATCTTTTTAATAACCGACCCTTGGATAAAAGGGATCAGCCGTTCACTATCACCTTGAACCACAAGCACATCATTCGCGCCGGTTTCTAAAAGATGATCAACAACCCCTAAAGAAACACCCGTTGTGGTTACAACGGCCAAGCCGACAAGATCTGACCAGTAGTATTCATCTTTCTCCGGATCAGGTAATTGACTTCGTGCTATTGAGATCGTCCAACCACATAAGGACTCCGCTTGCTCGCAACGCTCGATCGTTTCCAAACGAGCGACAATACCTTTACCCTGAATTCGACCATCGATTACCTTCAATAACCGCTGTTCACGCCCCTTCTCTAATAACCAGGGCGAATAATTCACTATATTTTCTCTCGGACTGGTGTCTGAAAAAACCTTAACCCAGCCATTAACACCAAAAACACCGGTGATTTTACCTATGACAAGATACGTTTCTGCCACTGGTAATCTTTTACTCTGCCGCTTTCTTTGCTTCTTTTACCAACTTAGCAACACGCTCTGAAGTTTGTGCACCGTGTGACTTCCAATGCGTTACGCGGTCAACGTCCAAGCGTAATCTTTCTTCATTACCCCGTGCTAATGGGTTAAAAAAACCAAGACGCTCAATATAACGCCCATCACGACTTCTTCTACTATCTGCCACAACAACATGATAAAAAGGACTATCCTTTGCACCACCTCTTGCAAGACGAATGGTTACCATTAAAATTTCCTCACAAAACTATAATCAAATAAATCGGATCATTGTACGGGCTTTTAGCAGAATGTGAAGAAATAATTGCACTCCAACCCAATAAAAACCGTCCCACTACGAACTAAAAAGCAACTTAACCGCCTAAACCACCGCCCATACCACCCATATTGCTCTTTAACCCACGCATCATATTGGCCATATTGCCCTTTTTGAAACGTTTCATCATTTTTTGCATCATTTTAAACTGCTTTAACAATTTATTGAGATCTTGAAGATCCTGACCGCAACCCGCAGCAATGCGCTTTTTCCGATTTCCCTTAATGATATCGGGAAATTTTCTTTCCTGAAACGTCATCGAATTGATCACAGCGACTTGCCGTGCCAGTTCCTTATCATTCACCTTATCTTTAACGCTTTCAGATAAGTTACCCATCCCGGGCATTTTATCCAACAAAGAACCGACACCGCCCATATTCTGCATTTGTTGTAACTGGTCTTTAAAATCTTCCAGATTAAACGTCTGACCTTTCTTAACTTTCTTCGCGAGCCGTTCGGCTTTTTTCTGATCGACCTTGCGTTCAACTTGTTCGATCAGACTGAGCATATCCCCCATACCGAGAATACGTGAGGCTAAGCGATCGGGATGAAATAATTCTAATTCATCCGTTTTCTCACCGGTACCAATAAATTTAATGGGTTTCCCGGTAATATGACGAATCGACAAGGCTGCACCACCACGTGCATCACCGTCTGCCTTGGTGAGCACAACGCCGGTTAAAGGGAGCGCTTCATCAAACGCTTTCGCGGTATTAGCCGCATCCTGCCCGGTCATACTATCAACCACAAAGAGGGTTTCAATCGGCTTAATCGCAGCATGTAAGGCTTTGATCTCAGCCATCATTTCATCATCAATGGCTAAACGTCCTGCCGTATCAACAATTAATACATCAAGAAATTTACGCCGCGCTTTAGCAATGGCATTAGTGGCAATATCAACCGGTTTTTGTGAAACATCACTTTCAAAAAACTCCAAGGATAAATCATTTGCTAAAGTTTCTAATTGCTTGATTGCCGCAGGTCGATAAACATCGGCACTGACAACACCCACTGATTTTTTATGATTTTCCTTCAGCCAACGTCCTAATTTTGCGACTGTCGTGGTTTTACCTGCCCCTTGCAAACCCGCCATTAAAATAACTGCCGGCGGATTAGTTTTAAAACTCAAGCCTTCATTCGCCCCGCCCATGACCTGCATGAGTTCATCTTGAACGATTTTCAATAAAGCTTGGCTAGGCAGTAAACTGGTTTCAACTTCGGTTCCCAATGCCCGAGTTTTTACCCCAGCAATAAACGCCTGAACCACAGGTAAGGCGACATCCGCTTCTAACAAGGACAGACGAATCTCGCGCAACGTATCCTTAATATTATCTTCAGTAAGACGCCCTTGCCCGCGGACGACCTTAAGCGTTTTCGTTAAACGATCGGTTAAATTTTCAAACATAATAGACCAACACCTTCACAACTCTTAAATATGACTCATTCAGAGCCCAAACAGGTTATAATTTTTAATTCTCCAAGAGAAACAACTTTATTTCCTTAGCAAATTATAGCTTTAATAGTAAAGGCAACCATTATGCCAGACTAATCCAATAAGGACAGCCTTAATGATTCATCCATTAATCAATAATCTGACTATTATCAGTTATTTATTAAGTGCATTTTTAATTGCAACGAATAGAAATACGCTCCCTAACGGCTTATTTAAGCACCTTAAACCACTCACTCTAGGCTGGGTTGCCGTGCTTTTACATACCACAACAGTCACCCCAAAATTATTTACGCCTGAAGGCTTAAATCTAAATTTCTTTACTGCAGGCTCACTTATTTCCGACATTGTTGTCTGGCTATTTCTTTTAGCGGCATTAACACGACCCATCGACAAATTAGCCATTGCGATTTTTCCGATCGCCGCACTGATGCTAGGACTTGAAGGCAACGTTGCCATTAAGCCACAAATTCTGGTCAATCACGCCTGGCAAATGAATATTCACATTCTCACCTCTATTATAGCCTTCAGCCTTTTTAATATAGCCGCTTTCCAAGCCATCTTATTGGCCATGCAAGACCATCAACTTCATGGTCATCGTCCACACAGACTGGTACTTTCATTGCCCCCCTTGCAAACCATGGAACTCTTATTATTTCAAATGATAGGGGCAGGCATGCTCTTTTTGTCGGGCTCCCTACTCAGTGGTTTTTTCTTTCTTGAAGATATTTTTGCACAACACCTTGCCCACAAAACAATCCTGTCACTCCTTGCATGGGTCGTATTTGGTAGCTTATTGCTCGGTCGTATTCGTTACGGTTGGCGCGGAAAAAAAGCCATCCGCGGCACCATTATTGGCTTTATCTTTCTTGCACTGGCTTATTTTGGCAGTAAACTGGCATTGGAATTAATTCTACAACGGGTCTAACCGAAAAACCGACCCCTAGATAGATTTTTCTCCGTCCTTAATGGCATTAATAATATTAGTGGTCGAATGTCCTTCTATAAAAGACAGAATTTTAACTTCGCCGCCATTAGCGAGTACACTCTCATGCCCTGCAATCTCGGTAATCGCTTGATAATCTCCGCCTTTAACCAATATATCCGGTAACAACTGGTCGATTAAAACTTGCGGCGTATCTTCGCTAAAAGCCACAACCCAATCCACACACGCTACAGCCGCCAGCATTTCCATACGATGCGCTAAATTATTCACTGGCCGATCGGAGCCCTTTAATCGCCTGACCGACTCATCACTGTTCACTAAAACAACCAGACGATCCCCCAACTTCCGTGCTTGCTGTAAATAACGAATATGCCCCGGGTGTAAAATATCAAAACACCCGTTAGTCGCAACAACGCTTTCATTATTTTTATGAGCTTTTACCATTGCAGATTCGAGCTCACTCACTGAAACAACACCGCCCTGACCCAACCGCCGTCCTTGTAACACTTGAGTCATTTCAGTCGTAGTAACAGTCGCGGTACCGGATTTGCCGACCACAATACCCGCTGCCGTATTGGCCAACCATGTGGCATTCGCCAATGATTCATTGGCTGCCATACTCGCTGCCAACACTGAGATAACGGTGTCACCCGCTCCGGTTACATCAAAAACATCCCGTGCTTGGGTCGGCAAATGCAAGGGTTTACCCTCATGCTGCAGCAAAGTCATGCCATGCTCTCCCCGGGTAATTAACAACCCGGCAAGATCCAACCGTGCCATCAATTGATAACCTTTCTCAACCAATACATCCTGATTAGGGCAAGGTCCGACAACCCCTTCAAACTCACTTAAATTAGGCGTCATAAGCGTTGCCTTTCGATAGCGTTCAAAATCCATTCCTTTAGGATCAACCAATGCGGGTTTGTTATAACGCCCAGCCAACGCGATTAACTGCTCGACTTGTGCTAAGGTTCCTTTCCCGTAATCTGAGAAAATAATCACATCAGTTTGCTCAATTAACTCAGGGCAAACAGCGAGCAGATGGTCACTGTTAAACTGCTGGAAATCTTCCTCAAAATCGAGACGAATGAGCTGCTGATTTCGACTCATAACCCGCAATTTAGTAATCGTTGGGTATTCATCTAAGGTAATAAAGCAACACTTCACCCCCGCACCCGTTAACACGGATGTTAAGGTATCTGCGGCTTCATCCTGACCACAATATCCCACCAACGTAACATCCACACCCAACTCAGCTAAATTTAACGCAACATTACCGGCTCCACCCGGGCGAAACTCACGGTTATTAACATGAACAATAGGAACCGGGGCTTCTGGCGAAACGCGAGACGTTGAGCCATGCCAATATTGGTCAAGCATCAAATCGCCAACCACCAACACGCGCGCCGAAATGAACTCAGGTAACTGCATTAACTTTAATCCCGCATAAAAAAGAATCCAAAATACCATAATAACCCAACAAAATACCAGCCTACGATCAACCCACTCAAACTAACAACGCCACACTAACCCGGCTATTTCATCAAAGGCTATGATAGAATCAACCGGCTCACTCAAGCTTTAAGGAAACTAACATGAAGGTCACTATTTACCACAATCCCCGTTGCAGTAAATCACGCCAAACATTGCAACTCATTCAAGAACAGGGTATTGAACCAGACATTATAAAATACTTAGAAACACCGCCCAGTGCCGAAGAAATCAAAACCATTTTAACTAAACTGGCTATTGAACCCCGAGAACTACTACGAAAAAATGAGCCTGACTATAAGGTCGCCGGCCTGAATGATACTTCACTTGACGATGACACCGTGATAAATGCAATGGTTGATCACCCGAAACTTATTGAGCGCCCGATTGTTTTGGCCAATGATCAGGCTGTCATTGGCCGTCCCCCTGAGAACGTCCTTGCCATTTTATAAACCCTCATTAACGAACACAAAAAGACAACCTCTTACAAAAAACATCCCATGGATACACAGATACTCATTCTCTATTACAGCCGACATGGCTCTACAATTGATATGGCCCAGCAAATTGCCCGCGGCGTTGAATCTGGCCAAAATACCACTGCAATCATCCGCACCGTTCCGAATGTATCCACGGTCTGCGAAGCGACTGAAGACAGCATTCCAGAACAAGGCGCACCTTATGCTACGCTTGATGACTTAAAAAACTGTCATGGTTTAGCACTCGGTAGTCCCACCCATTTTGGCAACATGGCCGCACCTCTTAAATATTTTATTGATAGTACGACCGAACTTTGGTTCGCCGGTGCACTCACTGGCAAACCCGCTGTCGTTTTTACCTCCTCCAGTAGCATGCATGGCGGTCACGAAAGTACATTATTATCCATGATGTTACCGCTGATGCACCAAGGCATGATGATTATGGGCGTGCCTTGCGGCGAGCCGGCCTTACGGGAAACACAAACCGGCGGCACACCTTATGGGCCTAGCCACCTCGCCAGCCACGGCCAGCCTTTAAGCAACGACGAAAAAACCTTATGCCAACTCATGGGGCAACAATTAGCCCAAACTGCTCACCGACTTAACGCCTCATGACACTCAATAAACAGACTTACTACACCTTAGCGCTCAGCGCCTACTTTAGCCTTTTTGCTTTACTGATGGCCTGGAACACACTACTCATGCCGTCGGCACGCTTTCCTACTGCATTAGTGCTCATCGTCACGGTTACACCGCTTCTGCTACCATTACGCGGCTTTCTTCACGGCCGCTCCAAAAGTACCGCCTGGATGGCCTATGTCAGTTTATTGTACATTACCCACGGACTGGTCGAAGCCATGGCTAATCTCGCTGAACGTTGGTATGCCACCGGCGAAGCCATTCTTGCCCTAACCTTATTCATGAGCGCTACATTTTATGTTCGTTCAAATGGGAAAGAACCTAATCAATGAGCAAACAATTACCCCTTGATTTCAAACACCAAAGCAACCAAAGTTTTGACGACTATTTCTCCGGTGAAAACGAAGAGGTTGTCAGCCATTTAAAACAATGCAGCGATAAAAAAGGCGAACCCTTCATCTTTGTCTGGGGACCCTCCGGCACCGGAAAAACTCACCTTTTACAAGCCTGTTGTCAACAAACTGCGCAAACAGGAGACAATACTTTCTATTTGGAATTAAAAAGTGGACAACTCCCAGACCCCAGCATTCTTGAAGGACTAGAATACTTAGCGTTAGTTTGTATAGACAATATTCATTTACTCCATGAGACCCAACAGCACCAAGAACACTACTTTAATTTTTTTAACCGCATTACTGAACAAGGTAATCACCTCATTATCAGTGCTAATTGTTTACCCACACAATTAAACATCCCCTTAACCGACCTTAAAACTCGATTCAACTGGGGACTTACCCTGAAACTAGAACGCTTAAGCGACGCCAACTTAATGGTTGCACTCAGTCATAAAGCGCATCGCATGGGTTTTGATATTTCTCCGCAAGCCGCGACTTTTATTCTGTCTCGCTATACTCGCGAACTGACTGACTTCTGGGCCTTACTGAATATTCTGGACCACGCGACCTTATCCGCGCAACGTAAAGTAACCGTCCCTTTTCTAAAAGAAACACTGAATCTATGACCACCGCTTTAGTCTTTGGCACTGGCGCTATCGGCGGTTTTTACGGCAGCCTTTTAGCTCAACAAGGGGTTCAGGTTTCCGT
>MPSY01000062.1:0-2600 GCA_001901525.1 Methylococcales bacterium OPU3_GD_OMZ | reverse complement strand
ATTGAAGATGAAATCATCGCCGCTTTTCCAGATAACGAGGTGGTCAGCGGGCTCGCTTTTATTTGCAGTAATCGCATTAGCCCTGGTGAAATTGAACATTTGGCCTATGGACGGTTAACGCTCGGAAATGTACCGTCAGGTTTTAGCGAAAAAACCCGGTGCCTGGCAACATTTTTTAACGATGCTGGCATAGATTGTCAATTAAGTGAATCCATTACCACCGCACGGTGGCAAAAATGTATTTGGAATGCCCCTTTCAACCCCTTATCGGTCCTCTCGGGCGGTCTTAGCACACAGACCATTTTACAAACCCAAGAACCCTTAATACGCGCCATCATGCAAGAGGTTTTTACGATTGCCACAGCCTTAGGTCACAGACTCCCTGAGGATATAATTGAAACCAACATTAACCATACCCAACAAATGCCGCCCTACAAAACCAGCATGCTACTAGACTATCAGGCCGGTCGTCCCATGGAAATTAATGCTATTTTAGGCAATGCAATCAAAGCGGCTGCGCACACAAATACTGAATGTCCGCACTTAAAAACGCTCTTTGCCTTACTGCAACTTACAGAATTAACCGAACCCGTTAAGCGTTCAGAAACGCCTTGGCCTAACTAAAATACTTTGAGTTAAAGTGTTAGAACAGTAGCCTCATTATCTATGTTTGAGTGGCTATCGCTAAGATTTAATTAACCTCGCAAGTTTTTTTGGTTGCACCGGCTTTGAAAACAAATAGCCCTGAAACTGGTCACAACCTAAAGCCATCAATATCGAATGCTGGCCATCAGTCTCTACCCCTTCAGCGACCACTTCCATGCCAAATGTTTTAGCCATCGCGATAATTGCCTTAGTAAAGGCTAAATTATCTTCATTAGTTGCAATATCCGTAATAAAACTTTGGTCCACTTTTACCTGAGAAAATGGCATCCGCTTAAAATTAGTCATTGACGCATAACCGGTACCAAAATCATCCAGTGAGAAACGATAACCCTGGTTGACTAACTTCACGAACTTTTCTTGCAAAGAATTAAAATCCTCTAGACTTATACTTTCGGTCACCTCTAAAATAATGGCGTTAGGAAAAACATTGTACTTGTGCGACAGGCTATTGAGCATGTTAACAAAGTCATCCTGCATCAATTGCTTAACACTGATATTAATCGATACCTTCGGTAACTCTAAACCCTCTGCTTTCCAGATCGTAATTTGTTTAAAAACTGACTCTAAAACCCATATCCCTATGGCTTCCATCCGGCTATATTGTTCGGCTAACGAAATAAAGATACCGGGAGGCAACAAACCTAAGCGCGGGTGCTGCCAACGAATGAGAGCTTCGGCACCCACTAGGTCATTGTTTTGATTATATTGCAGTTGATAAAGCATAAAAAATTGTTCATCAAAGACGGCTTCATCAAGTGACTCTATAATTTTCATTTGCTTCATTAAGCCCTTATGCATCGCTTTGGTATAAACAGCAACCGAATTCAGTGAATTTTTTTTTGCCTGATACATCGCTGAATCTGCCCATATAAGAACATCATCAACGCAATCGCCCCTATGAAAATGGCAGATACCCACACTGGCTAAAACACCCACTTTATGCTTGCCGATCATCATTAACTTACTCAGGTTTTCAACTAAACCCTGAGCGTTAACTTTTGCATCTTTAGTGGCTTTTTCTCGACCCACCCGACTCGAAGCGAGGAGCACAAGAAACTCATCGCCCCCCAAACGACAGACCAAATCACCCTCTCTGATATTCAAAGATAACCGCTGGGCGATAATTTGTAACAACTCGTCACCGATATGATGCCCTAGACTATCATTCACCAACTTAAATCGGTTAAGGTCTATAAAAAACAACGTACCGACTTGATCATCAGACATTTCAAGCGTTAACCGTTTTTTTAAAAAATCGATAAAATAACGACGATTAGGTAAGCCTGTTAATTCATCCATAAATGCAACTTGATAATAGCGCTCTTTCTCTTTATTACGTTCGGTAATATCCCTGATAAAAGCACTAAACATGATAGTGTTGGCTATTTTTATGGGGTTAATAACTATCTCTATCGGAAAAACATGGCCGTTCTTATGGAGCCCTTCTATCTCTATACGTTTATTAAGAACAACCTGCTCACCTGTTGCAACATAGTTCGTCAACGCCTGATGATACTGGTCGCGATAATTTTCAGGAAAAATAAAGTCAACCATTTTATGACCCAGAATTTCTGCTTTACAGTAGCCAAAAACAGCCTCACAGGTCTTATTAAAATTAATAACACAACCCAACTTATCAAGCATGATAACGCCATCAAATGCTGAATCTAAAACTTTTCCTCTTTGCAAAGACAAACCCTCATAACGAGAAACGGCTCTCTCTAGTTTATCTTTTTGATAGCCTCCGAATGCTGCAAAAATTCCTAGAAATATCGGTGCAGTATCGATTATCCATAATAAGGTGTTGTGGTCATGAATAAGTCTAATTTGCTGAAATGTCCATTCTCCACTAGACCATAACAATAGACAGATGGCGCCCAACGGAAACAAGAAGCCAAACAAAACGCCATACACTGCGTATCTACTTAACTGCA
>MPSY01000061.1:4124-11168 GCA_001901525.1 Methylococcales bacterium OPU3_GD_OMZ | reverse complement strand
TGGCTGGGGCATCCCATTGTTGGTGATGAGCGCTATGGTGACACGGAGAGTGTTAACGCATTTAAAGCAAACGGTTTCGATCGATTAATGTTACATGCGCATCAACTGACCTTTAAACACCCGGAAACAGAGCAACCTTTTACTGTGACGGCCGAGTTACCTACGAAAATAACAGCGTTGTTAACGCGATTATGAAACGGGAGGATAATAAATGGCTGTTTTAATTTATTTAGGCCGTCCTTATGAGTGCTGAGGTTTAAATTAGGATTGTCGGACTAGATTTTCTAGAGGCATTCAAAATGAAGTTGATCTTTATAGGTTTGTGCTATGCTCCGTTTTTTTTGACGGACGGGTTGTGAGGCAGTTATAGCGTGGGTAAGGGGTCATTTAAATTTAAGTTAAGAAAGGCGGTTACCTTCAAATCGGTTTCCAGCCGGTTTTTTACGCACTATTCTTTGTGAATAATTGAAATTTTAGGTTAAGAAGGTGATAAATGAGTGAGGAAAACACAAAGCAAACACTGGCTTCGAGTGAGGGTAATCATGCTTGGGAGAAGTCATTAATTGAGAAACTGGCGTTAGCGGGAGTCACCGAGCAACGTAGAGCCCGGCGCTGGGGAATCTTTTTTAAATTAGCGATGATGACTTATTTGGTGGTTTTGTTAGTTATTAGTATGGGGCCGCGGTTAAACATAGGAATACAGAGTGTTGAAAAGCATACGGCGGTTGTTGATGTTTCCGGAATGATTATGCAAGGGGCTGATGCAAATGCTGCTAATATTATTCAAGGTTTGCGTGCTGCTGCTGAAGATGAGATGACGCAGGGCATTATTGTCCGTTTGAATACGCCGGGAGGAAGTCCTGTGCAGTCCGCCTATGTTTTTGAGGAAATTGTTGCAATCAGAGCACAATACCCTGATTTACCTGTTCATGCAGTGGTGACTGATATGTGTACTTCAGGTGGCTATTATATTGCTGCAGCCGTTGATAAGATTTTTGTTAATCCTGCCAGTGTTGTGGGTTCAATAGGTGTCATTATGGAAGGCTATGGCTTTGTAGATACCTTGGAAAAATTAGGTGTTGAACGCCGCGTGATGACGGCAGGTAAGCATAAGGCCATGTTGGATTCCTTTGCGCCGGTTAATAGCGCTGAAAAGGCGCATGCACAGCATTTGCTTGATCAGGTTCACCAACAATTTATTGCCGCTGTTAAAAAAGGGCGAGGTGAGCGGTTGAAGGTGACCGATGACATGTTTTCGGGATTGGTCTGGACCGGTCAGGAAAGTGTTGCTTTGGGATTGGCTGATGGAATCGGACATGATCGTTCGGTTGCAAAAGATATCATTGGTGCAGAAAAATTAGTAGATTTTACACCGCGGGAACAATTTCTTGAGCGGTTAGCAACTAGAATTGCCAGTTCAGTGGGTGAAATGCTGACCGGTGTTAATCGTACGGGTTGGTTGCAATTGTAATGGTCGTTGATTGAATAATGGAAGGCATTTTTTTACGGTGTGTATTAATTGCGAATGTATGAAATGAATATATTTCAAACAAAAAATACACGGTTATTGAATTTTGTATTGAATTCGAGCATAATTGCCTTCCTTTCGGGAACATTGCTCGAAAGTCTCTATGGTAACTGTGTCGGTCCTCTCGCAACGATACGCTGTAAACCCCGTCAGGCCCGGAAGGGAGCAGCGGCAGCAGCTTATTCGTGTGCCGGGATGTGGCTGGCGCAGTTTCCACCCATGACTACCCGTTTTGTTCTTCTTTCTTCTATTCAACCGTCATGACTTATCAAGCACTAGCGCGAAAATGGCGACCTCAGGGTTTTAATGAGATTGTTGGCCAAGAGTCGGTTGTTAAGTCATTGATGAACGCTCTGAAGTCTGATCGTTTACATCATGCCTATTTATTTACCGGTACGCGCGGTGTGGGTAAAACAACAATAGCGCGCGTGCTTGCAAAAGCACTAAATTGTGAGGATATTCAAGCGGCTAATCCGTGTGGTCAGTGTTCGGTTTGCCGTGATATTGATGATGATAAGTATATTGATTTTCTAGAAATAGATGCAGCATCGAGAACTAAGGTTGAGGATACTCGGGACTTGATTGATAATATTCAGTATGCACCTAGTCGCGGGCGTTATAAGGTTTATCTGATTGATGAAGTGCATATGTTATCGGGACATAGCTTCAATGCCTTATTGAAGACGTTGGAAGAGCCGCCTGACCATGTAAAGTTTCTCCTAGCAACGACGGACCCGCAGAAAATACCGGTGACGGTATTGTCGCGGTGCTTGCAATTCAGCTTGAAGCATTTAACTGTTAATCAATTAACAGACCAAATGAAGACCATTTTACAGAAAGAAACAATTGCTTATGATGCCGCTGCGCTAGCGCTCATTGCTCATGTTGCCGCAGGCAGTATGCGTGACGGATTAAGTCTTTTAGATCAGGCGATTGTTTTTGGAGAAGGTCAAGTTTCAGTTGCCCATGTGCAGTCCATGTTGGGTACGGTAGGGAGTCAGGCCGTTGGAGAATTGTTATTGACGGTGGCGGCTAATGATCCTGCCAGAGCATTACAAAAGGTTGCTGAAATGGCAGACTTTTCTTCTGATTTTGATTCAGTGTGTGCCAGTGTGATTCGAATATTGCACCGAACTGCATTGGCTCAAGTGGTTCCAGAGACATTGGTATTAGCAGAATCCAGAGAAGTTGTTGAGAACTTGGTTGCAGCTTTCACGCCGGAAGAGGTTCAATTGTATTATCAGATTGCTTTAACGGGGCGAAAGGATTTGCAGTTAGCCGTGGATTTACGCAGTGGTTTTGAGATGTTATTGCTTCGAATGTTGGCATTTAGACCGATAGGCTCCGTCAGCACAGGTGCTGAGCAGAACTCTGGCGTTGCGCCGGTATCGGTTAAAACGATTGTGAAGCAGCAGGCGTCTAAAAGTGTTGAGGAGACAGCTAAGTCTTCTGGGACGGATGACTGGCTGGTGATGGTGGGTGCAATGAACTTGGGTGGGATGGCGCGAGAGTTAGCAAACAATTGTATTTTGGCCTCCTTGACAGACGACCAATGTCGTTTGATGCTGGATGAGCGCTTTAAAGAATTACACGGTAAAAAAACCGAACAATCTTTATTGAAGGCATTACAAGGTTATTTGGGGCGGTCAGTTAAATTGGTGATTCAGACGCAATCGTTAGCACATACCACAACACCGGCAGTATTAATTAATGAGCAAATAAAAAGTCGGCAACAGTCCGCAGAACAAGCAATTGATGATGATAAAGCGGTTAGGGCGTTAAAGGACAGGTTTTCAGCGCACGTCATACCGGGAACGATAGAACCTGTTAAAAGCAGTGAGGAAAAGCAATGAAAAATGAATTAGGGGGCTTGCTACAACAAGCCCAGAAAATGCAGGAGAACTTTCAGAAAACCCAAGATGAATTGGCGCAAATGGAAGTTAAAGGAGAGTCAGGTGGTGGCTTGGTAACCTTGGTGATGACGGGCAAGCGTGCTGTTAAAACCGTTTCAATTGATGACTCTTTATTGGCGGATGATAAGGATATGTTAGAAGATTTAGTGGCGGCGGCCATTAATGATGCCGTGAATAAAGTTGCTAAATTGAAGCAGGAGAAAATGGCGGGCATGACAGCGGGTTTTCCAATGCCTCCAGGATTTAAAATGCCCTTTTAATGCACCAGTCAGGATTATTAAATGATTTGATCCAAGCCTTATGCTGTTTGCCGGGGGTGGGCCCTAAGTCAGCACAACGGATGGCCTTTCATTTATTACAAAAAGATCAACGCGGCGGTATTCAACTGGCGGAAACATTATTAAAGGCAATTGACCAAGTGGGGCATTGTCAGCAATGTCGAACGTTGACTGAGTATGAGGTGTGCCATCTTTGTGCCAGTTCCTCTCGTGATGAGACGGTTTTGTGTGTTGTAGAAACACCTGCCGATGTCTGGGTTGTTGATCAATCGGCCGTGTTTCGAGGCAAGTTTTTTGTTTTGCATGGCAGACTCTCACCGTTGGATGGAATTGGGCCCGACGAGTTGGGTTTTGATTTGTTAGCGCAGCGGTTAACTCTGGGGCTTGTTAAAGAAATTATTTTGGCAACGAATGCCACGGTTGAAGGGGAAGCGACGGCCCATTTTATTAGTGAAATGGCGCGCCGGCAAAATATTACGGCGACACGCATTGCGCACGGAGTGCCGATGGGCGGGGAGTTGGAATATATTGACGGTGGAACCTTAGCGCATGCTTTTAATGGGCGTCGGGAATTATAAAAGGGAGGTGTGAAATGAGTGATTGTTTGTTTTGCAAAATGGTTCGGGGGGAAATCGTTCCGGATATCGTTTACGAAGATGCAAATGTTTTAGCATTTAATGATATTAACCCACAGGCACCGGTACATATTTTAGTGATCCCGAAACAACATATTGCAACTTTAAATGCGTTGTCTGACAAAGCGCTGGCCGGTGAATTACTAACGCGGTGTGCATTGATAGCAGATCAGCAAGGGTTGGCGGAGAATGGCTACCGTACGGTGATTAATTGTAATGATCAGGGTGGTCAAGAGGTTTACCATTTACATCTGCATTTGCTTGGCGGTCGGCAGCTGTGTTGGCCGCCCGGTTAGCGCTGAGGTCGACTCAAGTTAGAGGTTCATTTTCTCTTTTAATTTTAAGTAGCGGTGGTAACGCGTTTTACTGATGCTCTGGTCTTCAACAGCTTGTCGAACGGCGCAGCCTTTATCCTTTTGGTGTTGGCAATCATTAAATTGGCAGGCTTCAATAAAGGGTTGGAATTCTCTAAAACCATACGCTAACTGCGCTTCAGAAAGTCCTGCAAGACCAAAAATAGCCACACCCGGGCTGTCGATAAGGGCGCCTCCTGAGGGTAAGTGATAAAGGGTTGCCGCGGTTGTGGTATGTCGGCCGTGTGCATTTGCTGTAGATAAGGTGTTTGTTTTAAGTGCCTTGTCAGGAATTAGAGCATTGGTCAGTGATGATTTACCAACACCTGATTGTCCGGCTAAAATGCTGGTTTGATTAGCCAGTGCGTCGGTGAGGGTTGTTAAGCCTTCGCTAGTCGCCGCACTTACAGAGTGCAGTGTATAGCCCATGTCTTGGTAGTGTGTTAATTCTTGAGTAATGCGTTGGCGTTCAGAGGTGGGGGTCAGGTCAATTTTATTAAAGACTAATTCGGCACTAATATTACGATTTTCACAAACGGCCAGATATTGGTCAATGAGTAAAAAGTCGCAGTGGGGTTCTGTGGCAAAGACGACGATAACTTTGTCGATATTGGCCGCAACGGGACGTGTTTTACCCTGACGAGCAGGTCTTGTTAAGACGGAGCGGCGGGGCAGTAATTCAGCAACCCGGCCCTGATCGGAGCCGGTTTTCTCCCATAAGACCCGATCGCCGACGGCGGCAACCCCGAGTTGTCGCCGTGTTTGGCAAATGATCGTTTTCCCTGCATGTTCAACGGCAAGTCCTTTGCCTAAGTGAGAAATAACCAGGCCTTCTAAAAGATCAGCCATTTAAGGCATCAGGGTCCAGGTGGGCAATGCGAATAGCCGCCGGTGGGTGGCTATAGTGAAAGGCGGAATAAAGCGGGTCAGGCGTTAAGGTGTTCGCATTTTCACGATACAGTTTAACCAAGCCGCTGATCAGCATGGATGCTTTGGCATTGTTAGCCGCAAAATCATCGGCTTCAAATTCAAACTTACGCTGAAAAAAGGCACTGATGGGCTGAATGAAAAAAGTAAATACCGGAGAAACCAACATAAATAATAACAAGGCGGCAGCGTTAGAAGGTTCAGAAATTCCTAAGCCTTGAAAAAACCAATCTTGTTCAATGAGCCAGCCTAAAACACCGAGGCTGACAAGAGTCATAACCGAAGTTGCTACGAGCATTTTGATGACGTGTTTGCATTTAAAATGACCCAGTTCATGAGCCAGTACCGCTTCTAATTCTTCATCGTCCAGTGATTCGATCAGGGTGTCAAAAAAGACGATACGTTTGTTATTACCGATGCCGGTAAAATAAGCATTGCCATGGCCTGAGCGGCGAGAACCATCCATGATAAAGATGCCTTGGCTGTTAAAACCGCAACGCTCAAGTAATTGTTGAATACGATCTTTGAGTGGGCCATCCTCTAACGGGGTGAATTTGTTAAATAAGGGCGCAATGACGGTTGGAAATAACCAGCTCATGAGCAGTGAAAAACCCATTAAAATAGCCCATGCCAGTAGCCACCAATAAGTACCAACGCTATTCATAACCCAGAGGATGAGTGCCAGAATAGGTAGACCGATGAGTAGCATTAAAAAAATCTGAATGAATTGGTCTTTAGCAAATTGAAAGGGCGTGCTGCGATTAAAACCGAATTTATCTTCGATGACAAAGGTTTGGTAAATACTGGTGGGTAATTCCAAAACGTGCATAATTAGAAAGATAGTGACGATGGCACCCAGTCCTGTTGTTATGGGTGAATAGCCGTAGGATTGCCAGAGTGTGAATGACCAATCTATGCCGCCGCCAACGGTAAGGAATAACAAGAAAAAAACACCGGCAATCTGGTCATACCCCCCTAGTTTTTCTTTAGCCAGCGTGTAATCAGCCGCTTTTTGGTGCTCTTCAAGCGTGACCGTTGCGTTAAAAGCTTTAGGGACTTTTTCGCGGTGTAGGTCAACATGGCGACTCTGACGTTTTGAGAGCCAGTAGTGGGTACCAAAAGATAAGGCTAGGGCGATAAGGAAAATGACAGTAAAGGTATTCATGGATAATTGCTTTAAGTTATTTCAAAAAGTTAGGTATAAAGATTAGCCAATGCTACAATTTGTCGCAACTTTATCTGTAGATTGGATTATTTTATGGCATTAGACCCTCAAAACCTTATCTGGATCGATCTGGAAATGACGGGGCTGGACCCAGATGTAGATTTTATCATAGAGATAGCGACTGTAGTAACCGATGCGCAACTCAATATTTTGGCTGAAGGTCCGGTGTTAGCCATTCATCAGCC
>MPSY01000061.1:0-3949 GCA_001901525.1 Methylococcales bacterium OPU3_GD_OMZ | reverse complement strand
TTTTTTAGCGCAATGGGTCGGGGCCAATCAATCGCCGATTTGCGGAAACAGTATTGGCCAAGACCGGCGGTTTTTAGTGCGCTATATGGCTGAATTAGAGGCTTTTTTTCATTATCGGAATTTAGATGTGTCTACCTTGAAAGAACTTGCGCAGCGTTGGGCGCCGGAGTTATTGGATGGTTTTGAAAAAAAAGGTAGTCACAAAGCCTTAGACGATGTTTTAGAGTCGATCGAAGAATTGAAATATTACCGTAAGCATTTTATTAAGTTACCCTCATGAATCAGATTTATGCAGTCGCCTTCGGCGGTGCGCTCGGTGCCGTATTGCGGTTTTTAATTTCAACGGGGGTTTACCAGTGGTTAGGGCGTGGATTTCCTTACGGAACCTTGGCCGTTAATATTATCGGGTCTTTTCTAATTGGTCTGATGACAGAAGCGCTGGTGGTACAGCGTGTCGCTTTGGGTGATGAATACCGTTTGGCTATTTTAGTCGGTGTTTTCGGTTCACTCACGACCTTCTCAACATTTTCGTTGGATACACTCTACTTGCTAGAGCAAGGTAATCTGACCAAAGCGATGTTGAATATTTTTGTCAGCGTGAGTGTCTGTGTTTTAGTGGTCTGGTTAGGGTTGTCCATGGGGCGATTGATTTTTCAGCATTCTTCGGGGGTTTTTCATGGCTCCAATTGGGCATTGCCTTACGGCTTATTGATTACGAACTCCATTGGGGCATTTTTACTAGGTATGGTGACCGGCACCTTAATGCATAAAGTGGCATTAACGATTGAATATCAGACAGTAGCCATTGTGCTGTTAGGAGGGATGTTTATTACCTTGTCCAGCCTCTATATTATGTTACACATGATTGAAGAGGGCTTTTCTTTTGATGATAATTTTAATCTTGTCGCCAGCTTACTTTTCGGCAATGTGTTTTTGACCGGGTCAGTGCTAAGTTTAGGTCTGTTGGCGGGTAAGCAAATGTAGTGCTTAAGCGTAGAGGTTTTTTCATAAATCATTTAGGTGTGTGATTTTTTTGTCCCTGTCATGACGGGGTTTTTTATTTTTTAGGTAGTTGAATAATATGTTAGACCCCAGATTATTAAGAGCCGATATTAATGCGGTTAAACAAGCGTTAAGTCATCGAAAGTTAGCGTTAGATGTTGACCTATACAGTGCGTTGGAAACGCAGCGTAAAGCCTTGCAAATACAAACACAAGAATTACAGAATGACCGTAACAGTCGTTCCAAAGCGATCGGTCAGGCGAAGGCAAAAGGCGAAGATATCCAACCCTTACTGTATGATGTGCAATCATTGGGCGATCAGTTAAAAGAGGCCGAAAATGTATTGAGTAAGGTTCAAGAAGAGTTAAATGCTTTTTTTATGAGTTTGCCTAATATCTTGGACGCAGCGGTTCCTGAGGGCCGTGATGAGGCTGATAATCTTGAGCTGTATTGCTGGGGGGAACCGCGGCAATTTGATTTTGAACCGTTAGACCATGTTGATCTGGGCGCTAAATTAGGCGGAATGGATTTTGAGTTAGGCGCAAAGATCGCAACGGCTCGCTTTGTCGTTTTGACAGGGGGCATCGCTCGGCTGCAGCGTGCTTTAATTCAATTTATGCTTGATATTCATGGGCGAGAGCACGGTTATGAAGAAACCTATGTGCCCTTTCTGGCTAATACCGAAACATTGCAAGGAACCGGGCAACTGCCTAAGTTTGAAAAAGATTTGTTTAAAATAGAAAGTGAAACACCGTTATATTTGATTCCGACCGCCGAGGTTCCGGTCACGAATCGCGTTCGGGATGAAATTGTAGCCGCGGATAAAATGCCACTGAAATACGTCTGTCAAACGCCTTGTTTTCGAAGTGAGGCGGGCTCATACGGCAAAGATGTCAGAGGGCTTATTCGCCAGCACCAATTTGAGAAAGTTGAATTAGTGCAAATTGTGCGGGCAGAGGATGCAGAAGCGGCGCATGAAGAATTAACCGGGCATGCCGAGAAAATTCTCAAGTTATTAGGTTTACCTTATCGGAAAGTTCTGCTCTGTGCGGGTGATACGGGTTTTTCTGCCAGAAAAACCTATGATCTGGAAGTTTGGTTGCCCGGGCAGCAGAAGTATCGGGAGATTTCTTCATGTAGTAACTTTGGTGATTTTCAAGCCCGCCGGATGCAGGCACGTTGGCGCAATCCTGAAACCGGTAAGCCAGAATTAGTGCACACACTTAATGGGTCAGGTCTGGCCGCCGGTCGAACCTTGGTCGCGGTGATGGAAAATGGTCAGGATGCTAAGGGCCGTATTCATATCCCTGAGGTGTTAGTGCCGTATATGGGCGGTTTGACGGTTATAGAATAAATGGTGTTTTTTAATGGGGGAAATAATGAATAAAATAAAATCTTTTGTGTTAGTCGTTTTTTTACTAGTACCGGTGTTTGGGTGGTCGGCGGGTCAACCGGATTTAGCGGTGATTAAAAACACAGCAGACCAGGGGGATGCGTTAGCGCAAGCGCAAGTGGGAGCTATTTATTATTTGGGAAAAGGTGTGATGCAGGACCCTGCCATAGCAGCGCGGTGGTTAAAAAAAGCAGCCGATCAGGGATTGGTTGAAGCGGCGGTGATGATGGGTGCATTGAGTGATGTGGGTTTAGGTGTTCCACCCAGTGCTAGTGATGCTAGAGCGTGGTATCAAAAAGCAGTCGCACTGGGTTCTGAACCAGCCAAGGGCGTTTTAGGTTACTACACGGATGTAGAACGCGCGATGAAAGCGATGGGGATTGCTAAACAGTATGCAAACTTAATATTAAGAAAGAAATAAATGGATATAAAAACACGTTTTGCACCGAGTCCTACGGGTTATCTTCATGTCGGTGGGGCGCGTACTGCGCTGTTCTCCTGGCTTTATGCGCGCCAGCACCAAGGCCAGTTCGTTTTACGAATCGAAGATACTGATCGTGAGCGTTCAACCGAGGCTTCGGTTGATGCTATTTTAGAAGGGATGGCGTGGTTAGGTTTGCGCTACGATGAGGGGCCTTATTATCAGACCCAACGTTTTGATCGTTATAAAGAAGTGATTCAACAGCTCTTGGATCAGGGTGATGCTTATTATTGTTATTGCAGTAAGGATGCGTTAGAAGTCTTACGCGCGGAGCAAATGAGTCGTAAAGAAAAGCCTCGCTATGATGGTCGTTGTCGTCATGGCGATAATGTCAGGAGTGACGTGGCGCCAGTTATTCGCTTTAAAAACCCGACCGAAGGTACGGTGGTTATTAGTGATTGTGTAAAAGGCGATATTACTATTAATAACAGTGAGTTGGATGATTTAATTATTGCCCGTGGAGATGGGTCACCCACCTATAATTTAACCGTCGTTATTGATGATTGGGATATGGGTATTAATTACGTGATACGTGGGGACGATCATATTAATAATACGCCGCGACAAATTAATATTTTAAAAGCACTGAATGTGGAGCCGCCGCGGTATGCGCATTTGCCTATGATCTTAGGCGATGACGGCAGTCGGTTGTCAAAACGGCACGGTGCTGTGAGTGTGATGCAATACCGGGATGACGGTTTTTTACCGCAGGCCCTGCTCAATTATTTAGTGCGTTTAGGCTGGTCACACGGTGATCAGGAGATATTTTCAATTGATGAAATGATAGCGCATTTTGATTTAGCCGCGGTGAATGTTTCTGCGTCAGCTTTTAATACGGAGAAATTATTATGGTTGAATCATCAATATATTATGAGCGCAGACCCTGAAATGATAACGCCGCATTTGCAGTGGCATTTAGATAATCAGGGTATTCATACAGAGGGTGGGCCCACTGTTGAAATGGTTGTCGTGGCCTTGCGTGAGCGCAGTAAGACCTTGAAGGAAATGGCTGCGGCCAGTCGTTATTTTTACGAAGATTTTGAATCTTATGATGAGAAAGCGGCGAAAAAGAA
>MPSY01000060.1 GCA_001901525.1 Methylococcales bacterium OPU3_GD_OMZ | reverse complement strand
AACTGGTACCGGGTAAAGCTCGGACCATTTTTAAATATGTCAGCGGTAGAAACGGTTCGCCAGCGATTACGGAAAAATTTTATTGATGCAGTGGTAACGGAGAAGTAGGCTTTTCATTCAAACAGGGCGACGAATCGTTTGCGCTTAGCAGTGCTGTTTGGGAATGGTTTAATAATTTCGTTGCACTGAAAAAATAGCCAGTTGCATCATCGCTTGTTTATAAGGTGAATCAGCTATTAAGGCTAATGCATTGATTGCTTTTTGGGCTTCTTCTTCAGCACGTTTCTCCGTGTATTCAATCGCCCCTGTGGCTTGAACGATCTTGTAAACGTCGTTAAATGCGTTACGGTCGCCTTCTTTAATAGCATCAGTAATAATTTGAGCATCGCCTTCGTTAGCGTGTTCAATGGCGTGGATCAGCGGTAGTGTAGGCTTTCCTTCGGCGAGGTCGTCGCCTAGGTTCTTGCCGAGATCTTCAGCGTTGGCTTTGTAATCTAATGCGTCATCAATAAGTTGGAAGGCATTTCCCAGATGCATGCCGTAGGCTGCCATTTGTGCCTCTGTTTCAGAAGACGCATCGACTAACAGGGCACTAAGACGTGTTGCGGCACTAAAGAGGATCGCCGTCTTTCTGGAGATAACTTCCAGATAACTTGTCTCTGTGGTTGTTGGGTTGTTGCAGTTAAGGAGTTGAAGTACTTCGCCTTCTGCGATTGCGGTTGTTGTTTTAGAGAGAATTTCCATGACCCGCATGTTGTCAACTCTCACCATCATTTCAAAGGCTTTGGAATAAAGGAAGTCACCGACGAGCACGCTGGCAGCATTACCCCATACGGCATTAGCAGAGCCTTTGCCGCGTCTTAAGTCAGATTCATCAACAACATCATCATGTAAGAGTGTGGCTGTGTGAATAAATTCAATAACCGCGGCAAGTGTTAAGTGTTGCTTACCATCATAGTTCAATGCTTTGGCGGCAAGAAGCAATAACATGGGGCGTAATCTTTTGCCGCCACTGCCAACAATATAGTGGCCAATTTGATTAATCAGAACAACATCGGAGTTGAGTTCATTTAGAATGAGTTGGTCCGTTGCCTTACTGTCATCAAGAGTGAGTGTTTTGATGACATCAAAATTAATGGGCTGATCAATGATAAATGGAGTTTGTTCTTGGTTTTGTGCTGACATTGTGAATTTTTCAGATAAAATATTGGGAGTATTTTACATAAAAGTTATGTTGATCGTTGGTATTTCTGTTGTTTTAATAGCGGGAATGGTGTAATTGATGAATTTCGGGTTGACGACATTGGTATTTGTAGCTAAAATTGCTGATTAATTTAAATAACCATGTTCCGTGGAGATTAACCAGATGTATGCGGTAATTCAAACAGGCGGTAAACAATATCGCGTTGAAGAAGGGTCAGTCCTTAAAATAGAGAAGCTGGATGTAGATTCAGGTGATGATGTGGAGTTCGATAAGGTACTGTTAGTACAATCGGATGACGTAGTTAAGGTCGGTCAGCCTTTCGTTGGCGGTGGTAAGGTAACCGGAAAAGTCACCTCGCAAGGGCGACACAAGAAAATTAAGATCATTAAATTTAAGAGACGTAAGCACCAAATGAAGCAAATGGGGCATCGTCAATATTACACGGAAGTCCAGATTACTGGCATTTCTGCATAATTAATATTTAGTTGGGGTTAGAAGATGGCTCATAAGAAGGCAGGCGGTAGTACTCGAAATGGTCGCGATTCGGAATCGAAGCGATTAGGCGTTAAACGTTATGGTGGAGAAACGGTCGCAGCGGGAAACATTCTCGTTCGTCAGCGTGGCACACGGTTTCATCCGGGTGTAAATGTTGGGTGCGGTAAAGATCATACACTTTTTGCAACAGCAGAAGGGCGCGTTATTTTTGAGGTTAAAGGACCTAAAAAACGCAGTTATGTGAGCGTTGTAGCAGCATAAGTGCATGTGAAGCATTGATGCTTTAGTGGTACATGGTTTATTAAAGCCTCACCTTTTGGTGGGGCTTTTTTGTTTGTGGTGATAGATGTGTTTTTTTTTGTAATGGCTTGCTCTGATGGTGTGGTTATTCTTTGTGAAGCGAAGGGGGTAAGTAATGAAGTTTGTTGATGAGGCGCGAATTCGTGTTGAAGCGGGTGACGGCGGTAATGGGGCCATTGGTTTTCGCCGTGAAAAATATATTCCATTCGGCGGCCCAGATGGGGGCGATGGGGGCGATGGGGGAAGTGTTTACCTGGTGGCAACTGAAAATGTAAATACCTTAGTTGATTTTCGCTATCATTCTGTTCATCGGGCACAGCGTGGTCAAAATGGTATGGGGCGCAATTGTACGGGGGGTATGGGTGATGACTGTCGTGTGGCTGTGCCGCCTGGGACGCTCGTGTACGATTCAGAGACGGGTGAAAAAATTGGCGATTTAACGGCGCCAGGCGATGTTTTGTTGGTGGCTAAAGGTGGTTTTCATGGCTTGGGTAATGCGCGTTTTAAGAGCAGCACTAATCGGGCGCCACGTAAGGCGACTAAAGGGACACCGGGAGAGCATCGTTTTTTAAATTTAGAGCTTAAGTTAATTGCTGATGTGGGTTTGTTGGGTATGCCAAATGCAGGTAAATCCAGTTTGATTCGGCAGGTTTCTTCAGCCAAACCTAAGGTAGCTGATTATCCTTTTACTACATTGCATCCTAATTTAGGAGTGGTCAGGGTCGATGACTTGCGTAGTTTTGTTATTGCAGATATTCCAGGTGTTATTGAAGGTGCATCAGAGGGCGCGGGCTTAGGGCTGCAGTTCTTGAAGCATTTATCTCGGACACGTTTATTGCTTCATATCGTTGATGTTGAGCCGTATGAGTCAGATATTTCACCGGTTGAAGCTGCTGAGAAGATTGTCGCCGAGCTTGCATTATGGAGCGATGATTTAGCTAAAAAAGAACGGTGGTTGGTGTTGAATAAGATAGATAGATTGCAGGGCGATGCTGTAGACGCACATTGTCAGGCGATCGTAGATGCATTGAATTGGACAGGTCCTGTGTATAGGATTTCAGCCATAAAAAAGAATGGAGTGGGTGGTTTGATGTTCGCTATTATGGATTTTTTAGAGCAGAGTCGAGAGCAGCCCCGTGACGAGGCCTGACTTTCTTCAATCACGGCGAATTGTTATAAAAATTGGCAGTTCTTTGCTCACCAATGGGGGTGAAGGTCTTGATGTCTCTGCTATGGCTGATTGGGTGGCGCAGATTGCAGAGTTGCGTCGGCGTGGCCTGGATGTCTTATTGGTTTCGTCGGGTTCAGTTGCTGAAGGCATTTGTCGTCTTAATTTAATAGAGCGGCCGCATTCCTTGCATGAACTGCAGGCCGCGGCTTCTGTGGGTCAAATGGGTTTAGTTCAGGCTTATGAGAATAGCTTTCAAAAGCATTGTTTGCATACAGCCCAAGTGTTATTAACCCATGATGATCTGTCGGATCGTCAGCGGTATTTAAATGCTCGGAGTACCTTATTAACCTTATTGGGTTATGGCGTTGTGCCGATTATTAATGAAAATGATGCGGTTGCTACCGAGGAAATACGTTTTGGTGATAATGATACTTTAGCGGCTTTATTGGCTAATCTTGTTGAGGCGGATTTGTTGATTATCCTGACTGATCAATTGGGTTTGTTTGACAGTGATCCGAGTGTTAATAAAGAGGCTCGGTTGATTGACGTGATAGGTGTTGATGAGTCAGCGCTAGATGCAATGGCCGGTGGGAGTCGAAGTGGGTTAGGGCGCGGTGGTATGGCAACTAAGATTTCTGCAGCGAAACTAGCGGCGCGTTCAGGTGCGGGAACGATGATTGCCTCAGGTTACGATGAGGAGATTATTTTAAGGTTGGTGGCGGGTGAGAATATCGGAACATTTTTAAAGCCGGACATTGCTCGTTTTGCCGCAAGAAAACAATGGTTGGCTGGGCATCTTCAGGTTAAAGGTTGTCTTTCTCTGGATGACGGCGCGGTTCGGGTTTTAAAGGAGTCAGGGAAGAGTCTTTTAGCGGTTGGGATAACGGCCGTTGATGGCGTATTTAAACGGGGGGATCTGGTTTCTTGTGTTGATTTTGCGGGGAATGAAGTTGCTCGAGGGTTGGTTAATTATGCTGCGAATGATGTGCAGTTAATTAAGGGTTGTTCAAGTGATGAGTTTGAGCGTTTGCTGGGGTACAGTGATGACGCTGAAGTGATACACCGCGATAACTTGGTGTTGTTGTAGGGAGATTACAAGGGTAGGCGTGATCGCCTAGCCTTGTGTAATCTTCTTATCCGGCTACTGCTAATGTGCGGACCTTAGCGTTAAGTCTGCTTTTGCCGCGAGCGGCTTTATTTTTATGGATTAAGCCTTTGCTTACAGCTGAATCAATAACTGGAACAACTTTTTGGTATGCCTGTTTTGAGGCTTCAAGGTCGCCGTTGTTAATAGCAGCGATAACAGCCTTGATATAGGTTCTTAAGTTGCTGCGTTGAGACGCATTCAATGCACGGTGCTTTTCCGCTTGACGCGCTCTTTTCTTAGCTTGTGGTGAGTTTGCCATGATTTATTCTTTAAGGTAGTTGCAATCAATCAGTTATTATCTTAATTAATGCTATTATTGTCAAACTTTGATTTAATCCTTTTGTAGAAAACACCTGTTTTGAGTAAACAATTATTAAAATCAACGGCAGTTGTGAGCTTTATGACGATGCTGTCCCGTATCATGGGGTTTATCCGTGACATGTTGCTAGCGCGCCTGTTTGGTGCTGATGCGGCCACAGATGTGTTTTTTGTGGCCTTTAAGATACCAAACTTCTTAAGGCGTCTCTTTGCTGAGGGCGCGTTCTCTCAGGCATTTGTTCCAGTGCTGGCTGAATATAAGGAACAACATGGTAAACAGGCATTAAAACAATTTGTGGACCGAACAGGGGGGGCTTTAGCGTTAGTTTTGATTGTGCTAACGGTTATAGGGGTCGCCGCTGCGCCGATTATTATTCTTATTTTTGCCCCTGGTTTTTTATGGGAAAAGAGCGGTCAATATGAATTGGCTGTAGATTTGTTGCGATTGACTTTCCCTTATTTATTTTTTATTTCATCGGTTGCTTTTGCAGGCGGGATTTTAAATACGTTTGGAAAATTTGTTGTGCCAGCGTTTACACCGGTTTTTTTGAATTTGTGTTTAATTGGAGCTGCCATCTGGTTGGCCCCACTTATGAATGAGCCGGTTATGGCGCTTGCTTGGGGTGTTTTTGCAGCCGGTATCGTTCAATTGTTATTTCAATTTCCGGCATTAATGCGCTTAGGTCTGTTGCCGCGCTTGCGCTTTGGTTTTAAAGATCCCGGTGTAAAGAAAATTATGTCTTTAATGGTGCCGGCATTATTTGGCGCCTCAGTAACGCAAATTAATTTATTGTTAGATACCTTAATTGCATCGTTTTTAGCAGCGGGAAGTATTTCTTGGCTTTATTATTCGGACCGGCTTGTTGAATTTCCATTAGGTGTTTTTGGAATAGCGTTGGCGACCGTGATTTTACCCAGGCTGTCTAAAAATTATGCAGCGAATGATGAAACGTCATTTTCTGATGCGCTGGATTGGGGGCTTCGTTGGGTCATGATTATCGGTATCCCTGCGTCGGTAGGATTGGCTATTTTAGCTGAGCCTATGTTGTCAGCGCTGTTTCAATATGAAAGTTTTAGTGATTATGATGTTGTCATGGCAGGAAGAAGTTTGTTTGCTTATGCGTTAGGGTTGTTAGGCTTTGTTTTGGTTAAGATTTTGGTTCCGGGATTTACGGCAAGACAAGATATGAAAACACCGGTCAGGTTTGGTCTTTATGCGGTGAGTTTTAATATGGTGCTTAATATTTGTTTGGTTTTCCCTCTGGCGCATGCTGGCTTGGCTTTAGCAACATCACTCAGTGCCTTCTTAAATGCGGGTTTGTTACTGGGAACATTATTGCAGCATAAAATTTTTCATCCAAGGAAGGGTTGGGGTTTATTTATAGCGAGGGTGGTCATTGCCAATATAGCAATGGGGTGTGTACTGTTTTATTTCGTTGATGGTGCCGTTGGGTCGGATGGGCAGATGGGGTCGCGTATTTTGGAGTTAGTGCAGTGGATAGCGCTTGGTTTCTTGGTTTATTTGTTGACCTTATTGCTGTTTGGATTACGATTTCGGCACTTGGGTGGTCGTGTTTAAAGGTAGCAGACTATGAGGCGCTGTTAAAAAATGTTAAAATTAAGAGTTATAAAAAAAAATAATTTATGCGATTAATTCGGGGGTTAAGTCACTCAAGAACATTTCCTGAGGGCTGTGTGTTGACGATTGGAAATTTTGATGGCGTGCATTTAGGCCATCAGGCTGTGATTAGTGGATTAGCCCAAGAGGGTGTAAAGTTAGGCTTACCGGTCGTTATTATGTTATTTGAGCCGCAGCCATTGGAGTATTTTCAAGGTGATAATGGGCCGGCACGAATAACCCGATTACGTGAGAAGATACTGCAGTTAAAGCGGTTGCCTGTCGATGGAGTATACGTTCTTCGTTTTAGCCGTATTTTAGCTGACTGGGAGCCTGAGTGTTTTATTCAAGAAGTGCTATGTAATCGGTTGAATGTTAAATATTTGGTCGTAGGCGATGATTTTCATTTTGGTAAAGCAAGGCGCGGGACTTTTTCATTATTGAAAGCGTGCGGTCAGGAAATGGGTTTTGATGTTTGTGACACTCAGCCGTTCTTAATAAAGGGTAAAAGAGTGAGTAGCACGTTAATCCGTGATGCTTTGGCAAAAGAAGACCTTGATAGTGCGGCATTGTTTTTGGGGCGTTCTTTTTCTGTTTGTGGGCGTGTGGTTCACGGAGACAAGCGAGGGCGTACCTTAGGGTTTCCAACGGCTAATATTGAGATGTTTAGGAAAATTCCTCCGCTTTTTGGTGTTTTCGCTATTACCTTAACAGGGTTGCATGGGCAAGCGTTCTGTGGTGTTGCTAATGTGGGTAGTAGACCAACCGTCAGTGGCAGAGGGCTATTGTTGGAAGTTCATCTGTTTGATTTCGATGAGGATATATACGGGCGTTATGTGGAAGTACATTTTAAAAAGAAGATTAGAGATGAAAAACACTTTCAGTCTCTTGAAGAACTTAAACTTCAGATAAGAGAAGATGTAAGTGTTGCGAAAGCTAGCTTAGACTATTAAAGACAATAGGATCATGGAATATAAAAAGACACTGAATTTACCTAAAACAGCTTTCCCAATGAAGGCTAATTTGGCGCAAAGAGAACCGGAGCGTTTAAGTCATTGGCAAAAGTCGTCTTTATATCAGGCGATAAGAACGGCATATGATGGACGGGAAAAGTTTATTTTGCATGATGGTCCTCCCTATGCAAATGGAGCTATTCATATAGGCCATGCGGTTAATAAGGTATTGAAGGACATGATTGTGAAGTCAAAGACACTCAGTGGTTTTGATGCGCATTATATTCCTGGTTGGGATTGTCATGGCTTGCCTATTGAGTTAATGGTTGAGAAAAAATCGGGGAAAGCGGGCGATAAAATTAGTGCGGCAAAATTTCGTGAATTGTGCCGAGATTATGCGGGTAAGCAAGTTACTATGCAGCGAGATGAATTCATTCGTTTAGGAGTTTTTGGTGAGTGGGAAACGCCGTATTTAACGATGGATTATAACGTTGAGGCGAATATTGTTCGAGCCTTAGGTAACATTGCCAGTCGAGGACATTTACACCAGGGCGCCAAGCCTGTGCATTGGTGTACCGATTGTGGCTCCGCTTTAGCGGAGGCTGAGGTGGAATATGAAGATAAGCAGTCGCCGGCGATTGATGTCAAATTTCAGGTTGTCGATGAGCGCAGTTTTTGGGATAGATGTGAACCGGTAGAGAATCAGGGTGAGGGTCCTGTTTCTTTTGTAATTTGGACAACAACACCGTGGACACTGCCTGCAAACCAAGCGGTTGCGCTTCACCCTGACTTGGAATATGCGGTTATTCAGTGTGTTCTAGCAGGACGTTCGGAACGTTTAGTCGTGGCACAGGCGCTATTAGAAGAAGTTATTGCAAGGTATGGAATTGAGCAATATACGGTAGTGACGGTTTGCATGGGTCAGGTTTTTGAAAAGTTATTTTTACAGCATCCTTTTTATGATCGTCAGGTGCCGGTTATTTTAGGGGATCATGTGACGACAGAAGCTGGCACCGGAGCGGTGCATACAGCGCCGGGTCATGGACAAGATGATTATTTGGTGGGTCTTAAGTATGATTTACCGGTAGATAACCCCGTGGGAGATAATGGGGTCTTTTTGCCCGGAACAGAATATTTTGCCGGTGAGCACGTTTTTAAAGCGAATGCTCATGTTTTAACGGTACTTAAAGAGAACGGTAAATTGGCGTATGAGACCACGCTTGAACATAGTTACCCACACTGCTGGCGTCATAAAACGCCCATTATTTTTAGAGCTACGCCGCAATGGTTTATTGCGATGGATCAGGCGGATCTTCGTAAGATGGCGTTGGTTGCGATTGACGATGTTCAGTGGATTCCTGAATGGGGCAAGGTCAGAATTCAAGGTATGGTTGAAGGTCGACCTGACTGGTGTATTTCAAGGCAACGGAATTGGGGTGTGCCCGTTGCTTTATTTGTTCATAAGGTCACCCGGGAGTTGCATCCTGAAACGGAGACGTTGATTGAAGAAATTGCTAAACGCATTGAAGCAAAAGGAATCGAGGCGTGGTTCGATCTTGATGCGAAAGAGTTACTCGGTGCCGATGCAGAGCATTATGAAAAAATGTCGGATACCTTGGATGTTTGGTTTGATTCGGGTGTGACGCATGCGAGTGTGCTTCAGGAAAGAGCTGATTTACATTTCCCTGCAGACTTATATTTAGAGGGGTCGGATCAGCATCGTGGGTGGTTTCAGTCGTCTTTGTTAACGGCTATTGCGATGAACGGTGAAGCACCTTATAAGGCGGTATTAACGCATGGTTTTGTTGTTGATGCTGAAGGCCGAAAGATGTCTAAATCAAAAGGTAATGTGGTCGCGCCGCAAACAATTATGAAAACCTTAGGTGCCGATGTTTTGAGGTTATGGGTTGCTGCAACTGATTACCGAGGAGAAATGTCAGTTTCTGATGAGATTCTTAAGCGTACTTCAGATGTGTATCGTAGATTACGTAATACGGCGCGTTTTTTATTGTCCAATTTAGATGATTTTGACCCTGTCTCTGATTGTGTTGCGCCCGGTGACTTATTGTATTTGGACAAATGGGTCGTTGATCGTACTTATGAATTGCAACAGCAAGTGATAGCCGCTTATGACGACTATGAGTTTTTGCAGGTTTACCAGAAGGTGCATCATTTTTGTGCAATTGATTTAGGCGGTTTTTATTTGGATATTATTAAGGATAGACAATATACCGTTAAAGAAGGTAGCTTGGCACGACGATCTGGACAGACGGCAATGTATCATGTTGCTGAGGCGTTGACGCGATGGTTGGCACCTATTACTTGTTATACCGCAGACGAGATTTGGTCGTATTTGCCTGGGGAGCGATCAGACAGCGTTTTTCTAGAGACTTGGTATGATGGCTTATTTCAATTAACGGAGGGTGATCTGTTTAGTCGGCATGACTGGGGGCAAATTATTGCTATTCGTGAAGCGGTTAGTAAAGAACTTGAGGCGCTAAGGCGGTCCGGTGATATTGGCGCTTCATTAAACGCTGAAGTAGAACTGTTTTGTTCGAATGAAATAGAAGAATTATTACAACGGCTGGGCTCTGAGTTGCGTTTTGTTTTTATTACCTCGGCTGCGAGAGTTAGAAATATAACAGAATGCGTTGAGGATGTGATCAACACAGAAATCCCAGGGGTAAAACTCAAATTGGTCGTATCGTCACATGAAAAATGTGTGCGCTGTTGGCATCATTCAGAAGATATAGGGCGAGATGATACTCACCCTGAATTATGTGGTCGTTGTGTTGAAAATGTTTGTGCTGAGGGTGAAGCGCGCGTGTTTGTCTAAAGTGAGTATGTCGATGGCGCGTTGGTTATGGTTGTCTGTGGTCATGGTGGTGTTTGATCAAGTCGCTAAATTCGCAGTGCTTGCAACGATGGAACTATACCAGACGATTTCGGTTATGCCGTTTGTTAATTTTACCTATGTGCATAATACCGGGGCAGCATTTAGCTTTCTCAGTCAGGCGGGTGGATGGCAGCGGTGGTTTTTTGCTCTGTTTGCTGTTGTTATTAGTCTTGTTTTGGTTGTTTGGTTGATTAGGTTAAAGCCACACGAGAGGTTGTTGGCGGTGTCTTTATCTTTGGTTTTAGGTGGCGCGATAGGGAATTTGATTGACCGTGTTGTATTGGGGTATGTGATTGATTTTATCGACGTTTATTACCAGTCATGGCATTGGCCTGTTTTTAATATTGCCGACTGTGCTATTACAATAGGGGTTGCTTTGATGGTATTAGATTCGTTTTTGTCGAAAGAGGTTGAGGTGTAGTCCATTTAGTGGGTTAAGGTGTTTTAAGTAAGTGGTTTATTTTTTCCCAATTAAAGTAATGACCGGGGTCGCTTTTTCTGTCGGGTGCAATCGTGCTGTGTCCGGTTATTTGTTCAGTTGTTAGCTTGGGATAATGAGCGATTAAAGGTTTTATGACGTGTGCTAGTTTCACATATTGAGCTTCTTGGTAAGGGGAGTCGTCGGTACCTTCCAGTTCAATCCCAATTGAGAAATCATTGCACTGGCTTCGTCCCTGGTAGAATGATTTTCCGGCGTGCCAAGCGCGCATATTGAAGGGAACGTATTGTGTTATGTCTCCGTTTCTTCGGATAAGGAGATGGGCGGAAACTTTCATTTTTGCAATTTGTTGAAAGGACAGGTCTGCTAGGGGTGGTAATTTGTTTTGGAAGAAAAGGTCAATATTTTTATTGTTATATTGCCCAGCGGGCAGGCTGATGCAATGAATAACAATGAGTGAAATGTCAGATTCATCGGGGCGTTCATCAAAATTAGGAGAAGGGCAGTGGGTTGCCTGACTTAACCAGTGCTGGGTTATTTTCATGATTTTAAATTTGTTAAAGTGGTTAGTAACCTGTGCGTTATTAGATAGAAAGTGACAGTAAACTGTCAAGCTGCAGTAGTGAACGTTTTTCTGAAGAATTTTCTATTGATGAGGAAGTATAGATAATGGTGGGCATTGAAGAGCAAGTTGACAGGTTCTTACGTGAAGATATAGGTTCTGGTGATTTAACGGCACTGATTATTCCAGAAAAGTCCCAGGCTGGCGCAACGGTTATGACTCGACAAAAAATGATTGTTTGTGGGCAGGCGTGGTTTAACGCAGTTTTTAGGTCTTTAGATAAGCATATTGAAATTGAATGGCTGGTTGAGGAAGGTGAATGGGTTGATGCGGGTATTCAATTGTGTACCCTTTCAGGGGCTGCGCGCGGATTGCTAACAGGGGAGCGTACGGCGCTTAATATATTGC
>MPSY01000189.1 GCA_001901525.1 Methylococcales bacterium OPU3_GD_OMZ | reverse complement strand
GGGAAGGCGTGTGGTTCTCCCTTAATGCCGTACTCCGCCAAGGTATTAAAAAAACGTTGTGGATTACCAATCCCTGCCACCCAATGAAAATGGATGTCGCTTAATTCTTTTAACGACTTCTTTTCACCCGTGAGTAAGTTAATAGCATCACCCCCCACCATTTGCATAGTATGGCTCTCATTCGAAGCCGAACCATTAACAATAACGGCATCGACCTGGTCTAAACGACACCGTGGTTCCCGAAGAGGTCCTGCTGGCAAACAAGCACCATTACCCAACCCTCGCTCACCATCAATTACTGCAATTTCGATGGCTCGCCCTAAACGGTAGTGCTGCAATCCATCATCAGACAAAATAATATCACACTGAAAATCAGTGATTAAAAGCTGTGCATCTTCAACCCGAGAAGGTCCCACCGCTATAGGGCAACTCACTTGCCGTGCAATAACTATAGGTTCATCACCCACCATTTTACAATCGCTGTTAGCCGTTACGACCTGCGGCCAGGTCTTTGCCTGCCCCCCGTAACCACGACTAATAATCCCAGGATTAAAACCGCGTTGTTGAAGATACTGCGCCATCCAAATAATGAGCGGTGTTTTCCCCGTACCCCCCACGGTAATATTACCGACCACAATAACCGGAACGGGTAACACCTCAGTTTTCAAGAACTGGTGCTGATAGAGTAATTGCCGAATTTTAATAATACGTTGATAAATAAACCCTAAAGGAACCAACCAAAAAATGACACTCTCTTCATACCATCGTGTTTCCAGCCATTGTATAAAACGAGTCTTAATCACTATTTTTCAGTCGCTTGCTGGGTCGCAAATGTAATTTGTACAAAACCTACACGCCCAGCAATATCAAGCGCATTAACCACAGCCTGATAAGGTGCTAAAGCATCGGCATTAATAACAAGCGCTTGCTCTTTATCCTTAAAAACTGATGCTAACGAGCTAGTTAAAGTTAACAGTTTATTATCCGCTAAGGGCTGTTCATTAAGGTAGTATTGACTCTTTGAATCAATCGACAAAACCAATAACTTTCGTGCGGCTAGTTCTTTGGAACCCGACTCTGGCAAGGTGATTTGCAAGGCGGTATTTTTATTAAATGTTGTGGTGACCATAAAAAAGATAAGTAATAAAAACACCACATCAATCATAGGCGTAATAGAAATCTCCAGATTTCTTTTCTTCCTATGGCGAAAATTCATAGTGATGAATCCTCACGCTCACCATGAATCATTTCAATGAGCTTTAAAGACTCCTCTTCCATATTAAGCACCAAATCATCGACCCGCCCCTCAAAATAACGGTGAAACATTAAACTAGGAATAGCAACAGCAAGTCCCGCCGCAGTGGTAATTAATGCTTCTGAAATACCGCCAGCCAAAACACTGGGATCACCCACACCTTGGCTCATAATGGCAGCAAATACTTTAATCATCCCCACAACCGTACCTAACAAACCTAATAGCGGTGTAATGGCAGAGATTGTTCCTAATGCCGTTAAATAACGTTCTAAATCATGCGCAATTTGACGTCCAACTTCTTCGATACTTTCTTTCATGATCTCTCGACCAAAACGACTATTGGCTAATCCTGTCGCTAAAATAGCCCCCAAAGGCGAGCCTACCTTTAATCGCCGTATGGCCATAGCATCTAACTTTTCTTCTCGAGACAACTTCCACACCTGAG
>MPSY01000059.1 GCA_001901525.1 Methylococcales bacterium OPU3_GD_OMZ | reverse complement strand
ATCCTCTATAGCCGACTTAACACGTCCCAATAACTAGCAACCGAATCAAATAATAACATGAATGATTGTGACAAAGTCACCTTCAAAAAAAAACCTGCAACTCTTAAAAAGAGCGACAGGTTTTAAAATTTGGAGCTGGTGATGGGACTCGAACCCGCGACCGGTTGATTACAAATCAACTGCTCTACCAACTGAGCTACACCAGCAAAGTCTGACTATTATACAAAAAAAATAATTCTTTACCAGCGTTTTTTTAATAATAGCTTTTAACGTCGCGCTTTTTGACGATGCCCCTTGGCCTTTGCATTAAACGTCCTTTGCGTTTTAAATTTTTGATAACGCCCCGCCGATCCTTTGTTATCCGCGCCCGTTCCTTTAGGTTGCCAAAGCGGAATAAGATGCTGCTTACCGTTACCAATTAATTCGCCGCGTCCCATTGTTTTTAAGGCCTCCCGAAGTAATGGCCAATTCTCCGGATCGTGATAACGCAAGAATGCTTTATGGAGCCGGCGTTGTTTAATTCCTTTAGGTACAGACATATTGGGCGTTTGACGGTCTACCTTACGCAAAGTATCTTTGCCTGAATGATACATGGCCGATGCAATCGCCATTGGCGATGGTAGGAATGCTTGTACTTGATCGGCCCGAAAACTATTCTTCTTCAACCAAAGCGCTAAATTCATCATATCCTCATCGGTCGTACCGGGATGCGCTGCAATAAAATAAGGAATTAAGTACTGCTCTTTGCCCGCCGCCTTTGAATATTTATCAAACATCTCCTTAAAACGATCATACGTTCCCATACCCGGCTTCATCATTTTTGATAATGGGCCTGTTTCCGTATGTTCAGGTGCAATCTTCAGATACCCACCCACATGATGAGTGACCAATTCTTTCACATACTCAGGCGATTCAACCGCCAAGTCATAACGCAGTCCTGATGCGATAAATATTTTCTTAATCCCCGGCAGTGACCGTGCTCGACGATATAAGCGAATTAACGAATCATGATTGGTATCTAGGTTTTTACAAATACCCGGATAAACACAAGACGGCAATCGACAAGCTGACTCAATCGCCTTATTCTTACAGGCTAAGCGATACATATTAGCCGTCGGCCCGCCTAGATCAGAAATATGCCCGGTAAAATGCGGCGACGTATCTCTAATAGCCTCCACCTCACGAATAATAGAATCTTCTGAACGACTCTGAATAATACGGCCTTCGTGTTCCGTAATAGAACAAAATGTGCAGCCCCCAAAACAACCGCGCATTATATTGACCGAGTGTTGAATCATTTCAAAAGCTGGAATCGTAGCATCACCATAAGTTTTATGCGGCAATCTTGAATACGGCAAATCATAAACCCCATCCATCTCCTGCGTTTCCAACGGAATCGGCGGCGGATTAATCCACACTAACCGATTGCCATAATTTTGCACCAATGCTCGCGCGTTGCCGGGGTTTGTTTCACCGTGCATCACTCTAGAGGCATGGGCATACATAATGGGGTCATCTTTAACCGTGTCATAATCAGGTAATTGAATAACCGTTTTAAAGCGTTGTTGCTTTTTAGTTAACCCTGAAAATTGCACTACTTTTTCATTGGAATCAACGGGTTTGTCTCCCTGCTCACAATCAGGCTTTGCCTGATAAGGATCTGTAGGCGCTGTGACCGCACCCGGCTTATCAATAACTGTTGAATCCTTAACCGCCCACCCTGCTGGAATCTCTTTACATAAATGAGAGGTCCCGCGAATGAAACTTAAATCCTTAACCAACTCGCCTGCCGCCAACCGATGGGCAATTTCGACAATTTGCCTTTCAGCATTCCCATAAACTAACAAGTCAGCCTTGGCATCCAACAGCACGGACCGACGCACTTTTTCTGACCAATAATCATAATGCGCCATACGCCGCAAACTGGCTTCAATGCCGCCAATGATCACGGGCACTTGCTTATAAGCCTCTCTGCAGCGATGCGAATAAACATTAACCGCACGATCAGGACGTTTACCGGCCACGCCACCTGCCGTATAGGCATCATTAGAACGAATTTTTTTATCCGAGGTATATCGATTCACTAACGAATCCATATTCCCACCGGTGACCCCAAAAAACAAGTTGGGTTGCCCCAACGCCCGAAAGTCTTCAACGTCTTGCCAATTGGGTTGCGACAAAATACCGACACGAAACCCTTGTGACTCAAGTAACCGACCAATTAATGCCATACCAAAACTAGGGTGATCAACATAAGCATCCCCAGTCACCAAAATAACATCACAACTATCCCAACCCAACGCATCCATTTCCACACGTGTCATTGGCAATGTTTCAGCAACCCCAAAACGATGCGCCCAATGCTTACGGTAAGAAAAAATATTTTTCGTCTGTAGCGTAGTCATTTTTTGTGCAAAATGTGCTTAATGGTTTTCGGATTATGTTGGATCAATGTTTTTAAGAACAAGGGCATTTCAATATTATAACTGCACTCTAAAAACAAGGCCTGTTCACGCACTTTTTTTTGAGACAACTGGGGATAATGAGGTGAAAAACAAAAAGCAATCACGTTAGCACGACCTTTGACCGGCAAAAAACAAACACGCTGTTCAAAAACCCGCAAAAGATAATTCGCATTTTCTTGAAATGCCGCGCGCTGACTACCCCATAAATTGATGATCATTATACCGCTTACTGACATTATTTCCTTGCACTTATTAAAAAAAGCCTTTCCCCGCACGGAATCAGCCATGGCACTATGATCAAAAGCATCCACAACCAGCAAGTCATAGCTTGTTTTTTTTCTGAACGCTTGCTGGTGGATAAAGTCTCCGCCGTCGCCAATCAATAATTGCATTCTCTCATCACGCGACAAATCAAAGTATTTGATACTCGCTTTGACAACATCACGGCGTTTTTCAAGCACGGTCATGGCGCAGGACTGATAATGATTTAATAAAAATTGCGTCAACGAACCACCGCCTAAGCCCACCATCAAAACCTGTTTAGCATCTGGACAAAAAACCAAACCCAATGTCATGGACCGAACATAGGTTAAATGCAGCCGCTCAGGATCGGCTACTAAAAAACTACTTTGCCGAGAACTCGTGCCAAAATGCATCGACCGCACACCATTTGCCTCCACAATTTCCAGAATACCGTCCGAACTCTGCTGCTGATGTATTACACTACCGCCATATTTCTGCATACTAAAACCGTCGAGATATCATTTTTTAAAAAAGACCGTCGTAAAAAAATATTTCACCTGTGAAAAATATTACCTTATTTAACCACCGTCAATTATGGTCTATTGCGGGCCCCTTGATGATTGCCAACCTCTCCACCCCACTCCTTGGACTGGTTGATAGCGCTATTATGGGGCATCTGGAATCTCCCGCTTATTTAGGCGCTGTCGCATTGGGCGGCATGATCTTTAATTTCATATTCTGGGGATTGGGCTTTTTACGCATGGGAACAACCGGTGTCATCGCCCAAGCCTATGGCCAACAAGATGCTTTTGAAATCAAGGCAATATTGGTCCGAACCCTCCTTTTAGCCTTATTACTGGCCAGCCTCATTTTACTCAGCCAACCAGTCATTATTGCGTTAAGTTTACAACTCATCGACAGTAGCCCAGCAATCAAGACCTTAACAGAAACTTACTTTACAGTCCGTATCTGGTCTTCCCCCGCGACCTTAGTCAATTACGTTCTAATTGGCGTTTTTATTGGTTTACAAAAGACCAAAGCCTCTCTAGCTATTGTCGTCAGTACCAACCTAACCAATATAGTCTTGGATATCTTCTTAGTCGTTATTCTTCACCAAGGTATCGCCGGCCTTGCACTCGCTACTGTACTCTCAGAATACACCGGCATGATCACCGGCCTTTTTTTACTGCGAGTCGTGTTACCAAAAAACAATAGCCCCTGGCCTGGAAGGACTGCCTTTTCTTTCAAAAAAATTAAATACCAACTGACGATAAATAACAACCTCTTTATTCGAACACTTTGTTTAATTTTTTCCTTTTCCTTTTTTATCAGCCAAAGTGCGAAATATGGCCCGGTGATTCTGGCTGCCAATACACTGTTAATGAATTTTCAAGCCTTAATGGCATTTGTACTCGATGGTTTTGCACACGCGACTGAAGCCTTAGTCGGCAAAACACTGGGTCAACAAAACCAACACTTACTCCAGCAGACCCTTAACACAGCAACACTCTGGTCCTTTTCCATGGCTGTATTTTTCTCCTTACTTTACCTGCTACTGGGAGAGCACTTCATTAATGTTTTAACGGATATCATGCCGGTTCGTAGTACCGCCGCCACCTATTTACCCTGGGTGATACTCACCCCGGTTATTTCGGTCTGGTGCTATCTATTAGACGGTATTTTTATTGGCGCAACCTGGTCGCACCACATGCGCAATACAATGGCATTTTCAACGCTTTTTTGTTTCCTGCCCGCCTGGTATCTCAGCCAATCACTGGGTAACCATGGCCTTTGGTTTTCATTGGTTATCTTTATGCTCGCCCGAGGACTTACGATGGCTTGGATCTTTAAAAAAACGCCCTTATTCGTACGCTAACTGCCCATTCAACCGGTTGCTACAAAACGAATTTGTTAATCGCCCCCGAGTTCTAGTAGAATTAACGTAATACCCTCAGTATTGCTAGCTACAGGCAAAAAACCCATGACTAAACTTTTTCTCATTCTCAGCTTATTAGTGCCGTTGTACGCCCATGCCGTTGACAACCCTCCAGAACAATGGCAACCCACGACTTTATCTGATGCTTCTATCAAAAAAATTCAAACCGCTAAACATCAATATAACCAATGTATTTCTAAAGAAATTACCAACTTAAGCACAGGATCGCTAGATGTTCGTGATGCTACCCATCATGTTATAAAAAGTTGTGAGGCAAAACTGTCGATTATTCGGCGCACATTTCTAGATGAAAATGTCTCAACACTCTTAGCGGATCGCTACTTAAAAATGTCACGCACCCAAACAACACGAAAAACATTAAAACATTTAATGTTCCTGGATGCCGCAAAAAAAATGGGATACCCCGGGGCAAAATAATGAATACAAACCTAACCGTTGACTTACTGCTTATTCCCAGCACACTGGATGCTTACCATATTGCGCTTGCTTCTGGCGTTTTAGTGTTGTCTGTTATTTTAGTCATAACACTTTTAGTGCTAACCGCTAACCTTCGAAAACAAAAGAAAGCCATTGCTCCAACGACTGCGCCCAATGCACCGGTAGCCATTGTAGAGCCTCAAATTATTGAGAAGGTTATTGAAATTGAAAAAGAAGTCCTGGTTCCAGGTCCTGCACCTAAACCGGTCATTCTAAAAGAATTCACACCGGATGCTGCAACGCAACTCCTTAGCTTACTGCAGAAAGATGCCCGATTTATCGACTTCATCTATGAAGATATCGCCGCTTATAACGATCAGGAAGTCGGTATGATTGCGCGCGTTGTTCACGACGGTTGCAGTAAAGTTATTAACGAACATTTTATCCTAGCACCCATTTGCCCCGATAAAGAAAATAGCCCCATCACGATCCACGATAATTTTGATGCCGATGCCTTTTTTCTTACCGGCAATATAACCGGCCAAGCCCCTTTTACCGGAACACTCATTCACAAAGGCTGGCAGGTCACTGAAATTAAATTACCCAAAATATCTGAAAACCATAACGTTAGCATTATCACTCCCGCAGAGGTTGAACTATGACAAGCAGTACCCCAGAACACCCGAGTCACAAATTTTCAATTGGTATTGATTTAGGCACCACCCACTCCGTTTTATCTTATATTGAACCTCCTCTTAATGAACTGGATGAACCCACACAAAACATTCTGGCAATTCCACAACTAACCGCGGCCGGTGAAATCGAAAACAAACTCCAACTACCCTCATTTATTTATCAAGCCCACAGCGCTGAACTTTCCAAAGGCGCCACGGTGCTCCCGTGGACCGCTGAACCTGAGCACTTGGTCGGCGAAATTGCCCGTAACCGTGGTAGAAAAACACCGTTACGCCTTGTCTCCAGTGCTAAAAGTTGGCTTTGCCATACCAGCATTGACTGTAAAGCCCCTATTTTACCGACCGAAACGCAAGATGAAGTTGAGCGCATTTCGCCCTTTGACGCTTCAGTCGCTTACTTACAGCATTTAAGCAATGCATGGAACCATCAATTCCCTGCACACCAGTTAAATCAACAAGACCTTACTATTACCGTACCCGCTTCTTTTGACCCTGCAGCACGGGAATTAACCATTGAAGCCGCTCATACCATTGGGCTAAAACAAGCCGTTTTACTTGAAGAACCCCAAGCTGCTTTTTACAGTTGGATTGAAAAAAGCCAAGGGGGTTGGCGAGATCAAGTCTCGGTCGGTGACATTATCTTGGTTGTTGATATTGGTGGCGGCACTACTGACCTCTCACTCATTGCGGTGACTGATAATGACGGTAATTTAGAATTAACCCGCATTGCTGTTGGTGACCACATCCTGTTAGGCGGCGACAACATGGATCTTGCCTTGGCTTATACCATTAAAGCCAAACTAGAAAAAGAAGGCGATCGCTTAGCGCCTTGGCAAGTACAAGCCCTCTCACATAGCTGCCGTGAAGCCAAAGAAAATCTTTTTTCTAACCCAGATGTCAATGAAGTGCCTATTGTCGTCTCTAACCGCGGTTCTTCTCTCATTGGCGGTGCGTTAAGAACAGTGTTAACCCGCGAAGAATTAAATCAAGTCCTTATTGAAGGCTTTCTACCTCAGGTCGTTGTCAGTGAGACCCCCATGGCACGTCCCAAAGGCGGGCTTCGCACCACAGGACTCCCCTATGCTCAAGATGCCGGCATTACCCGTCACTTGGCGGCTTTCTTAAGAAAACAACAAAATGCAACTGCTGATCTAGCAGGCTTTAACCTTTCTAAAGATAACAGCTTCCTACACCCCACTGCCGTTCTTTTTAATGGCGGTGTCTTAAAAGCCGATGTCTTAATAGAGCGCATGATGACGGTCATTAATAGCTGGCTAACCACTGAACAATCGCCTGAAGCGCGTATCTTAACCGATATTGAATTGGATGCAGGAGTTGCACGAGGCGCTGCTTTTTTTGGTTATATGCGCCAACACAACGGCATTCGAATCCGCGGCGGCACCGCGGCCTCTTTTTATGTCGGCGTTGAAAGCGCCATGCCCGCTGTACCGGGTATACCGCCTGAAATTGAAGCGCTCTGTATCGCCCCTTTTGGTATGGAAGAAGGAACTGAAGAGATTGTTCCTGAAGATGAATTTGGTTTGGTGATTGGTGAACCGGTCCGTTTTCGTTTCTACAGTTCTAACAGCCGCCGTGATGACAATGTTGGTACGCGCCTAGACTTCTGGAGTGAGGAAGAACTCGAGGAACTCTATGAAATTGAAGTGACCTTATCGGCTGAAAAGCATCAGGTTGGAGATGTTATTCCGGTACATTTATGTGCGGCCGTTACCGACGTTGGTACCCTCGAATTATTAGCCATTTCCAGTACCGATAAAAACGATCGCTGGAAAATAGAATTTGATGTCCGCAATGATGATGACTAACGCGCCCTTTCTTTTCGTATTATGAGCGATCTTAACACCATGACTTTAGAAAACTTCATTAATAAACTCACCCTTGAACGGGTGAGTTTTAGCGACACTATCGCCATTATTGAGCGCCATTACCACTATAGTCCCGTTGAATTTAGTAACGGCTCTGCACCCGACACCTTAATCAATGCTGCAGGCAGCAATGAAGGGTCGTGTAAGCTATTTGCTTTTGCAAAGATTCATCAACTATCAGAGCAACAAACCCTGGCCCTTTTTGGCGATTTCTACTGGCAAGATGTCTTAGAGGAACCTGAGGGGTGCGGGCATCAAAATATTCGCAACTTTATGGCTTATGGCTGGCAAGGTATCCACTTTAATGGCACCGCCTTAGTCGCTAAATAATGCTATTGTGAACGTTGACTACCTGATCATCGGTCAGGGTTTGGCGGGCAGCCTGTTAGGCTACCGGCTCATACAAGCCGGTCGCCGCATTGTCATTATTGATCCTGCCAAAGAAAATGCCTCGCGCATTGCCGGCGGGCTCATTAACCCCGTCACCGGGATGCGGTTTGTCAAAAACCCAAATGCTGAAGTCTGTCTGAGCCACGCAAAACGATTATACCAAGCTCTGGAATCAACTTTTAATACGCCCTTCTTTCTCGAGAAAAAACTACTTCGGTTTTTTAAAAATGCAGAGGAAAAAGCCGCCTTCAATAAACGAAAAAACGACCCGGCCTATCAGCCTTTTTTTAATCACGCGACTCAAGACAACACGCAGCACGCTGACTTTACCTGTCCTTTTGGCGCTATTGAACAACGCCAAACCGGTCATGTCTTAACGGCACGGTTATTAGTGCAATTACAACAATTCTTTATTAGCCATAACAGCTATCAAAAAACCCAGTTACACTACAGTGATCTGATCGTTGAGAATGATGCTATCCAATGGCGAAACATTTCTGCTCAAAATATTATTTTCTGCGAGGGCTATCATGGCGCCCAAAACCCTTGGTTTTCTTGGCTACCTTTTCAGCCGGCTAAAGGCGAAATTTTAACCCTGCAAAGCACTCTTGCCTTACCGAAAGACATGATCAGTTATGGCTCTTGGCTGATCCCTGAACCCAAACTAATATTTAAAATCGGCGCAACGTTTGATGCTAAAAACATAGATTGCAAGCCAACAGTTGCCGGGGAAAACAGTCTTATCCGTGCACTCGCGGAAATAAACCCCCGCCTTGGCAGCGCTGAAGTGGTCGCCCACCGCGCTCAAATTCGTCCCTGTACCCGTGATAAACAACCCTTTATAGGCCGCCACCCGCAACACCGCCGCCTGTTTATTTTTAATGGTTTTGGCGCCAAAGGTTGTCTGGAAATCCCTTGGTATAGCCTGCTGTTTTATAAATACCTGACCACACCATCAGCCAGCATTCCTGCGCCAGCTAATATTAATCGTTTTTATGACTCGCATTTCACTGGTTGAGCAAACTCAACAGCTTATTGCACCTTATTTAAGACCCGGTGATAGCGCTATTGATGCAACAGCAGGTAATGGCTACGATACCGCTTTTCTGGCCAATAAAGTCGGCCCTCATGGGCACGTCTACGTCTTTGACTTACAACAAAAAGCATTAACCACAACAAAGAGCCACTTAGCAACACGGGGCTTAAACCATATTCCCGTGACCTATTGCCTCAGTGACCACCAACACCTAAGCCAACACATTGCTGAAAACGATAGCCTTAACCTTAAAGCTATTATGTTTAATTTAGGCTATTTACCCGGCGGTGATAAAACCCTGACCACACAGCCAGGAAGTACGCTTATAGCGATTCAATCGGCTGTTAACTTACTCGCTACCGAGGGCTGCTTATCGATTATCGCTTACCCCGGCCATCGTGCCGGTGCGCTTGAATTCAGTTGTATCTCTGACTGGTTTACAACCCTTAATCCGCTCAGCTATGCTCTTAAACGCATCAGTATTAAGAACACCCTACGCCCAGCGCCCGAAGTCTTTTTTATTCAGTGCCGAAGATGACGTTGCCGCTGTGTTAATAATTGCCACTGACTGATAAATCCGTGCGTTAAGACTATAGTCGGTCAGCCCATTCAGCAGGCGTAATCATGCCAAGATAATTAATACCCTGCTCTGTTTTCTTAAAAATCACCCAAACCCCTTCAGGCTTTGGCCAAATGCCTAAGCCATCCCTAAGATTAGAGGTATGCCCTACCAATACGGTATTGTCAGACGTTAACGTTGTTTTAAGCATCATCGAGCGCAGTTGTTCACCCAGTCGTTTTGACTCGTACTCATCTTTACGGAATGAAAAAGCTAAATCTGAAACCACATCAAACTGCTTAAACGTCAGTTGTGCGGTCTCTTTAGTACGGCAATACGGGCTCGAATAAACCTGACCTATCGGTATAGCTAACTGGGTTATTTCGTTACCAATCATCGTAGCCAATGCCCGCCCCTCGGCAGACAAATTGCGCTGGCTACTGCAATCGCCTAGCACCTCAGTAATCTCCTTGTCCAAATCATGTTGCGTTATCGAATGTCGCATATAGATAATATGCCCTCCCGATTGCAGAGCGGCCACTAATTGCTCTACTGATTTAGTTTCAGCGAAAACCACCTGATTAACATTTAAAATCATCACCCCAATCAACACGATCAAGGTTCTCAGTGGGGACAATAATGCCTTTTTCATTCCGTTTCTCTTTGTCATGGGCAATCTATTTCAAATAACAACAATCCAACCTCTTTTCATCCACTAATCACCACGTCTTAACAAAGACGTTATTGCCTGAACGCTTAAGGGTTTTGAAAAGAGATAACCCTGATAGCCGGTACACCCCAGTTTATTTAAAATCTCTAATTGCGATTGTGTTTCCACACCTTCAGCAATCACCTCTAATTTCAGTGACCGGGCCATGGCTAACACCACCTCAGCAATGGCTAAACTGTCTGCGTTGCTTTCAATGTCAGCGACAAAACTCTGGTCAATCTTAACCTGACTAAACGGCAGCCGTTTAAAATGCGTCATCGATGCATAGCCGGTTCCAAAATCATCCAATGAAAACCGGTAGCCTCGGGCTTTTAAGGCCTCCAAAACCGTGCTAATTAAATTAAAGTGCTCAATATCAGTACTTTCAGTAATCTCAAAAACAATCCCTTCAGGGTTAATACCGTATCGCTCCGCTAACTGGTCAACAACCCTAGTGAAATTTTCATCTAACAATTGTATCGGACTGATATTAATCGCGACCTTGGGTAAGACATACCCTGCTTGGTGCCATTGCGCCACTTGACTCAATACACTGTCTATAACCCACGACCCGATCTCATTAATACGGTGATACTGTTCGGCCAAGCCAATAAACTGATCCGGAAGTAACAGCCCCAATTGTGAATGCTGCCAACGAACCAGTGCCTCAACACCAATCAGTTCCTGACGGTGATTGAATTGCGGCTGATAGTGCATAAAAAATTGATCCTCTACAAGCGCCTCCTGTATCCCTTCCAACACCTGCATCTGATGCGTCAGTTGTTGATGTACTGCATCGGTATAAAAGGCGATATTGCTCGCCGCATCGCCTTTAGCCAAATACATCGCATTATCAGAACGGGTAACAATCGTCTCCACACCATCGGTCATGGTAAAATGACTGATCCCGATACTCATACGCGCACTGAGCTCATGTTGAGCCACTTTAATCGGTTGCTTGACCGCTGCCGTAATCTGGCGGGCTATTTTTTCAGCCCGTTCGTCGGCCTGTTCAACAACCATCTCCTGCAATAGCAATAACACAATAAATTCATCACCCCCCAGACGACAGACCAAATCACCCGCTCTGACGCTTGCCTGCAACCGCTTGGAAACGACTTGTAACAGTTGATCGCCGATACTGTGCCCTAAGCTATCGTTTACCAACTTAAACCGGTCCAGATCTAAAAACAACAAGGTGCCTATTTCATCAGAACCCTGATGTGTTTCTAATTGTCCTGCAAGATAATCATAAAAATAACGCCGATTTGGCAGGCCGGTCAAGACATCGTAATTTGCTGCTGATGTTAACTTCCTTTCAAACTCTTTTTGGGCACTATTCAGTTCAGTAACATCCTGACCCACACCGACAACACCGACAACCCCGCCTTGCGAATCTCGACGTGTGGTGGAGTTTAATAACACATCAACCCGGGCGTTGGTTTTACTATACAAGGGAAACTCATAGTTCGCCGTCTCACGGCCTTTTAGGGCTTCATCTAAAACGCCCTTAACAGACACTTTATAATCCTCAGTAATAAAGCTCTCAACCAGATCCAGACCCATGACTTCTGATTTACTATAACCGGTAATACGCTCTGCCGCCTGGTTCCACTCGTTAACCAAACCCGCTGTATCTATACCAAATATCGGTGCATTCGCGGTATCTATGA
>MPSY01000058.1 GCA_001901525.1 Methylococcales bacterium OPU3_GD_OMZ | reverse complement strand
CTGAAACCCTCTGTCTCCATTATAGATTTTGCTAGACCGGTCTCCGTAACCCCCGTTAATTTTTGCTGTAATTTAGTTAATGCCGTAGCTAATGATTTTTCCATAGCAACTTCGCTATTGATGGATACAATAATTCTTGAAAGCTGAGGTATTTTAGCTTTATCAGCAACCATATACACCGGTTGAACATACAAAATAGAATTCCCCATCGGTAAAACGACCATACGCCCTTTAACCACATTTGATCCATGCTGATCCCACAACGTAAACATGGAAGAAACTTCAGGGTTCTGATCAATCAGCGCGTTGACCTGAGCTAAACCATTTACTTGCCTGTCCTTATGAAACTTATAAACAGTCAAATTAGGGTCATAAGAATCTACACATGCGTTCTTTTGTCTTTTAAGCGTTCCCGCTATGGCCAAAACACTTAAATTGTCACGATTCACCGGTGTCATGGGATTGACTAAAACAAATTCCTCTTGCCCCTTACAACGATTAAAAGCGGTTGTAATATAATAGGGCTGAACCTGCTTATCGCCAACCGTTGAAAACGCTAATGTTTCTGACTGCTGATAAAATAGTTCCGGCTGAGTCTGATGATATTTTGCATAAACTGACATCTGCAAAAAAAATAACTCCCGCGGATAGCGCAGTTGCTTTTGCAAAAAGTCTGGCATCTCATCTAATGGTTTAAAAACACCCGGATAAGCGCGGTCATAGGCTGCAATTACCGCATCAGATGGGTCTGAAATATAAAGATTTAATTGCCCACTGTATGCATCGACCGTAACTTTAACCGAATTACGAATATAGTTAAATTGTCGATTTCCATTAGAAAATTCATGATCTATTGGGAATGAGACTGGATACCAATCAGATAACGTATAAGCATCTAAAATCCAATACAGGCGATCATCACTAATAACTAAATAGGGATCCTTATCCAAAGTTAAAAACGGCGCCACGGCTTGTACTCGCTCTTGAATATTACGGCGAAAACGCAGTTTACTTTTTCGCGTAACACTGGTGGAGAAAAAAGGTTTTTCATCTCCTAAATAAACTGAAAGCAGAACCTTCCTAAACAAAGAATTAAGAGGAATTCCGCCACGGCCATGATAAGGATCTATCTTGGACAGATGGTTGTGGCCTGAAATCTCTACGACATCCAGTTTATTCGGGACAATCGCATAATCGTAGCGTTCCTCACCATAATATATTTCAGGGTGCTCAATTTTAAAACCCTGTTCTGAGGTCAAACTCAAGTCCTGTAAATACCACTTAATCGGCTGATCTGCATCCTGAGAAGTCGGCGTTACCACCGCGCCATAACCATGGGTATAACGGAGATGTTTATTCTCCCAAGTTTGGGCATCTGGAGGTAACCTTCCTATATTCAATTCTCTTGCAGCCAAGTTCACCTGAGTTAAGTGATCATTAATAACATAACGCGACTCATCAACATTTGGAAAACTATAATAACTCCTGATTCCTTGGAGTTGCCTATACCCATCAATCAATAGTTCGCTATCCCATAGCGGCACGTTGTCAAAATGTTTTTGTAGTTTCCATGTCTCAATGTCAGCCACAGCATTTAAAGCTAATCTTTTTTCTTCGACATGAATATTATCAAGTTTATAAGCGGCTAAAGTCGCCTCAATATTATTTTCCATGAACGCACGCTCCATACTGACTGGATTGGGTTTCACAAAATATTTAGACACAAAGTCTGGAATAACAGGCCAAAGTTGCAAGCCAACAAGAACGGCAAAAAATAAAACACATAATGTCATGGGAAAAACACTGCGTTTACTTTTAGAAGAAAAGTAAGTAGCCACTAACGCCACCAAACAAATAAAGGTTATAATTTTCAACCAGATCAGCGGTAATTGATAACGTAATTCAACAAAACCAGGGCCAAAAAACTCCGGCAAATGGTCATCAACATAGAGCAAACTAAAACGCTCTAAAAGCCAGCCCCAAACCGAATGGATCACCAAAAAAACAAGTAGCAATGAAATGTGAAGTTTCACGCCAACCGGGTAATTCTTTTTTTGTGCCGGAATATAATGATGCGCCAGCCAATATTGAAGACTAACTAAGAGCAAAATAAAAAATGAGACCAGCAATAATTCCTGTTGTACCAAGGTAAACATTGGATAAGAAAACATGTAAAAACTGGTATCATTGCCAAAAACCGGATCGACAATACCTGAAGCACTGCCAAAAAAGAATAAGGTGGCATACTCCCAGTGCTCATAAAATGGTATAGCTATAATAAAAGCCATAATTAATGAAATGGGGGTAAACAAGGCTAGTGACCCTGTTCTGAACCAACGCACGATTTGATTAAGCCTTTTCCGTTGGCTACTATCTAAGACCGCCTCTTCCTCGGCATCAATCCCTAAATAACGAGAGGCCATCCAGAAATGTATAAAAAACACACCAAAGAAAAAAACAGTCACGCCAATGGAAAAAAAGTAACGGTAAAAAGTCCGAAGCCAAAAGTAATTTTCAAATTTAAGTGATTTAAACCACCAAAAATCAACGAATAAATCTAAAAACAAAAAATAAAAAGCAACGTAACCCAGTAACAACACAATAGTTATCACCATTAACAGAAAAATTATTCTTTTTACCTTAGCCATCAAAATCCCAACTTAAAAACCACCTAGCCATCCAAGAATTACCATAAATCACTTAATTACCCAGTTAATCTACCACTAAATGTAACCGCTATTTCAAAATGTTCTAAAAACGTTACCCTCATTCAGAAACAGAATTCCTTTAATCGAAGCTATTGCTAATTGTATGGATTTAAATAGCTAAATAAAAAAAGTTCGCCTGTAAGCCTCCCAAAAAATAATAGCCATTGAAAAATAGAACATTCCTAGCAACTAAAATAAGACGTTTTTTATGAAAAAATCACATTCGATAAATAGTCAAATTTTGGCGCTATTAAAAAAAACATTACACCTCAATATCTGACTTATACCGTGAACCCGGCATGCGTACGGCAAGTTTTTATACCTGGCAAGCCAAATAGTATGCGTACCTCATGCCATGCATGAAAGCACCAGAGGATGAAAATAGTCGTCTTAAAGAGAGGTAGACTGTGAGTATCTGCCGCTGTCAAAGTAGCCACAAAATAAATTTTATTCGGATGAGCGACCGTAAAGCTTATACACATAGAAATAACCAAAAGCCCTAACTCACCCGATAAAAAGTATTGCAGGCTACCTTACCCCATCGATAATGAGTCCTGAAATAACTAGGTAAAAGGACTTATGATCCGTTAACCGTTACTCCATGCTCATTGTTTATCGTTGTTGCCATGCACCACTTGCAGTTTGATACCACCAACCGATATTTGCATTACTTAACCAATGGCGAGCAAAAGTCGTTTTAATTTGAACATACCATTCTGGGTGACCATTAGCATTGGCAATAGCTTGATACAAAGTCTGGCGATCATTATTCTCTGACGCTACTAATTTCTTCAATTGATTACGGTTTTTTAAAGGAATCTCGGATAAATTTCTAACGACCAGAAAACCATCTGCCTTAATACCAATAAGGCCCGAGGCATAATTTTCCTGTAAAACTGAAAAACGCTGTTTCAGCGTATGTCGAAGTTTATTTATTTGAACCGTTTTAATAGACAGGTCAGCCTCTCCTGCCGCATGCGCAGGAGAAATTATCACCGCTAATATCCGATCAACTGCATAATAAAATGCAAGTCGCCCGTGATTGGCTCTGGCTTCCGGCTCACTCTTCTCTTGAGTCGATACACCTTGAATTTCTTTAATTACCTCATCGGCGACTTTATCGGCTGCTGCGGCTGGAAAATAAATATTAATCGTTACGCAAGCGGTCAGCAATAACGCACTTAAAGTTGAGATCTTTTTCATAGGACGCTCCCCGTCAGTCTAAAATTCGGCCTGTGTAATTCTTTCCAGCCGCTTTAATAACACATTAAAATCCAATTGGGTATTGTAGGCAATAACATCAACGCGAGGTAACCCTTGCCCTTTGACTAAATAAAAACCTTCATTTACTGCATTGACCCCCATTAATTGGCAAACACCTTGATGTAAATAACACCCCATCCCTAACTTATCATAGCCAAATAAATCGAAATATCTCAAAAAAGTTGTCGAAAGTAATCCAACCCCCGGTCCACTCCCAATACTCGCGATATTATCCAAAGCCCGTTGGCTAATTTCATGTCTGCTACTATCATTTTCTGGTGTCCCTAACCAAGCAAAAAAGGTCACCGGTTGCCAAGCTAACAAATGTAGATCATTAATAAAACCAGATAACTTACCGGTTATCTTACCGGCCTTAAAAGTCTGACTAATCTGTTGCAGGTCTAAATTATCAACCTCCACATCGGCAAACACCTCCGGTTGTGCACTCAAAAAATTTGCCAAAACTAATTTATTAACCCGAACATAGCCTCCAAACACTTCGACCCACAATTCCCCTGAGGTTTTTATCTCTCCTTGATGATAAGTAATTTGTGGAATTCCACCTGAAATCGTTCCATGCAAATCAGGCCATTTTAATATTGTGGCCAATTGTCCCAAGGAAATTTTCTCAATTATCCCTTGAAAATGGGTCACCGGATCTTGTCCTACCATCGACAACCAGTCAAACTGACTCACATGAATATTGCCACCTAAAATAGGTAAATCAAGGGGCTGGGTCAGCGTTATTTTATATTTATCTGTTGTCAGTAATAATTCTGCCGGCCCAATGGGCAATTGGTAAATAAACAAACGATCCCAAGCCAAGGCGCTTTGACTTTGTGCGGCTAACTGGCTACTCCAATTTATCGTTCCACGACCATTCTGAAGATGGATACGCTCTTTAGGATCGATCAAATTCAGCCCGGTAAATTTTAAACTAATTTTATTAATCGATTGCTTAGAAAAGTCCACTTGTGCATCCAGCCCCCCTGTAACGGTCATACCCTCGAACTGGCTTTCTGCTAAAAAGGGTTGTACATACGTGCGTTCAAAAAGTTGTAAATTTTCAGTATTAAAACTCAATGAGGCTTGTTCAACTTTAATGCTGTTATCAATCTTCACACGACTCTGCCCGGCCAAGTGCCCCATTACAGGGTCATCAAAAATAAATTCATTAATCTTTAACTCTTTATTTTTCACATCCCACAAACCGTTCGCTGTAAACACTAGGGGTTGCTCGGGGCTGGCATGATAGACCGGATCTAGATAAATTTCACCGTGAGATATTTCTGCCTGAATCTGCCAACGCCACTGCTGCTGCATCGTTACATCCAACACGGTCGCCAGGTCCAATTCCTCACCCGCATATCGTCCATCATCCGTTTGGATTGAAACACTTTTTAAAACAAAATTACTGTGTAAATCAGTTAAGCCACTTTTAGAAAACATCATATTGGTCGCTACATCCATAGTGCCCTGTGCCCAATCAAAACGATAAGACGGCAATAATGGCTTAATTACACCGCTAGTAACGCCTTGTAAATTAATGTCCAACTGACTCGCACCGTCACGGCCAGGCGTTTGTATAAAACGAGCACGCCCAATGTCTGCCAAACTTGTTAACTTAAGCTCATTTTGGGTTTTACTCACTCGTAAGAAAAAATCAAATACGGTTTCATAGATACCTGAGACCGATAACTGCCCTCGTCCCTGCTGACAAGTCAATGCGTCCACACTGAACACTATACGACTACAATAAATGTTATTTATCACGACCCCATCAGAAAGTTCTGGGGCAGTAAGTCGGCTCACTGAGCCGTTAATTTCAGTTTGGTGGTCGCTTGATTCAAGCAAAAACAATTGAATATTTTTAAGCTCAAAACCAGCAATTGACAGGTCATTAATGGTTAGAAAGGGCGTGTTTTTTAAGGATGTAGGGGGTAAAAAAAAGAGCAGTAACAAGAGACTGGCAATTTTCAGTTTATTCATCTAGGTCACAAGTTTTTAGTCAAAAGCATTTCATAACTCTAGCTAATAAACTACATAATTTATGCGTTCTTTAGCATTATAGAAACAACTTCAGCCGACTGACATTCTGAGACTTTCAAGACCATAATAATGTTGGCCAACTTTAACCGCATCAGGCTCAAGAGCAAAAGAACTGAACCCCGTTGCACGATAGAACTGACGTGCGGCGAGTGCCGCAGTGACTACGGTCACATCCAAATAAATCACCTCCGGTTTTTCCGTAATGCTATTAATACACATCGTAAGCAGTTCTCGCGCAATGCCTTGCCGCCTAAATTCTGGCAAAACATACAACCCATGCAAGGTCGCCTTATGAGCAAGTCTATGTTGCGTCGCAAAAGCTAGCGATAAGCAAGCTATCAATTCTTTTTTTGTGCCCAAAACACCGACATTAATCAACGACTCATTTTGACCGTGATCTAACATTTCAGTCATCTCCCGTTCAGTTAATGTGCGCACTTCATTATGAGAAGTTATCCATGAAAAAGGTGACTCTTGTGTCGCCATCAGCATTAACTTTTTATAAGCTTGGCAATGACTGGCATTTAATTGCGTAAAAATCATATAAAATTAAGGTCATAAAGTAGAAACATATAAACAAATTACAGTAATAACCACGGTCATCATCTTAATGAGTTTAATAATATCATCACGAATAAAATTCTCTATTTTATCACTAACAGAGAGTTCACATTCTAACACGCCACTGCGCAAGCACTCGATTAATCCTTTTAAACCAGAAAGACGGTGATACTTTTTTTATAATTACCTAACATGATAAAGTAACGACTGTTCTCAGTATCTCAATCTAAAATTACAAATTTACGCGCTATGACTTTCTCAGCATCCCTGCCTGACAACCATGCCTTACGTGAACAATTACATCATGAGGCCCATGCTCGACAAGCCATCAAGATTAAAAGCCCAGCACAGGCAACCCATATTGCCTTAATTCACGATGGTGACCAAAAAATCATAGAACTTAAACACCTAGAATCTCTCTGCGAGACCTTTAACCGGCCACGACCCTCGTCAGATACGCTTCACTTTAGTGATGATTTCGGAAATTTCCAATTTCAATGGCAGCACCACGGCGAATACAGTACCTATACTTTTTACCAACATCATTCAGAACACCCACCCTTTAGCCAATCGGTACTCAATCAAATACCTGCGGAATGGCTAAAAGCATTACCCGGCAAGATTATGGTCGCCATTCACGCGGCTATCATTAAATCTGAAGCGCAACCTGACTTTCAAGACATTGCTGAACATTTTTCAGGCGGTGCTTTAGTCGGTGCAGAAGTTGCCAGTGGGGCAGCGCTAGCCTTTACCGATTTCAAAATACAAGCAGATGGGTTCAGCCGTTTTGTTATTTATGATCGCCAACTTAATTCACGCCAAGCCGGCCGATACCTACAACGGTTATGTGATATTGAAGTTTTTCGTATTATGTCATTGCAAGCCTATCCCGTCGCACAAGCGTTAATGCCTAAACTTACTCGTGCCGATCAAGATCTATTGCGCATAACGACATCTATGCATCAATTAGATATTGATGACAGTCAATTACTCGATGAATTAACAGCCTTAGCCGCTGAAATAGAAAATTGCTTTTCTAGCACCCACACTCGATTCGTTAAAACAGCAGCCTATTATCAACTCGTTGAGCAACGCATTAACGAACTTAAAGAAGTCAGAATTCCCGGCGTCCAAACTATCAATGAATTTCTAAACAGGCGCTTAGAACCTACGATTAATACCTGTGTAGTGACTGAAAAACGTTTGACCATGCTCTCAGAGAGAATCAGCAAGGCCAGTCAATTACTGCGTACCCGTGTTGATATCACTTTAGAGCGACAGAATCAGTCTTTACTCACGTCTATGGATAAACGTGCTAATTTACAATTACATCTGCAATCAACCGTTGAAGGACTTTCTGTTGCCGCCATCAGTTACTATACCGTCGGTTTATTTAACTATATTGCCAAAGCAATTAAAGCTTCTGGAATAGCAGTCAATCCCAGCCTGATAACAGGGATATCAATCCCCATTATCATCTTCTTTGTTTATCGAGGTGTCGGTAATATTCGAAAGATGGTCAGTAAAATTCATGAATAAGCGATTATTCAGCCAACCAAAAAACTAAAGCGCAGGCCTGACCACACCTTGAAGTGGTCAATCGACAATACTCACCACATCGTCACAGGTGATTGTACCGGCACTTAACACGTCTGCATAAACACCTACATGCGCACCATTGTGCTGTGCCGCTGTCCGTAAAATATTAGTATCTTTGGGCAAGTCCCCTTGTGATACTGTCGTCATTACACAGCGCGGACACAAGTCCGTTATTTTTAATTGAACCTCACTACCTATCTTGAGTATTTTACCCACCCAATCATTCTCAACAAAACCAGGTTGATCAGTTTTAATGATAATGTTGGGCCTGAAACGACGCGACTCAAATTGCCCTTCCGGATATAACTTGCGTAACTCAGCGAGTGTTGACGTGGTTAACAAATGGATTTTCGCAAGATCAAAAAAAGTGCCTGCTGGCATGTCTTCGTCAGTCACAACATCTCTATTATCAAGCTCTGCAATATCAGGCCAGTACTCTTCTAATTGCGGTTCATTCAGAGCTTGAGAAATAAACTCAACATCCCGCCCCAAAGCTTCACTCAAAATCACATTAACACGTCGATCATCACTCTTGACGGTCGACCCATCAGGTAAAGTAATACGCACACAATTCGAATATGGAAAGTCTTCATAACGAGAATGGTATGAAAAAATATTAGGCCACCGCTTCGGGTTTTTAGCACTAACAATCTTGCCCGTTTCCACATCCAAAAGTGCTGAAGATCGATCACCTAAAAGACCTTTATCACCCACCTCAGTTGCGCGCAATTCCTCACCAATCATGGATTTAACTGGATAACGCCATAAAGATGAAATCGTCATCAGCCCGTTCAAATCCCCCATAAAACCTCCTCGTTTTAATTAAACTTCAAGTTAGTTGCTCAAATACTAACTAAACTGCCCTGCAGTATACGCAGAAGACCAAGCCCATTGGAAATTATATCCACCCAACCACCCGGTCACATCAACCACTTCACCGATAAAAAACAATCCCGGCTGTTTTTTGGCTTCCATAGTTTTAGAATTAAGCTCATGAGTATCAACACCACCTAACGTGACTTCTGCAGTACGGTACCCTTCTGTTCCCGCAGGCTTTAATTTTAAACATTGTAGTTGCTCTGTAACAAACCTTAACTTTTTATCAGGAATCTCAGCCAAAGGCGTTTGAGCATACTCAGACCAAAAAATAACTTGTAACTCACTGACCAGAGATTTCGCCAAATGAGCGGATAACACTGTTTTCAAAAGCGCTTTCGCTTGTTTTGACTTTTGCCGTAACAAATAATCAACTAACGAAAGGTCCGGTAACAAATTAACCGTTATCAATGTACCTGGCTGCCAATAATTTGATATTTGCAATGCTGCCGGCCCACTTAATCCACGATGGGTAAATAAAATATTTTCTCGAAATGAAGCTCCTGCACAACTCAACTCTACCTCAACAGCCAATCCAGATAATCGCTCAGCAACCCCCTTAAAATGATCACTAAACGTAAAAGGGACCAAACCAGCACGGCAAGATAAAACATTTATCCCAAACTGTTTTGCAATCTGATAACCCAAACCACTCGCGCCCATTTTAGGAATTGATAACGCACCTGTGGCAATAACTAGTGAATAACAGTGATAGCTAACAGTTCCCGTATCAATCTGATAACGGGCTGTTCCTTCTGTTTGCACTTGCACAGCCTCAATCTTCACATCGGTTTTTAAAACAACCGCACTTTCTGCACAATCGGTTAATAACATATTAAGAATATCTTTAGCAGAATCTAAGCAAAACAACTGTCCGTGTTTACGTTGCTCATATTTAATATCGTGACGCTGAACAGTCTCTATAAAATCCCACTGACTGTAACGTTTAAGTGCAGACTTACAAAAGTGAGGATTTGCAGAGATATAATTAGTTGAGTCCACCTCCATATTAGTGAAATTACACCGCCCGCCTCCAGACATAAGAATTTTCTTACCCGCTTTATTACTCCCTTCTAATACCAAAACGGAACGTCCCCGTTGAGCTGCCGTTAACGCACACATTAATCCAGAGGCACCGGCTCCAATAACAATAACGTCATAATATTTCACCATTAAACTAGACCCTAATCAATTAAGGTTAAACATGCTCTTCCCATGCTAAAATATAATCTTTTTGTGCTTGAGTCTCAGGTGATTCAGTCTTCGCAGACTTAGGGTTATGCACCCACAATTCGTTTAATTGCGCTAATGCATTACTCCCCTTAAATCCTTTACGCGCTAGCCAACAACCAATAATCGTTCCTGTTCTACCCACCCCTCCTCTGCAATGAACATAAACCACCCCTTTTTTAGTGGCTTGCTGATCAATAAGGTCTAATATCGCCATGGTTATTTGAGGCGAACTGGGTGTGCCAACATTGGTTATTGTAAACCGATAATAATCCTGTTCATCCAAAAGTGATTCATATGAAGCCAGCCTTTCTTGCTCACTGGTTAAATCAATAAAAGTGGTGACAGATTCTTTTTTTAACGCCTCTAGATTTTCACTCGGTGTTAAATCACTTAACCCTACTGGGTGCTCACCAGCTAAAACCTTTCCAGGCACAACCCAATAACAATGCTTAATTGGTTTCTTCATAATACTTCTTACACTACCTCACTCAATAATAATTATAAAAAATAAGCGCTCCATCTTTAATTTTCATTGCGACATTTTGTCACGCGACAATATGCCTAATCGTATTACGCGCTGTTATTAGCTAAAATGATCAAACTTTAAACGTCCACTTGAACGGGCTAAAAAAGATATGTCACTTAATAGACTCAGGATATCTATGCGCTTTATCGGAACATCTTTAATCGTTTTTATCGCCCAACTATCAGTTTTATTCCCTACTTTACTCATGCGCATCCTAAAGGTTATTTTCTGACCTCAATACACCTTAAGCCCTAAGCCCAAAACCCTAGACAAACCCAAATAAATAGTCCTCGACGGTCTCAATAATTTCCTTCTTCGCACCTAGCCACTCATTATAAAGATTGTTGTAAAACACCTTCACTATACAACTCCTTCTTATACATCAACCCTTGCGTATTCCATACGGTATAAGAACCATGCAACTTACCTACTTGCATATTTTGTTCTCGCAAAATATCACCACTCTCATACCAATAAGACCATAAACCATCTTGTTTACCCTTCTTAAATTCACCTTCAGACTTCTTATGCCCATTCGCATACCAACACGTCCATAGCCCCACCTTTTTACCGTTCTTATAATGACCTTGTTTCTCTAACTGTTGACTGTCTTCCAACCATTCACGCCAAACCCCATCCAATTGACCTGACCGATAGTGCCCTTCTTTCCTTTTAACCCCATTCTCACACCATTCTTCCCACACCCCTTCTTCACGACCATTTTTATAATGACCCTGGGCAAACTGCTGACCATTCGAGTACCATAAAATGGTTAGCCCATGACGCCTACCATAACGATAATGCCTCAAAACCTTTCTTTGACCATTCGCAAATCTTTCTTCAATATAAGGACCACTCTTCAACCAATTTCTAACAATACCTTTGGGAATTTTAGCTATCAAACGTCTAAGAAAAAAAGTAAACTGACCGAGCCAATAATTGTTATCCTTTAAAAAGTTCATAATAGGTTTTTTTCCATAAACAATAAACAACAATGGAATATTAACATTAAAAATATAACTAATAAAAAACATAGCTACCTGCTAATGGCATGCACCTCCGCTAGACTTCACCGATGCCAACCATCTTGCTAATAAAAACTAGGCTCAACATTTTTATTCGTTAAAATAATCCTTCAAACCACCTTGAAAGACTTTTCCTTGCTATACCGATAAACCGACTATGAAAGAACCTCGCACGACCATTTTAAAACATACCCATACGATAACACTGAACGAAACCAACCTAAAACCCAGTGCTATCTTGGCCCACGAAACGGGCCTCTCTCAGCAAACCCTTAAATCTGCCATGCAAAAAGGTGCCGTTTGGTTATATCAAGAAAAACGTGATCAACGGTTACGACGAAACAACAAAAAACTTCACCCGGGCGACCAATTACAGCTTTTCTATAACACCGCCATTTTAAATCAAGAACCTCCAGCACCCTCTTTAATTAGCGATGAAAAAGACTATTCCATTTGGTATAAACCATACGGATTATTCTGCCAAGGCAGCAAATGGGGCGATGCTTGCACTATTAATCGTTGGGTTGAAGTGCACTCACAACCTCAACGACCTTGTTTTTTAGTCCACCGTCTCGACCAAGCAACAACTGGCCTCATGCTACTCGCACAC
>MPSY01000188.1 GCA_001901525.1 Methylococcales bacterium OPU3_GD_OMZ | reverse complement strand
CGGTTAAGCAGCCGGCAAATATTCTGACATCGTCAGTATAATTAATGGTTGCAGAGCCAGTTGTTATCAAATTACTGAGGGTTGTTGAGGGTTTAAACGGCAAAATGAGTAACCCTTCAGGAACCACATGAATACCCATCGGGGCGATATGAACGGATTTTTGTGCGTCTTGTGTAACAACAATGCTTTCTTGAATCATGGTTTTTTTGGTTTTGCTAAAGTGGTTCCGGCGGGTTTGAAATTGTGTAAATCAATAGTTATAGTGTTGGCCTCAGTCGCACACCCCCAGGTAAGTGGCTGATCTTGATTAAAACGTTTTCCCAATTGCCAAGCAATTTCAGCCCTTGCTAATTCAACGCCTAAATAAAAAGCATGACCGCTGTCATTACCTAGATCGAGCTTAGGGTAAAGGTCAAAGGGGTCCGTCGCGGAATTGAAACCGTCCCGATTGAAAATATGAAGGCCTTCTTGACTGATTTGAATACGGTAGCTGGGATCCGTTATTTGATTGGCCAGTTCTTTTATTTCAGATAAGGTGTAGGGAAACGGTGCGGTTTCATGCAGTGCCATTAAATGACCGTCTATATGTTTGGGTAAGGTTTCTGATTGTTTGGCAGCGTGCATGATTCGACGGGCGTAATCAGCCTCTTTTACAGCCCGATGCGCATGGGTGCTAACTTCAGTAGTCAAAATAGCGTCAATGTTAAGTTCGGAGCACAGACCTAATAGTAGCGTGTTAATGCCGAGGGTATCAGCATGGGTGAGTTCTGTTAAATTACCCACCCCTAGCATCATGTTAACGTTAGGGTAGCGTTGTCTGACTTGATGGTATCTCACCAGTGAATCAGCAAAACCAAAATGGATAGGGTCAAGGATTGGGTCAACGATAAAATTTTTATTTTTTTCTTGCAGGGTGTTAATGCTCTGAAAAAGGCCATCCAGATGACCGTGTTGTTCAGGAATTAAAATCGGTGTGCTATTGACTTCATCAGCGATCCACAGGGTATTTTCATGTAAGCTAAGCATATAGTCAGCACCGGCCTGACCACCTCGTAATAAATCATCAGGTTCTAAGGAATCAATACTGACTTGATAGCCTTCTGCTTTGAGTGCCTTGATAACAGTTTCTAAATGTGGGAAAGGCGTGTCGGGCAAGCAACCAATATCAATAACATCGGCACCTTGTTGGCGGTAATAGGCTGCACGTGCCAATGTTGACGCTACAGAATTGTTAGGGGCATCAACAATTTCTGCAAAAATTTGTAAGGTGTAGTGACTTAAATCGTGTTTGATCGAAGACTTTCCAAAATAGAGGGGTAAATCTTTGAGTTCTTCAGGACCTCGCTCAAAAGGAATGTTGAATTTTTCAGCGAGCATATTAATATTGCCTCGACATCGTCCGGGTATAATGATGCGGTCGGCATTAAAGGTGTCGGTTAAACGCCTGCTAATCATCTCAGCGGTGATAAGCGCTGCAACTTTTACACCCAATGAGTGAACGGTGTAGGTGAATTCCGGCTGCATTTGAGTCAAAATTTTATGCAGTTGTTTTTCGGCCAGTCTACCAGTCAAAAATAACAAATGTTCAGGCATGGCGTATTTCGTAACGATGAGTGATGGGGGCGTTAGAAGAAATAAGTGTTGTTTTTGGGACTATTTAAACAGTTACATATTGACAAGAACATTGATTATAGCAAAATCAGACTATTCAGCAGTGATAAGGGAGCAATAATTTTGAA
>MPSY01000057.1:8100-12730 GCA_001901525.1 Methylococcales bacterium OPU3_GD_OMZ | reverse complement strand
GGTGTTAATATCAGAAACTAAAGGGTGACTATTGTCGAGTACGGTATGGTCAAAAACACCCCAGCGTTTATGGGTTAGCCGTGTGCGTTCAATTTGATAACATTTTTGAACCAGTGCATGGGTTGCCAGACAGGAGCATAAAATTGAGGTTACATTTTTTTTGGCCCAGATGAAAACCTCGGTTAAAGGTTCCCAAAAAGGTTCTTCTTGTAAATGTGCGTGGGTAACATTTGCACCACTAATGATGAGGGCATCTAAGCCATCTTGTTGTATCTTATCGAAGGACTCGTAATAGCTGTCGATGTGATTTTGGGCCTCGATGCCTCTTTCGATTCCTTCGACAGTGAAGATATGAACATGGAACTGAACGATTTGGTTACAGGCGCCCACGAGTCGGCAGAATTGTCGTTCAGTGGCTTCGAGTGCAGCATCGGGCATCATATTTAACAATCCGATATGGAGCTCTCGGATGTCTTGTTGTTTGGCGCGTTCGATAGATAATATTTCTTCCCCTTCTTCTTGCAGGCGGGTAAAGGACGGTAAGTTAGTGAGGTTTACTAAAGGCATAATGAACGCTTGTTTATGAGTCGTGATCGAGTGTTTGAGCAATGAGCTTGATAAACTCATCTTCGTTTTTTACCTGAGCTACTGCACTTGCATCCACGGTATAGCCGTATTGATCAGCTATTGCCTGATAGCGTGGTAGACGGGCGTGAAATAATTTTGGAAAAATCCAGGAAACAAATTCATTTGGCGGGATTTGTTCGGTACAACGGTAGTGGAATTCATCCATAAAGGCTTTGAGGTTTTCATCGAGGAAATCAGCGCGGTAGTAAAGCGGTTTAGGATCTTGTTGCGCGCGTTCAAAGAGTAATTGTTCTTGGTCTTCAGATGTTTTAATGTAAATAATGAGTGTGTGTTGGGCTAACAGGCTAAGAATCTCAGGATCATTGAGTTCGCAAACACTGCCGCCGGCATCATTGATAAAATGGTTGTAACCATAAATATCTTGCGCTTTCTTAATGAACTTAGGGACGTCTTTCATCGCCGCTATTTCTGCCTCACGGTGTAAAAGTTGTCGTTTTTTGAATGTTTTTAAGGATAGGCCGCCCAGTTCCGGGCTGCCTATTTTTCCCATAAAACTTGAAATAGGTGTTAGATTGTCAACGGTAATGTTATTGCAAATATAAATCGAATCTGAAATAAGCAGATCTTTTAGAAAAGGCGTATCCATCGCCTGTTGCTTTATATTATCTAAAATAGGTTCGGATAAGTATTGAGTGCCAATGCGGTAGTCACCTGAATAATGAAACCATTTTTTTGGGGATAATTTATTGGCGAGGGTTGTTTTTCCTGCCCCAGACATTCCTAATAACGTGATTTGTTTTTTATCACAAGTTAGGAACTCTTTTGCGCTCATTTTCATTGTGGTAATTTCCGTCAGTGGGCATCTATTAATAAAGCCCTTATTAAAGCAATATTAGCGGTTAATCGCTATGGGTTTTTTAAAGTGAACTGATTACTTAAGCGAGCAAATTCGGCTAAAGAAATAGCTTCTGCTCTGAGTTCAGGGTTGATATCAAGCGCACTTATTTCTGCTTCGGTAAAAGATTTTTTCAGGGAATTTCGCAACGTTTTCCGGCGTTGTGAAAAGGCTTGGGTCACGACTTGGTTAAGGTGTTTAAGATTAGCGATGTCTACAGGTGCTTGACGGTGTGGCGTGAGCTTGAAAATGGCAGACATCACTTTGGGTTGTGGATTAAAACTTTCGGGTGGGACGTCAAATAGAGGTTCTGCCTGACAGTAGTATTGCAGCATAATGGTCAGTCGACCATATCGCTTGCTACCGGGGGCGGCACAAATGCGCTCAACGACTTCTTTTTGTAACATGAAATACATACTGTGAATATGTTCAGCATATTTCATCAGGTGAAAAAGTAGTGGGGTTGAAATATTGTAAGGTAGATTTCCGATAATATGTAATCGGTTAGAGTTTGTAGTTAATTGGCTGAAATCCACCGTGAGAGCGTCTTGACTATGGAGGGTTAATCGTTCTTCGTTAGCGAATTTATGTGCTAAGTAACTGACTAGGTCACGGTCTAATTCAATGAGATCTAATTTCACACCGGTAGCGAGTAACGGTGCAGTTAGCGCACCTTGCCCCGGGCCAATTTCAACCCAATGCTCATCGTGTTCAGGGTTTGCAGTCATCAGAATGTTATCAATGACATGGGTGTCTTGGAGGAAATTCTGGCCAAAACGTTTACGGGCTTTATGAGTCATAGTGTTTTTAATGGCGGATTAATTGTTGTGCGGTATCGATAGCGCAGTTTAAGCTATTTTCGTTGGCTAATCCTGAGCCTGCTAAATCCAGTGCTGTTCCATGGTCAACAGAGGTGCGGATAACAGGAAGCCCTAAGGTGATGTTGACGGCGTTGCCAAAACCTTGGTGTTTAAGCACGGGCAGCCCCTGATCGTGGTACATGGCAATCACAGCATCAGCCGTTTTTAGGTATTTGGGGGTGAATAAAGTATCGGCGGGTAAGGGGCCGATAAGTCTCATACCTTGGTTTCGTAATGCAGTGACTACAGGAATGATGGTCGTAATTTCTTCATCGCCTAAATGACCGTTTTCGCCGGCGTGTGGATTGAGTCCGGCAACCAGTAGCGTTGGGTTGTTAATGCCGAAGCGCTGTTGAAGGTCATGATGGACGGTGCTTATGACATGTGTTAATTGCTGTTGGGTTATCGCATCCGGTATGTCTTTAAGGGGTAAATGGGTGGTGACTAAGGCGACGCGTAAACCCGGGGTGGTGAGCATCATGACCGGTTGCTGACCGGTTATGTTGGCAATATATTCGGTGTGTCCGCTAAAGGCTATGCCGGCATCATTGATGATGCCTTTGTGTACAGGTCCTGTCACCATAGCATCAAAAAGACCGCTAAGACAGCCTTCGGCGGCCTGTTTTATGGTGTCTAACACATGTTGAGCATTTCTTTTATCCAGATATCCGGGTGTTACCGGCGCTGACCGCTTAATCGGTAAAACCTTGATGGTTCCGACCTTGGAAAGCGTAGGGGCTAGAGAGGGCTGAAAGGTTTGAATGGTTATGGAGGCATTTAAGTGTTGGGCACGTTCAGCCAGTAGCGCAGGGTCTGTGAGTATCACTAACTCACAGGTTTGCTTCTGCATGGCTATTTTTATGCAAAGATCTAAGCCAATCCCCGCCGGTTCTCCGGGGGTGAGTGCAATACGATAAAGGGGCGAAGTCAGTGGCATGCAAATCCTGGTGAAAGTTTAAAGGGTATTTTACACGGTTTATAAAGTTGTACAGTGATGAAGTTTTTAAGATAACATTGCCCAGTAAGTTGACAGGGTGTTGTCGTTGGGTTGAGACTTAGACCGTGGTGCGATTGTTCTTGACTGTTATCCTTTTTGAATTAAATGGTTTGAGCAAAAATGTCTGAAAGCCGTAGTAAATTAATGCTGGTTTTAAAATATGGTGTTGACCGCCCTTACCGTACCATTGTGGTCACTTTACTGACTTTGGTACTTTTGTCATTAGGGGTTAAGGAGCTTGGGTTTAGAAATGATTATCAAGTTTTTTTTGGCCCGGACAATCCACAGTTACAAGTCTTTGAAAAGATACAAAAGACATACGATAGAAATGATAATGTCTTGTTTGTTGTGGAGCCAGAATCAGGAACTATTTTTGATAAAAACACACTGCTGGCGATTCAGTCTTTAACGACCTCAGCGTGGCAGTTGCCTTATGCAAGCCGTGTTGATTCGGTCACGAATTTTCAACATACGATTGCAAAAGAGGATGATTTAGTGGTGGCAGATTTAGTCTTAAATCCACAGCAAATGAATCAGCAAGCATTGGCAAGCGTCAAGAAGGTCGCGCTTTCAGAACCCTTATTGGTAAATCGTTTGGTCTCAACGAGTGGCCATGTTGGTGGTGTCAATGTGACGCTTCAGTTGCCTGATAAATCAGCGCAGGCCTCATTTGAAGTTGCTAAAAAAGTTAGAGAGTTGGCCGCTGAAATAGAACAGCAAAACCCGGGTCTTCGTTTGCATTTGAGTGGGATGGTTATGATGAATAATGCCTTTGGTGAGGCAGCCATGCAGGATAATAAAACGCTGGTACCCTTGATGTATGGCATTGTTTTTATAACCTTACTGTTGTTCTTCCGGTCAGTGATGGCGACGCTGGCAGTCGGGGTCATTATTTTAGGTGCCATTTTTCCTGCAATGGGCATTGCCGGTTGGTTGGGGTGGTATTTAACCCCAACATCGGCAATAGCACCCACTATTATTCTGACTATGACGGTGGCTGATTGCGTGCATTTTTTGGTGACGCAATTTCATTTAATGCGTGAAGGAATGTTTAAAAAAGACGCTGTTCTGGAAAGTCTACGGATAAACTTTAAGCCCATATTCTTAACCAGTGTGACAACGGTCATCGGTTTTTTGAGTATGAATTTTAGTGATGCGCCACCTTTTCGAGATTTAGGGAACATGGTGGCTATTGGTGTTACATTGGCATTTATTTTGACGGTTATTTTACTACCGGCTTTGATTGTTTTGCTTCCTATTCGTAAAAAGGCAGGGTCAGAAGCGAGTCGG
>MPSY01000057.1:0-7646 GCA_001901525.1 Methylococcales bacterium OPU3_GD_OMZ | reverse complement strand
AATTTAGCGGCACAGTATTTGTTGCTTTATGAAATGTCACTGCCGTATGGTTTGGATTTAAATAATCAAGTTAATATTAATAAATCAGGAAGTCGTTTAATTGTCAGTCTAAAAGATTTAAGTTCCAATCAAATGTTAGCTTTTGAGCAACGTACAAGGCTATGGGTTGAAACGCATTTGCCCATCTATAGTGTGGAGGCAACCAGTCCTACATTAATGTTTTCCCATATTGGTAAGCGCAATATTATTCGTATGATGGGTGGAACTTTTTGTGCTTTAATTTTAATTTCCATGATTCTAATGATTGCGTTCAAATCAATTCGATTAGGATTGGTGAGCTTAGTGCCTAATTTAATCCCTGCGGGCGTTGCATTTGGCTTATGGTATTTTATTGATGGCAGAATTGGTTTGGGATTATCAGTGGTCACGGGTTTAACCTTGGGTATTGTTGTTGATGATACGGTTCATTTTATGAGTAAGTATCGCTTCGCTAGACAAGAGCGACAGATGTCACAGGAAGATGCTGTACGCTATGCTTTTTCAACGGTAGGTGTGGCTTTATGGATTACTTCGGTTGTACTCGTCAGTGGTTTTGCTATTTTAACGCTCTCACACTTTACGATGAATTCAACGATGGGCTTTATGACCGCAATGACAATAACCGTTGCCTTAGTGATGGATTTGTTATTTTTACCCCCTTTATTAATGCGCATGGGAAAATGATAAAACAATTACTATTCATAACAGTTTTTTGGATGCTTTCGAATGCGGCGAGTGCCATTGAGGCAATAAATCCCCGTGGCTTAGAAATTATAACGGAAGTGGATCGTCGCGATACCGGTTTTGGGGACGTACAAATGGATATGGTGATGATCCTGAGAAACAAATCCGGGGCTGAAAGTTTGCGCAGTTTGTCGATGAAAACACTGGAGATTATCGGTGACGGCGATAAGAGTTTAACGATTTTTGATCGACCGAGAGATATTAAAGGAACGGCTTTTTTGAGTTTCACCCATCCGTTAACGGCGGATGAGCAATGGTTATATTTGCCGGCATTAAAGCGAGTAAAACGTATTTCCTCAAGCAATAAGTCAGGACCTTTTTTGGGTAGTGAGTATGCTTTTGAGGATTTAACGTCGTTTGAAATTCCAAAGTTTAGTTACCGTTTTATCCGTGCAGAGAGTTATCAGGAGCGCCCCTGTTTTGTGCTTGAATTTATTCCCCAATACCGGTATTCAGGTTATACCCGAGAACAGGTATGGATTGATAGTGAGCGATATATTCCGGTTAAGATAGATTATTATGACCGTAAGGATGCGTTACTTAAAACGTTAATCTATCAAGGTTATCAGCAGTATTTAAAGCAGTTTTGGCGGGCGGATGGAATGGTTATGACCAATCATCAGACCGGTAAAAGTACAGAGTTGATTAATAAAAACTATCAGTTTCAGCAAGGACTGGGTGGGCGAGATTTTGACCGTAATACGTTAAAGCGTGCGCGTTAACGTCTTTTCTAGCGGGGTCTTGTTTTTGTTCTGGGCAGCCCTGTTTCTAAATAACCCCATAGCTTCGTTGAATGAATAAGAATGCCATGATGTGCACTCAACGAGTGCTTTTTTGGGTATTGATAGTACTCCCTGTTAAGTCACTGTTAGCATGGGAGGTTTCAGGCTATGGCGGTATTGAAAGTTTAGGCTTTTGGGAGTCGCCCTTAGAAAACCAGCAACAGCGTCATTATCTGTCTGGGGTGATAGAAGCGGAATTTTATCATGAGTGGGATAACGGCCGCGAAAGTCTTGTTTTTGTCCCGTTTTTCAGGTGGTCGGAACATGATGGCCGGCGGACTCATTTTGATATTAGGGAATTAAATTGGTTAAAAGTCGCTGACTATTGGGAGTTAAGGGTTGGGATTCGTAAAGAGTTTTGGGGGGTTACAGAGTCACAGCATTTAGTTGATATTATTAATCAAACTGACCGTGTTGAGAATTCAGATACTGAGGATAAATTAGGTCAGCCGATGATTAATTTGGCTTTAATTGACTCACAGGGCGGAACACTTGATTTATTTTTATTAACAGGCTTTAGAGAGGCTGTTTTTCCAGGAGTTCAAGGACGGTTACGCTTCAGTCCACGAGTAAATACCGAACAAGCCCATTATGACTCTAAGGGGTTTGAACGACATCTTGCAGTTGCGGCAAGATATGTGCGATCGGTGGATCAATGGGATTTTGCACTGTCATTTTTTCATGGCACTAGCCGGACACCACGGTTTTTAAGGACAAAAAATAATAATGGTGACGATCAATTCACAGCTTATTATGAACAAATCAACCAAGCTGGGCTAGAACTTCAGTTGACCGATGAGAATTGGCTATGGAAGCTAGAGTCCATTGTTCGAGAAGGCCAGGGGCAGACTTATTTTGCCGGAACAGGTGGCTTAGAATATACCTGGTTTAATGTTTTTAGCAGCGGCGCTGATTTTGGCGTGTTAGTGGAATACATGTATGACAGTCGGGGATTTAATGCACCGGTTTTTTATCAGGACGATATTATGGCGGGTTTTAGATTAACGCTGAATGATATACAAAGTAGTGAGTTGCTGGCCGGTATGATTATTGACCGTCGTCGACGAACCCAGTCATACAGTATTGAGGCCAGTCGTCGGTTGGGGGATAGTTGGAAAATGGCGCTCGAATTGAGAGTGTTAACACAAGTTGCAGAGAGTGATTTTTCTTATAGTTTACGAAAAGATGATCAATTACGGTTTGAGTTGAGTTACCATTTTTAAGGTGGTTTTTTCTTAGTGGATTTTAAAATGAGGGGATGCAATTGCATCGGGTAGGGTTTGGGTGCTGACCTGACTAACGTGGGCTGAGTCGGGGCCTTGGTGACACCAGTTTATAAATTTTTCCATGTCTGTTTGCTCGCCTGAGGCATCTATTTCTACGCGGCCATCCGCACAATTTCGTACCCAGCCGGTAATGCCAAAGCGATGGGCTTTTTTCTGGGTGCTGACTCTAAAGAAAACACCTTGAACGTGCCCGGAGATGTAAATCTTTAAATGTTGTTTGATGGTTTTCCTCAGATGAGGGTTAAAAGTTAAGACATCAGTGGATGCGGATTAATTCAACGTCGAATATCAGGGTGGCATCCGGTTCAATATCAGTGCCTGCACCCTGACTGCCATAGGCCAATTCTGAAGGAATAAATAATCGGTATTTAGCACCGGTTCTCATGAGTTGCAGACCTTCTGTCCAACCGGGAATAACATTGGCCAGAGAGATGGTTAGTGGGTGACCTCGGTTATAGGAACTGTCAAAGATATCGCCATCAAGGGTACTGCCTTGATAGTGTACGGTGATTTTATCGGTGGCTACGGGTCGTTCTCCGGCGCCTTCTGTCAGTATTTGGTATTGCAGTCCTGAAGATGTTGTGTTGATGCCTTCTTGTTTTGCATTATTGGCCAGGAATGTTTTTCCTGCTATGCGATTGGCCTCCCCTGATGGGCTTTTGGTCACTGTTAGCAGGGCTAAGCCAGCAAAAAGGAGAAGGATTAGTGCGATAGGTAAATAAGGGGAGATGCGCATTGTAAAGCCAGATTAACAACAAAATACTAATAGTATCAAAAATTAGTGAGCCTTCTAAAAGTAATTTTATGCAATAGGTTATTTTTTGGATGATTTGTTGGGATTGGCTGCAATTGTAATAATTGCGTATCTATTTAGACTTTAGAATGCTTGATGCAGTTAAGTTCTGTTTTAATACCATTGGTTCTTAAGGGAGATGTTTTGAAACAACGTCTATGGGGCGGTTTAGTGTACTCCCGGTTCATTGTGGATTGCCAGAGCAACTGAAATACATTATTTGTAAATCAATGACAATAGCTGTTTTTGACGTTATTTTTTGAGTGGATGACCGAAGCTAAACTTGGGGAACTTCGGTCAAAGTCTGGCTGGCTTGATTATAAAGTTTAATTAGCATACAGGAAAGGATCATAAGCCAGCACCTGAAAAATTATGTTTCCTGATCGATAATATTGTAAGTGATGTTTTTTAGTTTGGCTTCGCTTTTAAAATTTTCAAGGATTTCTTCGATGTCATGGTCAATAAATTTGCTTTTTCTTGCATCAACAATTAAAACTGAATTTTTGTCTTGGCCGGTGAGTAGTTTGTGTAAGTTGGGTTTGCTTAGAAATGAAATATGTTCAGACAAATAAATAGTGGTTCTTTCTTTTTCTTTAACTACTTTGAATTTCTGAGCCATTCGATAATGTTCGATGATAATGGAACCGATTGCTATAACAAGACCAATAGTTATGCCCATTAATAAGTTAGTAAGGGTTAATACAATCACAGTCGTTATAAAGGGAATAAAAATATAAAGTCCGGAACGGTACATTTTGAGAAGGTCTTGAGGTCTAGCCAATTTAGCACCGACAACAATCATTAATGCAGCAAGACAGGCTAACGGAATTTTGCTGATTAAATTAGGTATAAAAAGAATAGAAAAAAGCAATAGAAAGCCATGAAAGATAGTGGAAGTTTTATCTTTCGCATGGGCTTGAATATTGGCAGAACTTCTGACAATAACTTGGGTTATGGGAAGGCCACCAATTAACCCGGAAATAATGTTACCGGTACCTTGCGCTAAGAGTTCTTTATTAGCAGGAGTTGTTCTTTTATAAGGGTCCATTTTGTCGGCTGCTTCAAGACAAAGTAATGTTTCAAGACTTGCAACCAAAGCTATAATTATTCCAGTTGAATAGACTTCAAGTTGTTGCCATTTAGAAAAATCTGGAAAAAAAAGGAATGTAAAGAAATCAGTACCAGCATCACTTGTCAGGATAGAAACAAGATGGTTGGCCGTTAGGGCTAGCTCTGGATAAAAAGAGATAAAAATCTGGTTTAAGGAAACACCACTAAGAACGGCAAGTAATGGAGCAGGTATTAACTTAGTGAATTTAAATTGTCCAAAAGATTTATTCTCCCAAAGTAACAGTATAAAGAATGATGTTATAGAAATCAGTAAACATCCAGGTGAAAAGAAGTTGAGCATATGCTCAAGTTCAGAAAAAGAGGTAAAACCATCTTCTTGAAGGAAGTCCATATCACCTTCATAATCTTTATCGTATCCGATGGCATGTGGTATTTGTTTAAGAATAATGATGAGGCCAATACCGAATAGCATGCCCTTGATAACTGAAGATGGAAAATAAGTCCCGATTATGCCAAGGCGAAGTAATCCCATGATAATTTGGATCACGCCAGCAAAGACCACAGCCAGCAAAAAAACTGGGAAAGTTAATTCTTCAATGCCGGTATAAGCGAGAGCAACTAAACCGGCCGCTGGACCACTAACCCCTAATGGTGAGGGGCTTAAAAAGCCGACAATGATTCCGCCTACGATTCCAGCGATAAGGCCTGCGGATGTAGGTGCTCCCGAAGCTAAAGATATACCTAGGCACAGAGGTAATGCAACGAGGAAAACGACAATTCCGGAAAAAAAATTCTGTTGTATATTTGCGATTGGGTTGCTAATTATTGAATTTAATTCACCGTGTTTTTTAGTCATATTAAAGTAGTTGTTGAAGGCTTTTGATGAATGAAAGATAGTATCAGAATTAGAGTAATTAAAAGTAAATTGTTTACGAAATCTTTAAGCTCATGAACGCTGATATATTAGGAATATAATGACTAAAAGTTAATTTTCAATCCTTTATTGTATTTTTTTGCTTATATTAAAAGCTCTGGTGTTTTTTATTTGTATGGCTTTTTATTGAACTTAAAGTTGTATTGACTTACTTAAATAAACTGTAAAGCAAGTAGTTAATTCAATTTACTCTTATGTAATTTGCTATGCCAAAGATCAACTAATTATTCTGGTTTTAGATGGCTCTGTTTGCGGTATTTATTAGAGAATAGAGTAAGCGCAGTACTTTTTGATAAAGCTTTTTTTGGTCACCTCAGCCCAAGCAAGCGGTAAAAATGACGCGGTAGTTAATGGCTTCGGCATGCGAGTGGTCTTGCGTCTGTGTCACCGCGTCACATCACTGCAAGTCTAGAAACTGACGCCGTACACTAACTCAAATGACTAGATGGCGTTTTGGATGCAATTGTATTAATTGCGTATGTCTCTAGACTATTAAATGTTTGATACTGTTAGCGTCAGTTTCAATGCCATTGGTTTAAAAGGGGGTAGGATGAAGACAAGAGCAGAACGTTTTGTGATAGGGTCATCAGGGTGTATTAAGGAAGCAGAAACCGAATTGTTTTTCACGGTTAAAAATATGTCAACGACTGGTTTTTTGATTGAGCTAAAAGATAGTTTTCAGATAAAATCTGAACAAGAATTTTATGCTCTGTTAGACGGTAAATCAGATGGGATTAGTTTTTATGTTTTTAATCCTGAAGTGACAGGGCTTGCTTCAATTGTAACTGTAGAATTAGTTAATCGACGGTTTGTAATATCAATGAAATTTTCTGAGATTAATTTTAATTCTGGTTTTATGGTTTTCAAGCGCCGCTTACCACGAACAGGAGCTCAGGTTCAAGGGCAGTTATTTTGGCAACAGCAATGGTATTCTTTTCTCAGCGAAGATATTGGTTTGAATGGTTTATCGGTTAAATTAAATGCGGAGTGTCCGGCCACTGAGGACGAACGGGTTACTCTCGAAGTACCCACGTTAAGTTTTTGCGGTTCTGCCCGTGTGAAGTGGTCGGCACCCGAGGACTTTCGACTAGGGGTTGAGTATATCAACTTGACCCATAATTAGGTATTTACTGATAATCAGAATACGGTTCAGGTAGCGTTCAAGAAATAGGATTGTTTTGAGTAAATTATTTAAATTTAAGTGGCCGCCCAAACGTCTTATTTATGACCGCGATGGCCTAAGGCCTTATATGGTTCGTTATTATTTGCTTTTCAGAGGGAAAAAAGAGTTTCAAGACCAAAGTCAGAAGTTTCCGTTTAATATTTATTTACACCGGATATTATTATCCGATGAACCGGTGCTTCATGATCATCCCTGGAACTGGGCTACACTGGTTCTTAAGGGGGGGTATTTTGAAACCACGCCTGTGGGTCGGTTTTGGCGTGGTCCCGGTTCCTTGCGGATTGCCAAAGCAACGGAAATGCATTATTTGGAGATCAATGCAGGTCAGCCGTGTTGGACGTTATTTATGAGGGGACGATCGCAGCGTGTTTGGGGGTTTGCTACGGTTAAAGGCTGGCTTGATTATAAAGCCTATTTAGCGCAAAGAAAGGGATCATGAATTAGTTCTTTGAGCGTTTTTTTGAGAGGGGTGTATGTTGCTCGATATCGAGCTGCTCAAAACTTTCTACCACATGGTCAGGTTGGATTAACTGTGGGATTATTTTCATTTTTTCCAGTCGACGTTGCAGGGGGACATTTAACCCAACAATATAGACTTCATGGGAGTTAACAGGGTGTTGTAAGCTTTCCTCTAAAGTGTAGATTCCGCTGTGGTCTAAATAATACACCTGACTCAGATCAAAAATTATATGCTTGCTGTCAACAGGAATAGTTCGGATGACCTTAACGAAAGCCTGGGTATTCCCGAAAAACAAGGGGCCAGCGGTAATAAACATTAGGATTAATACCTTCTCGTCGACACAACTCAGCAATG
>MPSY01000187.1 GCA_001901525.1 Methylococcales bacterium OPU3_GD_OMZ | reverse complement strand
TTTAATAACGGCATTAATTTCGGTGTCTGTCGGGTTTCTATGAGTGTTAGACATAATCCTGAATCAGTGACTCTATCCGACCTACACTGCCAAATTTGTTAAATTGGCCGCCGCTCTTTAAGAATCAGCTTTCCCTGAACCAACTGCCATGTTTTGAAGGGTAATACATACGTGACGGGTGCTTTCCAACACTTTTTGGAGGCTTTCGATGCTTATTGTAAATTTCAGGCGAAGTAGACCACGGAATCGTTCTCGTCTACAGTTTGTTTGACCTACATAGTCAATCTATATCGTGCCGTACACCGCACTAAACGATTTGAATCCTGGACAATGTTGACCAAAGCGTAACGTTTGTTGGCGGCCACTTTCAACCAGTCGACAGGCCATGTACATCAACTCCTGCATGACAGTTTTTAAGCGCCGCCGTTTAGCTTTATGCCGCACGGGAGCATCATCTCCCATTAGGCCTCGCAGTCCTATCCAACGTAGAATATTGTAAGCCAATACCGCAAATGACATGACCAGATCGTTGGTGGCAAACTTCCCTGAAGGAAGACGCTCTAGGTCCAGGTCAGTTTTGAACTCACTGTGAAATTGCTCTGACGTTGCATGGTCTTGATACAGGCCAATGATGGTTTTATCATCTGCTGTTTCTGGGCGTAATGATGTGATCCAGCCGTCCAAATTAATTTGTGGTTCTAAAAACATCTGCCCATTAGTATCACTCGCTCGTGCTGTGACTTTAATGACTCGCCGCACATAAGGGGATTCGCTGAGTATTTCGCTATACACAGCATGCATCTTGCCTGGGCGATCGTGGGACCATAACGAGGCCGAGTCCGCTTTGGCGTACCAAGCCAAAAGATCCTGTTTACGAGGGTTCCATTTGATTAAGTAATCCACCCCTTGTTCATACAAGTACTTGCGATTTTCAGCGGCGTCATGAGCACTATCCAAACGAACCAATAGTGGCTGATCGCTTAGGGACTTTGCACGAGGTAATATGCGATCTAAAGCGCAGATAAATTCATTGTTAGCATGCTGGCTACCGGGGCGAAGTTCACAGGCTAAAGACCAGCCCTCACAACCTAAGTAAGCAGCAATGGGTGCATAGCCATCGTGGCCTTTATAAGTGTAAGAAACGCCTTCTTTTTTAGTGTTGCTGTTATCCATGGGAAACACATCAATGTCGACTGGAACGTGGCCTGTGGATAACCCGCTGACTGGGACTTGGAGGTTTTGCATGAGCTCAATACTGGCATTATCTAAAAGCGGAATCAAGGCCTGCGCGTCCTCATCAAAGCGCTGACGTAAGCGCGCTGAGGATGGTGATTGCTTAAGGCCCATGGCTACTTTGAAAAAAGGGTCGTTGCGAGCTGTCTCAACGGCTTCGAAGTCACTTTTACCAACGCAGATTAACCCTAAGTAGGTACGGATAAGATCGATATTAGGAATGCCATGTCGCTTCGCAATACTGCGAGACGTTTTATTGAGTGACGTGTGTTGATTAAGGCAATGACTAACTAAAGCTAAACCGCCGTGAGGTGTGATAACTTCGGTTTTGGACTGTACAAGTTTAAATCGGCGCATGCTGTAAATTCACTAATTGGGTGAATAAAAAAAAGTGCTAATTATACCACCGAAAGCCCTGTTATTACTGGGGGCAGGGAGGTCTTTATTGCTTTTAAGTCACTGATTCAGGAATAAGACCAAAGAGCTTCTTGTTTACCTGCCTTAAAATAACCTTCAGATTTCTT
>MPSY01000304.1 GCA_001901525.1 Methylococcales bacterium OPU3_GD_OMZ | reverse complement strand
CCAAACCATACGGCAGTGACATTTCATAAAGCAACAAATACTGTGCCGCTAAATTACGCTCATCAGGCAAGATAAACCAGGCATCATCATCCCCATGCATATTCTTATTCAGGCGTTTATAGGTATCCACCAAAGTATTCACATGAACGACTTCGGGTTGCTGGTAAAACCAGTCGACCAAACCCTCTACCGCCAATAAATAAGCGGGCTCATTAATTCCCCCTTCATCGCCAGACTCAACAACCACCTCAATGGAATAAATACCACCCATATTTTCAGTTAAAAACTCAGTGGCCTGACGGAATTCTACGGTTTCATCAAAATACTTAACAAACTCATCATTCAATTCATTTTGCGGCGCAAAACTAATTAACGCCACCGCTAAGACCGTATTGATAACCAGCAATAGCCCTCGATAACGAATAACAACGTCCGCTAAAAAACCCATAATCCTCCGACTCGCTTCTGACCCTGCCTTTTTACGAATAGGAAGCAAAACAATCAAAGCC
>MPSY01000303.1 GCA_001901525.1 Methylococcales bacterium OPU3_GD_OMZ | reverse complement strand
CCAAACCATACGGCAGTGACATTTCATAAAGCAACAAATACTGTGCCGCTAAATTGCGCTCATCAGGCAAGATAAACCAGGCATCATTATCCCCATGCATATTCTTACTCAGGCGTTTATAGGTATCCACCAAAGTATTCACATGAACGACTTCGGATTGCTTGTGAAACCAGTCGACCAAATCTGCTACCGCCAATAAATAAGCGGGCTCATTAATTCCGCCTTCATCACCGGACTCAACAACCACCTCAATGGAATAAATACCGCCCATATTTTCAGTTAAAAATTCAGTGGCTTGTCGAAACTCTACGGTCTCATCAAAATACTTAACAAACTCATCATTCAATTCATTTTGCGGCGCAAAACAAATTAACACCACCGCTAAGACCGTATTAATAACCAGCAATACCCGTCGATAACGAATAACAAGGTCCGCTAAACAACCCATAATCACCCGACTCGCTTCTGACCCTGCCTTTTTACGAATAGGAAGCAAAACAATCAAAGCC
>MPSY01000302.1 GCA_001901525.1 Methylococcales bacterium OPU3_GD_OMZ | reverse complement strand
TACCCCCGAACAATTTGGCTTTCAACGTGCGCCGCTCAGCACCCTAGCGGTTGATAGTATTCAGAGCAGCCTTGATACCTTAAAAAAGGTACTCAGAGGAGAGCCAGGGCCGGCAAAAGACATTGTCTGCCTGAATGCAGGCGCCGCTATTTATGCCGCAAATTTAACAGACACCCTAGACTCAGGCATACAAAAAGCACAACACATTATTGATAATGGAGTTGCTTTTGAAAAACTGGAACAACTCTGCCTGATTTCCAATCGTTTATAAAAGTGACCTTCTATTTAATAAATTATGACTAACCCACCCGATATTCTCACTCAAATCTTAGCTACAAAAGCCGATGAGATAAGCCGAAGAAAAGCCCGCATGTCAATTAACGACTTAGAGGCGATTATTCAAGAAACCGAAGCCCCCAGAGGATTTGCTAATGCACTACAAACAAAAGCACGAGCAAAGCAACCGGCAATCATTGCAGAAATTAAAAAAGCCTCTCCCAGCAAAGGCG
>MPSY01000056.1:4709-13107 GCA_001901525.1 Methylococcales bacterium OPU3_GD_OMZ | reverse complement strand
GTTCTAAAGCCACATTTAAGCACCCGCAAATAACCGCCGGGACGCTCTTGATAACGAGGGCCTAATTCTGCAAACAATTTAGCCACTGAATCTTTATCACGTAACCGTGCAAACGCTAAACGACGCTTGGCTACCGAGTCAGTTTTTGCCAAGGTAATCAACGGCTCAGCAAAACCTCTAAGCTCTTTAGCTTTTGGCAGCGTCGTTTTAATGATTTCATGTTTAATCAAGGAATTAACCATATTGCTGAATAATGCTTTACGGTGACTACTGTTCCTGTTTAATTTTCTACCTGTTTTACGATGTCTCATTTCGACGCAAACCTTATTATTTTTTAAATATTATCGTCAATACGACGTGCTAAACCTTCAGGAGGCCAATTTTCAAGACGCATGCCTAAGGTCAAACCTTTGGTTCCCAATACATCTTTTATTTCAGTCAATGACTTCTTGCCTAAATTCGGTGTTTTAAGTAATTCATTTTCAGTCCGTTGAATCAAATCACCGATGTAAAAAACATTTTCTGCTTTTAAACAATTCGCTGATCTAACAGTCAGTTCCAAATCGTCAACCGGACGCATCAGAACGGGATCATACTGTTCTTCGGGTTCAACCGATTCAACAACCTCAAGTTCAGAAACCTTGGTAAAATCAACAAAAACCGACAATTGGTCATGCAGAACTGTCGCCGCCATCTTGATCGTTTCTTCCGGATCGACCGTACCATTGGTTTCCAGATTAATAATCAATTTATCTAAGCCCGTGCGCTGATCAACCCGGGTTTTATCAACCGAATAAGCAACATTACGAATAGGGCTAAACGCTGAATCAATTTGAATAGCAGTAACCGAGGTATTGTCAGTTGATTTTTTTCTATCCGCAGCAGACTCATAGCCTCGACCACCTTTAACAACTATCCTCAGCTCAAAACTAACATCTTGTGTGATATTTGCAATCACTAATTCAGGATTAATAATCTCAACATCATGTGTTAAGGCAATATCACCGGCTAACACTGCACCCGGGCCTTGTTTTGATACCGTCAGTTCAACTTCTGTTTTTTCATGAAGCACAATGGCTAAATTTTTAAGATTCAGAATGATGTCAATCATATCCTCCTGAACCCCTTCGATAGACGAGTATTCATGTTGAACACCCTCTATTTCAATCTCAGTAACAGCAAAACCAGGAATAGTCGATAAAATCACTCGCCTTAACGCATTCCCTAAAGTATGACCATAACCACGTTCCAGTGGCTCAATGATAACTTTAGAACGGTTCGTGCTAATGGTTTCGACTCGAACCATGCCAGGTCTTAACAATCCGGATAACGGATTCTGCATATAAGCAACCTCAATCAATCAATTATTTAGAATAAAGCTCAACGACCAGTAATTCATTCATATCACTGCCCAAATCAACACGATCTGGGAGAGATTTAAACGTACCCGACATCGCTTTAACATCAATATCCATCCAAATAGGAAAACCATACTGCTCAGCAACCGTTAACGCATCAATGATACGTAATTGTTTTTTTGATTTTTCACGGATCGAAACGACATCACCCGGACTCACTTTAGCAGACGGAATATTATTGATTTGATCGTTTAATAGAATCGCCTTATGTGAAACCAGTTGTCTGGCTTCTGCACGTGTTGCAGCGTAACCCATTCTGTAAACCACATTATCAAGCCGTGTTTCTAATAAATTCAACAAGTTCTCACCGGTTGAACCTTTTTGTCCGGCTGCTGATTTATAGTAATTCCTGAACTGTTTTTCTAATACCCCGTAGATTCTACGCATCCGTTGTTTAGCGCGTAACTGCAGGGCATAGTTTGACGGTCTGTTCCGTCTGACACCGTGCTGTCCCGGAGGTGTGTCTAATTTACACTTTCCCTCTAACGATTTACCACGACTTTTAAGAAATAAGTCAGTGCCTTCTCGTCGACTCAGTTTACAGGTAGGTCCTAAATATCTTGCCATTTCTAAATTACTCCAAAATTCTTTATACGCGACGTTTCTTAGGCGGACGACAACCATTATGCGGAATCGGTGTTACATCAACAATACTATTGATTTTAAACCCAATTGCATTCAGCGACCGTATGGTGGAATCACGACCCGGGCCCGGGCCTTTAATCATAACATCAAGGTTTTTAACCCCATATTCCTTAGCCACTTCACCGGCTCTTTCTGCTGCCACCTGCGCTGCAAATGGCGTACTTTTTCTAGACCCACGAAAACCTGAACCCCCGGCTGTGGCCCAAGACAGTGCATTACCTTTACGATCTGTAATAGTAATAATGGTGTTGTTAAAAGAGGCGTGCACATGGGCAATCCCATCGGCGACTTCTCTTTTAATTCTTTTTTTATTACGGCTCGGAGCTGCCATATTGTATCCTCTTAACTGCTGTTATTTACGAATGGCTTTTCTTGGACCCTTTCGCGTTCTTGCGTTGGTTTGTGTTCTCTGGCCACGTAGCGGCAAGCCACGTCTATGGCGAATACCTCGAAAACAACCCAAATCCATTAACCGTTTAATATTCATAGTGACTTCACGACGCAGATCACCTTCAACAGTTATCTTTGAAACCACGGTACGAATTAACTCTAATTGCTCTTCAGTCAACTCACGAATTTTTACATCCGGCTTAATATTGACTTCATTACATATTTGACTTGCTGTTGTACGACCAATACCATAAATTGCTGTCAACGCTATGACGGCATGTTTATGATCTGATATATTTATTCCGGCAATACGTGCCATCTAACCTATCTCCTATTACAAACTCTAAAGTTAAGCAGAAAATTATATCATTTCCACCATTTTAGCTCAATAAAAAACTAACCCTGGCGCTGTTTATGACGCCCATCTTTACAAATAACGCGAACAACACCATTACGCTTTATCACTTTACAGTTTTTACAAATTCTTTTGACGGAAGCTCTTACTTTCATCAGCTTTTCCTATTCTCTAAATAAATTTATTTTTTGAAATTCGCTTTTTTCATAATGCCTTCGTATTGCTGAGACATCATAAGCGTTTGTGTTTGCGACATAAAATCCATCACCACGACGACAATAATCAATAACGATGTACCGCCAAAGTAGAAAGGAACATTCCAGTAAACGATCAGGAATTCCGGTAACAAACAGACAGCGGTAATATAAACAGCCCCAATTAAGGTTAGCCGCGTCAACACCTTATCGACAAATATCGTCGTTTGCTGACCGGGTCGTATACCGGGTACAAATGCACCTGATTTCTTTAAGTTATCCGCTGTGTCTTTGGCATTAAAAACTAATGCCGTATAGAAAAAGCAGAAGAAAATAATAGCCAGAGCGTAAAACATAACATAGATCGGTTGCCCAGGCGATAACGCCATCGAAACTTCCTGTAACCAGCCCAGCCCTTCAACATCACTAAACCAACCGGCAATAGTGGATGGAAACAAAATAATACTGGAAGCGAAGATGGGGGGTATCACACCGGCCATATTTAATTTTAACGGTAAAAAACTACTTTGACCGGCGTACATTCGTTTACCTTGTTGACGCTTGGGATAATTAATCACAATGCGTCGCTGGCCACGCTCAACAAAAACAACCAGAGCGGTTACCGCTAAAGCAATAAAAAACAAGGCGATAATGAAAGCGCCGTTAAGTTCACCCGTACGGGCTAATTCTAAGGTGCCACCAATAGCCGAAGGCAGTCCTGCGACGATACCGGCAAAAATAATCAACGAAATACCATTACCAATACCGCGCTCGGTGATTTGCTCACCTAACCACATTAAAAACACCGTACCTGTCACCAGTGTGACGGCGGTAATAAATACGAAATGAATTCCGGGACTAATAACCACAGGTAGACCACCTGCTGTTTGCGATTGCAGTGCAAGCGAAACACCGATGGATTGGAATGTTGCTAATACAACAGTCGCATAACGTGTGTATTGGGTGATTTTTCGACGCCCCGCCTCACCTTCTTTTTTAATTCGTTCAACCGCGGGAACCATCACACCCAATAACTGGGTGATAATTGATGCCGAAATGTAAGGCATAATTCCTAAAGCAAAAATACTCAAGCGTTTTAAAGCACCCCCGGAAAACATGTTAAACATGTCCAGAATAGACCCTTCTTGTTGCTTGAACATCAAAGCCAAGGCCTCAGGGTCTACACCCGGCACCGGTATATGTGCACCGACACGATAAACAAAAAAAGCTCCTAGAACAAAAAACAATCTTGAGCGTAGCTCAGAAAATCGTCCTGCTGAATTTTGCATTTGCGCTGCTGTAGTATTCACTTACGCCTCTATTTTTCCGCCTGCGGATTCAATCACAGCTCTTGCACCGGGCGTTACCCCTAAACCTTGAATGCTCACTGCCTCATTAAGTTCACCGGACATAATTACTTTTGCTTTTTTAGTAATTGCCGGAACTAAATTATTTTCAATCAACGTTTGTAGGCTGATTATCTCAACACCCAACCCTTGAAGCTCTGATAACCTAACTTGCGCTGTATATTTTTTAGAGCGAGAACTAAAACCCACTTTAGGTAATCGACGTTGCAAAGGCATTTGCCCACCTTCAAAACCTACTTTATGAAAACCACCGCTTCTGGATTTTTGCCCTTTATGACCACGACCACAGGTTTTACCTAAAGTAGAACCAATCCCACGGCCCACTCTTTTGGCTTTTTTCTTTGTTCCGGCACTCGGTTTAATGGTATTTAAAAACATTACTCCGCCTCTACTCTAAGCATATATGAGATTTTATTGATCATGCCCCTATTTTCTGGGGTATCAATAACCTCTACTGTTTGATTGATTTTCCGCAAACCCAAACCGCTTAAACATGCTTTGTGTTTAGGTAAACGACCAATTTTACTTTTGGTCATAGTGACCCTGACTGTCTTTTGTGTCGCCATCACTATTATCCCGTAATTTTATCAACAGGTAGACCGCGTTTCGCTGCCACCTGTTTTGCATCTGTCATTTCAGCCAGACCGTTAATCGTTGCCCGAACTACGTTAATAGGATTGTTAGTTCCAATACATTTTCCTAAAACGTTATGAATACCGACGGCCTCAAAGACTGCCCGCATGGCACCGCCTGCTAAAATACCAGTCCCTTCTGAAGCCGGCTGCATATAAACTTTCGCAGCACCTGTCGACGCCATAATCGTGTATTGTAAGGTGTCACCTTTTAACGAAACCTGACGCATATTCTTACGTGCCTGATCCATTGACTTTTGAATCGCATTCGGAACTTCACGTGCCTTACTGACACCATAGCCAACGCGTCCTTCTCCATCACCGACAACTGTCAATGCAGAAAAGCCAAAAACACGACCGCCTTTTACCACTTTAGCCACTCGACGTACTGATACCAGCTTTTCTTCAAGCCCGTCGGTGTTTGTGTTACCTTGAGAAGGTGCTGTAGCCATTCTTCTAATCCCCTAAAATTGCAAACCAGATTCACGTGCAGCATCTGCTAGAGCTTTCACGCGACCATGATATTTAAAACCTGAACGATCAAAAGCAACTTCGGTAATACCGGCTGCAATTGCCTTTTCTGCGATATGTTTACCGACAGCTTTTGCTGCTTCAACATTACTTGTATTCTTCAATGAAGACTTAACATCCGCCTGAGTAGTTGATGCACTTGCTAGGGTAGAATTACCATCCGCACTAATAACCTGGGCATATATATGTTGTGATGTTCTATGGATCGTCAAGCGATTGACAGCGAGCCGCTTAATGTGGCTACGTGTCTTTATCCGCCGTCTGTTTCTGGCTGCTAATTTATTCATTAATTTACCTTATTTCTTTTTAGCTTCTTTTCTTGCAACATGCTCGTCTGCATAACGAATCCCTTTACCCTTATAAGGCTCGGGCGGGCGATAAGCTCTTATTTCTGCTGACACCTGACCCACTTGTTGTTTATCACTGCCTTTTACAATAATTTCTGTCTGGCTTGGAGACTCAATTGTTATCCCATCCGGCATCGGATACTCAACGGGATGCGACAGCCCTAATGATAAACTCAATGCCTTACCTTTAACCTGCGCCCGATAACCGACACCGACTAAGGTCAGTTTCTTTTCGAAACCTACACTGACACCCATCACCATATTGTGAATATTAGCTCGCGCAGTACCTGCCTGAGCCGATGCTTTTTTATCTTCTTTATCCCAAATGACCTGTAAAGCATTCTCAGCAATCTCACAACTGACGGCTTTATGCAAATTCTGTGTCAATTGTCCTTTTGAACCTTTGACAGTGATATTGCTTCCATCCAGATTAATATCAACACCGGCAGGGATGACAACAGGATTATTCGCTATTCTTGACATTGATTTATCCTAATTTTAACTGACTGTACAGATCACTTCGCCACCGTTACCAATAGCACGTGCAGCTCTATCAGTCATCACACCTTTAGAGGTCGAAATGATGGCAATTCCAAGACCACCTAAAACCGATGGTAATTCGTCTTTTGACTTGTAAATACGCAAACCGGGTCTACTCACTCGGGTAACTTTCTCAATGACAGGGCGGCCCTGATAGTATTTCAAGGTAATGGTTAATTCGTCATGATTACCGTTTTTCTCAACCGCATAATCGGTGATGTAACCTTCTTCTTTTAATACGTTAGCAATTGATACTTTCATTGCAGAATTCGGCATAGCGACCAATTGTTTGGTGGCTGACTGACCGTTTCTAATCCGGGTTAACATATCCGATACCGGGTCTGACATACTCATAAGTTTTGCTCCAACTCTTTAATATTAGGGATGATTACCAACTGGCTTTAGAAAGCCCAGGCACTTCACCACGCATGGTTGATTCCCTTAATTTATTGCGCCCAAGGCCAAATTTTCTGTAATAACCGTGCGGACGACCCGTTAGGCTACAACGATTACGCAATCTCGCCCCACTGGAATCCCTTGGTAGCTTTTGCAACTTGATTTGAGCAGTTTGACGATCTTCCCGAGAGGTATTCGGGTTAAGGATAAGCGCTTTTAATTCTTGACGCTTTTCGTAAAACTTTTTAACTAATTTTTCGCGTTTATGTTCACGAGCAATCATTGATTTCTTAGCCATAACGTAGCCTTTAAGTCTTAAATGGAAAATTAAAATGCTTCAACAAGGCCAAACCTTCTTCGTCATTTTTAGCCGTTGTAGTAATGGTGATATCCAAGCCACGAATCTTGTCAATCTTATCGTAATCAATTTCCGGGAAAATGATTTGCTCTTTAACACCCATGGAGTAATTACCACGGCCATCAAAACTTTTACTACTCATGCCTCTAAAATCCCTAATTCTCGGGATTGCAATACTGATCAGGCGATCTAAAAATTCATACATGCGATCACTGCGCAAGGTGACTTTACAACCAATCGGCATATCATCACGAATTTTAAAACCCGCAATAGATTTTCTTGCCTTGGTAATAATAGCTTTCTGACCGGCAATTTTCTCCATGTCAGCCACCGCTGCCTGTATTACTTTTTTGTCAGCAACCGCGTCACCCACACCCATATTCAAGGTTATTTTAGTGATTCTCGGTGCTTCCATAACTGACTTAAAACCAAACTCTTTGGTTAACCCAGGAACGATTTTTTCTTTATATTCTGTTTGTAAACGAGCCATGATCGATTTTCCGAATTTTATGCGTCAACAATTTCATTGTTGGATTTAAAGAAACGCACTTTAGTGCCGTCATCAAGCGTTTTAAAACCAACTTTGTCAGCTTTCTTGGTTGCTTGGTTATATAAAGCCACGTTTGATAGATGAATAGGCATTGCTTTTTCGACAATACCGCCTTCAATATTCTTTTGTGGATTGGGTTTTTGATGCTTCTTGACTTGGTTTACACCTAAGACCACGACTCTATCATCACCAACAAGATGGCTTACCACCCCTTGCTTACCTTTATCTTTACCCGCGAGGACGAGTACGTCATCACCTTTTCTGATCTTATTCATTTTGAGACCTTATCTACTTAAAGCACTTCTGGAGCAAGTGATACAATTTTCATGAACTTCTCGGTTCTTAACTCACGGGTTACCGGGCCGAAAATACGTGTTCCAATGGGTTGTAAATTAGCATTCAGAATTACTGCTGAGTTACTGTCAAAACGAATAACAGAACCATCAGGTCTGCGTACACCTTTGCGCGTTCTGACCACTAAAGCGTTATGCACCTCACCTTTCTTTACTTTTCCGCGAGGAATTGCATCTTTAATACTGACTTTAATGATGTCACCAATGTTTGCATAGCGGCGATGAGACCCCCCTAACACCTTAATGCACATCACTTCTTTTGCACCACTATTGTCAGCAACGCCAAGCCTTGATTGAGTTTGAATCATGATTAATCCTGACT
>MPSY01000056.1:0-4138 GCA_001901525.1 Methylococcales bacterium OPU3_GD_OMZ | reverse complement strand
GCTGCAGCTAACGTAAAAGCTTCGCGTGCGAGATCTTCAGAAACACCCTGAATTTCATAAAGCATGGTGCCCGGTCTGATCTGAGCAACCCAATACTCAACACTCCCTTTACCTTTACCCATTCTAACTTCAAGCGGCTTTTTAGTTATTGGCTTGTCCGGGAACACACGAATCCATAACTTTCCGCCCCGTTTGACATGACGAGTAATAGTTCTACGTGCTGCCTCAATTTGACGCGACGTTAATCGTCCACGAGAAGTTGATTTTAGACCGTACTCGCCAAAGCTAACGCTAGAGCCCCTAACTGCAATACCGGTATTTCTACCCTTATGCTGTTTTCTGAATTTTGTTCTTTTTGGTTGAAGCATCGTCTTTACTTACTTTTTATTTTTTTTTGAAACCGTAGTTTTAGCCTGACTGTCATAGCCAAAAACTTCGCCTTTGAAAATCCAAACCTTAATACCGATAATGCCGTAGGTTGTTAGCGCTTCAGCAAAACCATAATCAATATCAGCTCTCAACGTGTGTAACGGTACACGACCTTCGCGATACCACTCACTACGGGCAATCTCAGCACCATTAAGACGACCGCCTAAATTAATCTTAATCCCTTCAGCCCCTAAACGCATGGTGTTAGTCACCGAACGTTTCATGGCACGGCGATACATAATCCGTCGCTCCAATTGCTGCGCAATCCCTTCTGCGACTAACTGTGCATCTAATTCAGGCTTTCTAATCTCTTCGACATTAATTTGAACAGGAACCCCCATCATCGCCGATACTGCGGTACGCAACTTATCGATATCCTCACCTTTTTTACCGATAACAATACCAGGGCGAGCCGTATGAACAGTAATTTGGGCGTTACCTGCAGGACGGTTAATCTGAATTCTACTCACCGACGCATGTGCTAGTTTTTCCTTAAGATAACTACGCACCTTCAAATCCTGACCCAACAAAACCGGATAGTCTTTTGAGTTGGCATACCACCTAGAGGTCCAGTCTTTAACTATCCCTAAACGTATGCCCGTTGGATGTACCTTTTGACCCATTACAATTACCCCTACTCGAATTCTGTTACTTTAATGGTTATATGACACGAACGCTTTAATATGCGGTTCGCTCTACCTTTAGCACGTGTTCGCAGGCGTTTTTGCGTTGAACCCTCATTTACGTACACAGTTGAAACTTTCAATTCATCAACATCAGCATCTTCATTATGTTCTGCATTAGCGATTGCTGACTCGAGAATTTTAAGCATAAGTTCAGCCGCTTTTTTTGGGCTAAACTTTAAAACATTCAATGCTTTATCTACAGGCAATCCTCTGATCTGATCACCAACCAAGCGCGCTTTTTGAGCGGACATGGGTGCATTATTTAATCTTGCTGATATTTCCATCTTTAAAAAACCTTATTTTGATTTCTTATCGGCCAAATGACCTCTGAATGTACGCGTTGGCGCAAATTCACCTAGTTTATGACCAACCATATTCTCTGTAATTAATACAGGCATATGTTGGCGCCCATTATGAACCGCAAGGGTTAACCCAAGCATATCCGGAAGAATCATAGATCTACGCGACCATGTCTTAATGGGTTTCTTTTTGTTCGACTCAACTGCATCAGCTACTTTTTTAAGTAGATGATGATCAACAAATGGTCCTTTCTTTATTGAGCGTGCCACGCTAACCTCTCTTATTTCTTCTTACGGCGTCTGACAATCATATTATCAGTACGTTTATTTTTACGGGTTTTAAACCCTTTAGTCTGAACACCCCACGGTGATACAGGATGACGCCCACCTGAGGTGCGACCTTCACCACCACCATGCGGATGATCCACTGGATTCATCGCCACACCACGAACTGTGGGTCGAATACCCCGTCTTCTTGATGCCCCGGCATTACCGAGTGATCTTAAATTATGCTCAGAATTAGATACCTCACCCACAACAGCCCTACATTCTGCTAAGACTTTACGCATTTCACCTGAACGTAAACGCAGCGTCACATGTACGCCTTCTTTAGCAACTAGCTGGACAGAGGTTCCTGCACTTCTTGCTATTTGCGCACCTTTACCCGGCTTCAGTTCAACACAATGAACCAAAGAACCCAACGGCATGTTTCGTAGTGGCAAGCAGTTACCGACTTTAATAGGTGCATGCGGACCCGAGATAACCTCATCTCTGGCTGAAAGCCCCTTCGGTGCAATGATGTACTTCCGATCCCCATCATTATACAATACTAATGCAATATTAGCAGTTCTATTTGGATCATATTCTACACGTTCTACGATTGCTGGAATTTCATCCTTAATTCGTTTGAAATCAATAACACGGTAATGCTGCTTATGCCCACCACCAATATGTCGTGTAGTAATTCTACCTTGGTTATTTCTACCGCCCGTTTTACTTTTTTTCTCCAACAAGGCCGCGTGAGGCTTACCTTTATGTAAATCGTTATTTTTAACACGAATTACAAAGCGCGAACCCGGAGAGGTCGGTTTTGATTTTACAATTGCCATGTGTTCACCGTATCTATTGAGCTATCTTAATTTATCAGGCTGTAGCAAAATCAATATCATGACCCGGCTTCAACTTCACGTAGGCCTTTTTCCAGTCTGATCTTTTGCCAAATGTGCGACCGAATCGCTTTGCCTTACCTTTAACATTAAGGACCTGAACAGAGTCAACCTCAACATCAAACATTAATTCTACTGATTTTTTAATATCAAATTTTGTTGCCCGAGTTTGCACCTTAAATACAAACCGTTTGTTTTTTTCAGCGTCTATACTTGATTTCTCAGATACAATCGGCGCCAAAATCAAACTAGCTAATTCTTGATTATTCATCCTAAACGCTCCTCCAACTGCTTTAAAGCCTGCTCAGTCATAATCACCTTATCCGCACCCACTAAATAAGCAGGGTTAAGATAATTAGCTGTTGTCACTGAAACATTCGGTATGTTTCTAGATGCCAACTCAAGGTTTTCATTAATCTCATGTGCAACGATCATGATTCTGTTCGCTTTTACATCGGTTAACTTCGCCACTAATTCTTTTGTTTTAGGTGTTGAAGGAACAATGTCATTGCTCACAACCAAACGGTCTTGACGAAGTAGTTCTGAAAAAATCGATCTAACCGCTGTTTTAAACATTTTCTTGTTTAATTTTTGCTCATGATTTCTGGGCTGAGCGGCAAACGTAACACCCCCTGAACGCCACAATGGACTTCTAGAAGTACCGGCTCGTGCACGACCATTACCTTTCTGACGCCATGGCTTAATACCACCACCACTGACTGCCGAACGATTTTTTTGTGCTTTGGTACCCGCTCTAGCACCTGCCAAATATTTAGTAACCAATTGATGAATTAATGTTTCATTAAATGGTTGATCAAAAACAGCCTCAGAGACAGCAACCGCACCTACTGAATCTTTATCGCTAATTGCTTGAACTTCTAAAACCATAACTTAACCTTTATTTTTTAATTTAATCGCAGGTGTTATAACAACATCACTGCCTTTAGGCCCCGGAACGGCACCCTTAACCAAGATAAGATTTCTTGCTTCATCAACAGAATGAATGGTTAAATTCTGCACTGTTGTTTTAGCAGCACCCATATGTCCAGACATCTTCTTACCTTTAAATACACGCCCTGGCGTTTGACACTGACCAATCGATCCGTTTGATCTATGCGAAATAGAGTTACCGTGAGTCGCATCCTGCATGGTAAAGTTATGGCGTTTCACACCGCCCTGAAAACCTTTACCGATACTGACGCCACGCGCATCAACTAACTGACCTTTTTCAAACAAGGTAACAGGCACTTCCGCACCTAACACATAGTTTTCAGCCTGTTTCGGCTCTACTCTAAACTCCCAAAGTCCTCGCCCGGCTAAACTTTCAGCGGCCGAATAATGGCCCGCCATCGCCTTGCTGACTTTTGAAGATTTTTTTTCACCCGCCGCTACTTGCAAAGCCGTATAACCATCACGTTCAGTTGTTTTAACCTGTGTGACACGATTATTTTCTACTTGCAATACTGTAACGGGAACCGAAGAGCCATCTGCTTCGAAAACTCTCGTCATACCACATTTACGTCCAATAAGACCCATTGACATTTGTCAATTCCTCTCT
>MPSY01000055.1:7449-13117 GCA_001901525.1 Methylococcales bacterium OPU3_GD_OMZ | reverse complement strand
TAAATTAAAGCATTGTAAGTTATCAATATTATTGAGCTTATTTTTTGTGGTGGGATTCAGTTATGCGGCTAACCCGGTTTTAAAAGGTGATCAAGCCAGCGATTTAACGACCAATATTAATCAAGTTAATGGTCAGGCACCTTTGCACTGTAAGGCGCTTATAAATTCCAGTGCATTTCTGGAGCAATCAAGTAGTGTGAACAAAAGCGTTACTTATTTTAATCACGATAGTATTTTGATTAGTCAGCCTTTTGTCGAGTTAATTGCCAAACAGGCTGAGAGGTTAAGTCAAAATTCAGAGGTTTGTGTGTTTTTAGCGGGTTTTAGTGATTCAACAGGACCTGCTAAATACAATCAGCAACTCAGTGTTAAAAGGGCTCATGAAGTGGCCAAGATGATGATTTATTTGGGTGTGAATCCAGAACAAATCATAAAAGTTGGCTATGGTGAACAACCTTTCGAAGCGAATAATTTGAACACGTTAGAGCTAGCCAAGCAGCGTCGTGTCGAGTGGGTATTGATAGATTCATTTGAGTTAGAAATGGCTAGCACAACCCTAAATTGAGCCATATGCCACAGAAGACTGTGGCATATGGCTCAAATCAGTTTTTCCAAAAACAAATTAGACCTAAAAGGATTTTATAGTGATTAAATAGCTTTTTTTGAAAAATTAAGGATGATGAATGTTTAAGCGAAAGTCATTGTTTGTTGTGGCATTAATGTCTGCTAACCCGGTTTATGCTGACCATCTAACACTGGATTCTATGGCTGTTACAGCCAATGTTAATGAAGCTACATTAGGCGGTATTGCCATCAAATCACTCCCGATTGCTTCAACCATTGTGAGTAGTGAAGAGATAAAACGTTTAAAGTTTGTGGACCCGGATGAGTTGTTAGACAGAATCCCTGGGGAGTCGATGACGCGGAATTTACGAATTCCTAATGGAGGTAAAAGTTATACGTTGTCTCAGATAGATGGCAATGCATTAGCTAACCCTTTAGCCGGGGCTACACAGCATTTTGGTACCGATGTTAGTGCTCAAGATATTGAGCGGATTGAAATTTTTAAAGGGCCGGTCTCAGCACTTTATGGTAATAATGCTTTTGGCGGTACCATTAATGTAGTTACCAAAGGATCAGCCCAGTTACCTGAACAATCCAGTCGTGCTTGGTTTGAAGCAGGACAATTCAACCGCTTTCGTGGCGGCTTAAGTACCCAAGGCGAATTTGAAGGTGTCGGTTACATGCTAGATTACAGTACCTGGAATCTAGAAGCCTACCGTAAACAGACGAATATTGATGAGGCTCTTGGTCCTGATACTACTAAGACGCCTGGTGAGGAGCGTCAACAATTAAGTTCTAAATTCATTTTTCACCCCGATGAGGTTTCATCGCTTGTTCTTCGAGGTTCTTATTTTAACCGACATGAAACGGGGTGGTCTGAACTTAAACAAGCTGAGTTTGATGCCGATGATAGTCAAATAGGATCTAAAAATGGTTTTTATACCGATGAAGAGACCTATATTGGTTCGGCGGCATATAAGCGTGAAATCACAGATGTTGATAATTTAGATGTCAGTTTTTCGTATCAGTATAACGATGCCGTTGGTCCAGCAGTACGAGGGGGAGCCATAGATGATTTAGATACCGATGTAACTGGTGAACTTCGGTGGAAACATGATTTTGATTTTTTAAATGCTAATTTAATTGTGGGTAGCAATATTTATTGGGGGGAATCAGATGATTTTAATGAGGCGACTACGGGTAGAGGAGCAACACCAAGAACATTTGATTTAACTACAACCAATATCAATGCTGGCTTTGCGCAGTTGCAATTCTCCCCCACTGAAAATTTAACGGTTACCGCGGGGGGGCGTCATGAGAGTATTGAATTGACTTATAATCGAAATGACGCAGATGGTAATGATGTAGCGGATTTTACAAACTTAAGTAAGTCCTTTGATGCGACTTTACCAAAAGTCGGGGTTACTTATGATTTTTTTGAGAATCAGCGTATCTTTTTTGGCTATGGGGAGGGTTTTTTAGCACCAACTACTGGAGCATTGTGGACCTCATCAAGGGACACCCCAAATCCTGATTTAAAACCTGAAGAGGCGGAGCATTTTGAAGTCGGTCTTAGAGGGCAATTGCCTTTTCATAACTTTGATGTGACTTACGACCTTTCCTATTACAATCAGGACATTACGAATTATATTGTTTCTACGGCGCTGGTTGCTGGGGATCCTAGCACCTACTTGAATGCTGGCAAAGTAAATATTGAAGGCGTGGAAAGTGTCTTTGAATACCAACCTACGGATTGGCTAAGATTAGGCGTGACGCATACCTTTGCTAATAATATTTACGTAGATTATACCGATGCAGATGATGTTAATTACAATGGTGAAGAAATGCGGCGTTCGCCACACCACCATATTAATGGCCGTGTTGCGGTGATGCCGATAGAAGGATTGGCCATTGAATTAGGGGTGGATCATCAAACGGATTATTCAACCGCAGACATGGCTTCAGATGACCCTGGTGGTCGTTTTCAACGAGATCCTCGGATTAAAACCTACGTGCCACTTATGACAAAGGGCCTTATGAGGTCTGGTTCCATGCGCTCAATATGGGTGATGTTAAAGAAGATCGAGTGGGTTGGAGTGGTAAGGATGGAGAGCGTAATATCAGAACTGTTAATGGTTTACAGATTTACGGCGGGATTGCGTATAACTTTTAGTCGTCAAAAGAAATCACTTGTACTAGGGTGCTTAAACGATTACGTTAAGTCTGCAGCATGAGTTCAAAACAAAAACACATCACGCTATTAAAGCTGGTGTGTTTTTTGTTGAATTGCCATGTTTTATGAATATGAAAGTAGGTCTTTAGCTCTTCTTTCATGCGAGTCACTTATCTTTTAATCCTTTATAAAAAAATAATCTAATGAGTCCATTTAAGAAATTATCAATGGTTACAGCAATAGTGCTGGTGACCTTAAGTTTTCCCGTCGCTGCGAGTTGGTCTGTTCATGAAGATGCAAGTCAGGTGAATTTTGTTTCAGTGAAAAAAAACACCATTGGCGAATCTCATACCTTAAACGGTATTTCAGGGACAATTAGTAATGAGGGGCAGGTTTATATCAGCATAGACCTCAACAGTGTTGAGACCTTGATCCCGGTGAGGAATGAGCGGTTAAAGGCATTGTTTTTTGAAACCGAAAAATTCCCACAAGCTATAGCGACTGCGCAACTTGATCTGGTTGAAATTAAGGCCTTGAGACACGGTCAGTTAATAAAGCAAGAGGTGGTAGTTACTGTTGATTTGCATGGGGTTAAAGCCGATATACCGATGCATGTTCAGATCACTATGTTAGCGAATAACCAGTTATGGGTGACCATGACAGAACCTGTTGTCATTAATATCACCGACTTTGATTTACTTGGGGGGTTAGAGGCACTAACAACTATCGCTAAATTATCTTCAATCAGTGCTGCGGTGCCTGTGACCTGTCAATTGCTTTTTAATGTTCAATAAGTTGTAGATCTTTTTTAAATTTTTCGATGGGCACATTATGAGCAAAGTTTTTATTTTTTTATTTTCACTTTCTTTTATTCTTACTTTGGCCGTTTGTGTTGGTTGGGCAATTGAACCTGAAGAGATACCCCAAATCATTGTCAATGTTATTTTTAACCTGTTTAGTAGTACCGACATGCCTTATCTTAACGAGAGCGGATGACCCGCTAAGTTTTCTTTATGATGAAAATCGTGGCATATGGCGTAGCAGCAATATGCCATATAGCCTATTTTTTTGAATTGATAGTGTCTTAAAACCTTTCACTGCTCAGTAATGTTAGGGTTAATTAGATTATTGCAGAATTACTTTTTACCAAAACTACGGAGTTATAAATGTCTCAAAGCGTCGCGCTAAGTCCAGAGCAAAAAGCGAAAAATGCAACGAGTAGAAAGTTCTACCAATTAATTATTCGATGGCATTTTATCTGCGCTTTAATTTTTACACCGCTGATTATAGTGGTGACTGTCAGCGGTATTATTTATCTGTTCGAGCACGAATATGAAAATATCGTTTACCAAGATTTAAAGTTTGTTGAGCCAGGAACTCAACGCTTATCCGCCGAACAATTGCTTTCTAATGTTAATTCAGAAATGACCGCATTAAAGTTAAGCAATATGAAAACTTTTGAAGACCCAAGTCGAAGCGTTGAAATGATCATGCGCCCGATTATGCGTAAAACTAAACCTGCGATGTCTATGGAGTGGGCTGGTGGAGGTCCGAATAAGGTACCGATGGATATGAATATGAACCGTGAGCGTGTTAGCGTTTTCATCAACCCATACACCGGTAGTATTTTAGGGTCTGTTAACAGCAGTGATCGTTTAATGAGTTTTATAAAAGATTTACACGGTAACCTCCTGACTGGAAAAGTAGGCACTAAATTTGTTGAGTTATCCTCTTGTTGGGCTATGGTGTTGATGGTAACTGGGCTAATTATGTGGTGGCCACGGGGTAAAACTAAATGGATGGGTACGTTGATACCCAGACTTAATGGTAATAAGCGAATTTTCTGGCGTGATTTACACGCGGTTCCGGCATTTTATTTTTCCTTTTTTATTATTTTTTTAATTGTTACGGGGTTACCTTGGACAGATGTTTGGGGAACGGGTTTTAAAAGCGTGCAGAAATCTTTAAAGATGAATGCTCCGGCAGGTTTTCATTCCCATGTTTTAAAATCCACGCCACAAAAGGACGTTAAAAGGATAAGTATTAATCATGTGATTGAAACTGCTAAAGCTGAAGGTTATGGCGATAATTTAAATGTTAAAGTACCTAAAGATAAAATGGACACTTTTGCCATACAACGTGTCTCAGATGATCCAGCACTCAGGCCCTCGATGCATTTTGACCAATATAGTGGTTCTGTTCTAGGTAAAACCGAATGGGATAAAGTACCGCTCATGGCAAAAGCGGTGACCTATGGTATTAAATTACACCGCGGTGAGTATTTTGGCACAGCTAATCTTATGTTAGTTTTAATTACCTCTCTAGTCTTATTGCTGATGGCTTTTTCAGGCCTAGTTTTATGGCTCAAACGTCGACCAAAAGGGAAGTTAGGGGAGCCTAAAGAACCACGGAATTATGCCCAAACCAAAGGAGTGATAGTGGCCACAGTGGGGTTTGCTTTATTCATGCCGTTGTTAGGCATATCACTGGTTTTATATATGGTTCTAGATCTTATTTATAGTAGTTTACCTTTTCGGGGGTTACCTTATAAATTATCCAAAGAAAGTTATTAATTAGCTTTTATTTATCACTCAATAATGAGCGGGTTTTTTACCCGCTTTTTTTAATTCAGGGCCTTATTAGCGCTCAACTTAGAGTGTTGTTAGCAATCTGTTTTAAATTCTTATAAGAGGATTTACATGAAAAAATTACTTATTGTTTGTTCGGTATTATTTTTAGTATCTTGTAGTGCCGTGGGGGTAAAACCTGATAATGGATCCGGTCAAAATGACCATGCAAAAAAACATCAAGGGCATGAGTCACATCAAGGTCACAATGGGCATGAAGGTCATAAAGGTCATGGCAAACACAAAGGCGAAAGTTGCCATAAGAAACACGACGGCCATTCAGGCCATGGTCATCATAAAGGCC
>MPSY01000055.1:0-7394 GCA_001901525.1 Methylococcales bacterium OPU3_GD_OMZ | reverse complement strand
ATGAAGGACACAAGGGTCATGGCAAACACAAGGGTGAAAGTTGCCATAAGAAACATAGTGGTCATTTAGGTCATGGCGCTGTTAAAGGGCACGGTAAACACCAAAGTCATGCTCACCACCAAGGACACGGAAAATATTTTGCTGCAGTTTCCTATATAAGGCATCACCTCACATTAGATAAGGCGCAAAAAAGCCAAGTAGATGCTTTCATGTCAAAAATGAAGGAAAACAACAAAGTTGCACATGAGCAAATGAAATTGGTCAGTAAAGAATTGCACGATGCAATCAAGTCAAAATCTAATGACAGTGTGTTAACCCAAGTATTAAACAAAAAAGCGGCCATACGCACACAATTGGAATTACAGAATATCCACACACGACAAGCCGTTATGAGTGTTTTGACTAAGGAGCAACGACAAAAAGTCATTAAAAAGCTCCACACTCATCAAACTAAACATTAATCATATTTTTGCTAGGAACCAATGTTAAATAAAATACATCAACGTCTAAATTCAAAATGGTTACCTCTTTGGGTGCTTTTGCTTGCCTCAATGGTTGCGATAGCTATTTTATTTAACAAACCTAGCGTTAAAAAACGTCACCACAAGAAGAAAGTCCCAATTGCCGAAGTTGTTTCAACCGTACAGACACAATATGCGGTTGAAATACATGGCTATGGCACCATTGATCCTAAAACAATCACTACCGTAGTTCCGCGGGTGTCAGGGTCAGTGGTTAAGGTTGCACCTTTTTTTAAACCAGGGGGCTTTTTTAATAAAGGAGATGTGCTCTTAGAATTAGATACTTTAGACTATGAAGTTGCTCTTGAAGGCATGAAGTCTGAATTTGCGCAAGCTAAATTGAATTATGAGCAAGAAAAAGCACGTTCAAAACAAGCAAAACTGAATTGGTCAAAATTGAGCAAAGGTAGGAAAGCTAATGACTTGGTATTGAATATACCGCAACTGGAATTGGCTAAAGCGCAATTTTCATCGGCACAGGCAAAGTTAAAAAAAGCAAGGCAAGACTTAAGTCGTACAAAAATTATCGCGCCTTATTCCGGGCGTGTTTTAGACCAGTTTGTTGACATTGGTCAATATGTAACACCGGGCACACAATTGTTGCGTATTTTTTCAACTGATTATGTTGAGTTAAGAGTCCCTATTACAGAAGAGCAATATGCGTTAGTGGGTTTGCCTGAACATTACCGAGATGAGGTGCCAACGAAATCAGTCAATCAACCTAAAGCGTTTATAGAATCAAATGTGGCAGGGAAAAAACTTGTTTGGACCGGTACTGTAGTCAGAACGGAAGGTACTGTCGATGTTTCTACCCGGCAAATATTTTTAGTGATTAAAATCGATAATCCATACGATACAAATGGTGACAACAGACCGCCTTTAAAAATTGGTCAGTTTGTTTCGGCTAAAGTTAAAGGGGTTACTTTAGAAAATGTCATTGTGGTTCCACGTAGTATTGTCAGGGAAAATAATTACGTTATGGTTGTTGACCGTCAGTCAAAGGTTAAAAGAACACAGGTAAAATTGTTGTGGGAAAACGACCAAGAGGCAGTCCTTTCAGCTAAAGCCCTCACTCAGGGGGATCGGATTTTATCAACTTATTTGCCGTTTGTTGCTAATGGCAGCAGGGTTAAAATCAAGGGTGAGGTGTTAGCTAAAGAGCATGGTAAACCGGGGCATTCAAAGAATTATTCATCGGTTGTAAAAAAAATAGATAAAAAAGGTCACAGTTAATGGAAGGCATAATTGCATGGTTTGCTCGAAACACCGTTGCCGCTAATTTATTAGCAGGTGCTATTTTATTTTCTGGAATCTATACCATTTATAATAATGTTCAGGTTGAGGCAAATCCTGATTATAGTAAGCCCCGCTTTGTCATTAAGTTTACTTATCGGGGGGCCTCACCGGAAGATGTTGAACAATCGGTTGTGAACCGAATTGAAGAGAGTATCTCTGGTGTTGAGGGGGTCATTGATATGACCTCGACGGCCAATGAGGCTGCAGGCTCAGTAGTTTTTAAAATTGCCGATGGTTTTTCAGAGACTGAAGTGGTTGATGCAGTAAAAGTCCAAGTAGATGCTATTCGGGGCCTGCCTGAAGAAGTCGACGAGATGGAAGTTACGGTCATGTCTCGAAAGCGTGATGTGATCAGTGTAATGGTGTCAGGTGATGTACCTGAAAATGAATTACGCCGAATGGGACGACGGGTCCAAAATGAACTCTCTGCGATAGAGGGGATTACCCAAGTTGCATTATCGGGAGTTAGAGATTATGAGATTTCGATAGAAGTTTCAGAGCAACAGCTTCGCAAATACGGTTTAACGATTAATGATGTAAGTACTGCCGTGCAGCGCGCTTCTATAGATATGCCTGGTGGGAACATTAAATCTAAAGATAATGCCGTTTTAGTCAGAACAGTAGGGCAGGCCTATGTTGGTGTTGATTTTGAGAATATTGTTCTAAAACAGCAAGTAAATGGTAGTTATCTACGGATTGGCGATATTGCAAAGGTCAATGACGGTTTCGAAGAGTTGCCAATTTTATCTCGGTTTAATGGAGAAAATGCTGTTTCCATTGATGTTTACCGACTTGCTAAAGAAGATGCTCTTGATATTTCTAAGAAAGTTAAAACTTATATTAACCAGATGCAAGCAGAAATGCCCCCGGGCATAGCGATAAGTTACTGGAAGGACCGTTCTAAATATATACAAAAACGGATACAATCGCTGGTTGATAATGCACTGAATGGAATGATATTGGTCTTTATCATGCTGTCATTGTTTTTAAGAATGAAACTAGCGCTGTGGGTGGTTTTTGGTATTCCGGTGGCAGTTCTAGGCTCCTTTACCTTTTTACCTGTTTTTGATTTAACCATCAATTACACCACCATGTTTGCGTTTATTTTGGTACTGGGTATTGTGGTGGATGACGCCATTGTTACTGGCGAAAATATTTTTAAACACCTTGAGGATAAAAGTAAAGATTCCTTAACTGCTGTCGTTGAAGGAACCCGTGAAGTTTCAACAGCGGTGACCTTTGGTGTATTGACAACAGTCGTTGCTTTTGCAGCGTTATTATTTATTGATGGCGAGCGTAGTCGTATGTTTACCATGCTGCCTTTAGTCGTTATTCCTATTTTATTAATTTCATTGGTTGAGACGAAACTCATTTTACCTGCGCATTTAAAAGATTTAGGTGAAGAAAAATTTATTCCTTACCTAACGACGCTTCGTAATAAAGCATCTTTTTTTATGGCGTATTTTTGTGAATATTATTATGACCCGCTGTTGGCAAAATGTATTAGAAGGCCGTGGGTGACCGTGGCGGTTTTTGTCGGTCTACTAATTGTATGTCTCAGTATGGTGTTTAGTGGTTGGATTCGTTATAGCTACTTCCCTCGTGTAAATAGTGAAACGGCTCGCATTAATTTAGAAATGCCGATTGGAACCCCTTTCGAATTAACAGATCAGTATATCGAACGCATAGAAACTGCGGCCATGAGCTTAAGAGAAAAATACAATACGGAAGCAGAGACGGTTATAAACGATATCCACGCCAGTGCAGGTATTTTAGGCCAAGGTTCAAGAAACAGGAGCGCTGAAAAAGGAGTGGTTCAAGTTGAAATGAGTGCCGTTGAAATGCGCGATAATAAAATGACCAGTATGGAATTTGGGCGAGAATGGTTAAAACTTGTAGGAGAATTACCAGGCGTTGAAAAAATTTCTATGACCTCCTATATACACGGAGCTTCTGCACCGGTTGATGTCATGTTGAGAGGCAGTAACTTTGCTGAATTAGATGCTTTAGCTCAGGATATTAAGCAATTTCTGGTTAATTATGACGGTGTTAGAGAAGTTCAGGACAGTTTTGTTGAAGGCAAAGAACAAATTAAACTAACCATTAAACCAGAAGCGCAGTTATTGGGGCTGTCTTCTGTTGATATTGGTCATCAGGTTCGCCAGGCTTTTGAGGGTCGAGAAGTGCAGCGTATTTTAAGAAACCAAGATGAAGTCAAAGTTTTTGTGCGCTACCCGCTGAATGAAAGAGAGTCATTGGCAACCCTTGAAAATATGTACATTAGTAATGCGCAAGGGACAAAAATTCCTATTAAAGAAGTTGTTGATATGGAATATATGCGCGGGCCTGCTGCAATTAGCCATACGGATGGATTCAGAACGGTTCATGTCACAGCAAATGTTGATCAAAAGGTTGTGCAAGTCCCTAATCTGATTGAAGAAACAGACTTGTTTTTGCGTGATATTCAGACTAAATACCCTGAAATCATATATAGCTTTGAAGGCGAGTCTAAAGAAGCGAGTCGGACTTACAATAGTTTATTAAATGGCTTTCTATTAGTGTTGTTTTTCATGTACGCATTGTTGGCGATGCCATTTCATTCCTATACTCAGCCATTGGTGGTTCTATCCGTTATTCCTTTTGGTGTCTTGGGCGCTATTTTCGGGCACTTGATATTAGGTTTAAATTTGAGTAGTCAAAGTATAATGGGGATTCTTGCTTTATCGGGTGTCGTGGTGAACGATAGTTTAGTGTTGGTCGACTATATTAATCAGGCACGACGTAAAGGGGTTGATCTCATCGTTGCAGCCAGTAGTGCGGGAAGTGCACGTTTCAGAGCTATTATATTAACGTCGCTAACCACATTTATCGGCTTAATTCCTTTTATTTTCACTACCAATACCCAAGCAAAATTTTTAGTCCCTTTAGCGGTTTCCTTAGGTTTTGGAATTCTATTTACCACGTTTATCACGTTGATTTTAGTCCCTTGCTTGTATGTTATTTTAGAAAAAAGCAAATTATCAGTCGCAAAAATCTGGAAATCAAAGTTTTATTCAAAAATTGAGTTAATTTAGGTGACTACATTCTGAAATGAACGATAATTTTTAGGGCATATGACATAAAAAGAGGTTTTCTCTTCATAACCAGTTATTTTTTTCTTAAATCCTCTTACAATACGTTATTAAATTTTGTGAGCTCTATTGTTTTTAATGGGTGTTTTCTATCCGTTAAAGTTAAATTTAGTTTTTTGGTGCCTTATCGTTTGTATTTGGTGAATCGTCTTATATTCTGAGATTTGCAATTTTAATTAAAGTCATAACAACTTTAACGTTCAGCATTGCTGGTAAACGCATGATAATTCTAAGTTTTCTTTTAGCTTTGTTTGATTACAATTTCGAAAATACGCTAAATAAGAGAAAATACAGTGACGTTTTTATCATTAAGGATTATTTTTTTAACGGTGGTGCTGGTTCAGTTAACAGCCTGTAGTTCCTTATTAAAAAATGACTCTCAACCTAAAGTTCTAGATATTCCTTCACAATGGGAAGATGTGAGTCATGACACTCCTGTCGAAATTAGGCCCTGGTCTGAAGATTTTAATGACCCGCTTTTAAATGAATTTATTGATGAATCAATAACTCATAATTATGATTTAGAAGCCATTCGCTCTGCGATGTTTATGAGCCATGCGAATGCGCGCGTTAACGGCGCTGATCAATTACCTCAAATTAGTGGCTCTTTTAATCCCAGCCGTAATAAAAGAAATAGTAGCGGTGGTTTTGGTGTGAGTAGTGGCTATGTCGATACCTTTCGTATTAATTTAAACGTTAACTGGGAATTTGACCTTTGGGGGAAAATAGCTAACCGTGTTGAAGCGACCGAACTTGAATATGAAGCATCTCAAGAAGATTTTAAAGCGGCTTATTTGTCGCTTGCAGGTAATATTGGGCGGTCATGGGCCGAAGCGGTTGCGGCAAAAGTGTTGTATCAATTAAATATTATACTGTTAAAAATTATCAAAATAATTTAGAGATCATTGAGCAAGGCTATGATCAAGGTATTTTTACGGCACTTGATCTTCGTCTCATGCGGTCGAGTTTAGCGCAAGCAGAAAATCAGTTGTACGCCCAAGAAGTGATTAAAAATGATTCGGTACGGACTTTAGAAGTCTTATCAGGGCATTACCCAAAAGGTGAGTTAGTTATATCTGAAGCTTTACCAGAAATAAAACATGAGATCCCGCTTGGTATTCCAGCGACATTGCTTGAAAGACGTCATGATGTTTTGGCTGCACGTCGGCGTTTAGCTGCAGCAGACCATCGTGTTGCGGAGGCTAAAAAAGCATTTTTACCGAATATTTCATTATCGGGTGCTGTCGGTAACCAGACTCGAGAGCTCTCAGATATTTTGAATTTTAATTTTTTCATCTGGAATATTGCGTCAAGTGTTGTCCAGCCGATTTTTCAGGGAGGACGTTTGTGGGCACAAGTGGATCAAACAGAAGCCTCGGTCCGACAAGCTCAAGCGCAGTATGCACAAACCGCACTGATTGCTTTTCAAGAAGTTGAGTCTTTTTTAAATGCGGACCTACAACTTAAAAAACAACTTGAAACAGCTCAAATATCTGCCGAAGAAGGCCGTGAAGCAGAGCTTTTAGCCCAAGAACAATACCAAGCCGGATTAACGACCATTGTCACTTTGTTAGAAGCTCAAAGACGTTCCTTTGATACGCAAAGGACTTTAATTCAAACTAAAATGACCCAAGTTCAAAATCGCATTAATCTACATTTAGCGTTAGGCGGTGATTATGCACAAAGTAAACCACTAAGGATGAATGATGAAGATTAATTTATCGCCTAAATGGGTGAAAATAATTTTACCCATTGTAATTTTATCCTTCAGTGTATTATTTGCATTGTTGTTTATTGCCTTTGGGGAAGAGCCGAAGAAATTCTATCGCCCGCAGGCACCTTTATTAGTCGAAGAATTTACTACTCAGAGTTCTAATTATTCGGTTTCTTTAGAAACGCAAGGGACCGTTAAAGCACGAACTGAAAGTAGTTTGATTCCTGAAATATCAGGGCGTATTACCGATGTATCAGATGCTTTCAGGTCAGGAGGGTTTTTTAAGCAAGGTCAATTGTTAGTTCAAATTGATCCGCGGAATTATAAAATTGATATTCGCGTAGCTGAGGCTAATTTAGCAGAGCAACAGTTCCGACTTGAAGAAGAAAAGGCTCGTGTTGAATTAGCACTAACAAATTGGAAGAAAATTAATCCGACTAAAAAGGCCAGTGATTTAACCCTGCACATTCCGCAACTTAAATTAGCACAAGCCGCATTGGACTCGGCTAAGGCACAATTAGAAAAGGCACAAATAAATCTTGAAAAGACGCAAATTATTGCGCCTTATGACGGCCGTATTGTTGAACAATTAGCAGATGTCGGGCAGTTTGTTTCTACAGGTTCTGTTTTAGCGCGTATTTATTCGGTTGATGTCGCTGAGATTCGTTTGCCTCTGAATAATCAACAAATTGAGTTTTTAGATTTTCAAGATGACTATTTTGATAGTTCTGA
>MPSY01000301.1 GCA_001901525.1 Methylococcales bacterium OPU3_GD_OMZ | reverse complement strand
GATCTTTTTCATTAGAAACAACATCAACTACTAATAATATTTCTTTACTCATTTAACGTATCACCCTTTTTAGATCGAAAAGTCGGCGACTAAATTAGCCTTACTGATTGATTTAAAAGGAATCTCAAACTGTTGATCTTCCCCATCAATTACGATCACCGCATCATTAACTGATGTGATAAAACCAATAACATTTCTTCTTTTTTCGATCGGAACAAACAAATTAACCTGTACTTTCTGACCTATAAAACGCTGAAAATGCTCAACCTCAAATAAAGGCCGCTCAGCACCGGGTGATGACACTTCTAACTGATAAACTGTTTTAATTGGATCTTCAACATCTAATACGCCACTGACTTGACGACTTACACGCGTACAATCATCAAGAACAACACCCGACTCGGCATCAATATAAATTCTTAACAGACCGTTTGTAGGGTGTGGATTAAATTCAATCCCGACACACTCATACCCCATGCCCTCAACAATCGGCTCAATTAACTCTATTAAATGTTTTGGTGCCTGCTTCATATTCT
>MPSY01000300.1 GCA_001901525.1 Methylococcales bacterium OPU3_GD_OMZ | reverse complement strand
CAGGCTGTACACCCGGCGCAATATCGTAAGTGGTACTTAATCCAGCAAAATCAGGCGTGTGCCCGTTTAATTCAAAAACTTCCAATTTGATGATAATAACATCAGGGTCACCGTCACCATCTAAATCGTCTTTCTTGATAACACTATCGACTGATAAATGGGTTTCCATCAGTGTTTCCATGGAAATGTTATTCGTCCCCTTAACCACCGCGGCAATCAAGTCCGGATTATCCGGCAAACAGCGCCTTGACTCCTGAATTTGAACACCCTCTACAACTTGCGCATCCCGCCATTTCGGTAAATTAAACTTACAAGGCGGCTCCACTTTACCTGGGTCTATGGTGATTGAGGGCGGTAAATCAACAGCCGCTGTTGCCAAAAAGGGCAACAGCACTGCAAATGTACCGACCAGACTAATAAACGCTTGTCTTAACATCTTTTTTTCCATGAAAATCTGATTGTCTTGGTAATTAACTTACAGCTCTTTTGCTTTACCCATTAATTTATCAGCAAACTCTTTAAAGCCTGCATGCGAT
>MPSY01000299.1 GCA_001901525.1 Methylococcales bacterium OPU3_GD_OMZ | reverse complement strand
CGGTACCGCTTACTTTTAATTGGCCACGAACATAGACTAAGCCATGAATGGTTGGATTACCGGTAATTTGAGCATTGCCGTTAAAAATAACAATAGCGGGTTGTGTGGAGGTGCCGATATCGCCGCCGGATAAACTCCCGCCCCCTTCGATCCAAATAAGACCGGTTAAGCCGTCAATGTCAGGGTCGGTAAAAAGTTGACCGGCATTTTGGGCCAGCGTTTTAATCTGATCGCGCGATAATACAAAGGTATTGTCAAAAAAATCATCTGCTGTGAGTCCTGAAAGCGCAGGGTCACTATCAATGATATCAAAGCCAATGCCAAGATTACTGCTGGAGATGATTTGGGTGGCTTCGGTTGAATCGGTATTTTCAAGGAGTTCGGTTTTTTCTGTAGGATCTGTGGGTAAGGGTGTATTGTCAAGGATATAGGTTTTTATACTGTTAGAGTTGCCTAAAGTGACAGGGTCACCGCTCCAGATGGTGGTATTGCCGTAGCGATTAATCACAGAGGCATTGCCCGTTAAACTAACGCTAG
>MPSY01000186.1 GCA_001901525.1 Methylococcales bacterium OPU3_GD_OMZ | reverse complement strand
TAGTGTCATTACCAAGGGAAACTGTCGGACTAATTACCGAGCGACTTTGTCGTAATACCATATCAGAGCAAAATTATTTCGGCAATGATTGTGAGCGATGAAGTCTTAATGCACAGGTATTCATGTTTTCTCGTAGCCACACAGACCTGACACCATTGGCACTGATCTCAACACCATGATTTACTTTAAGCAGTGCTGATACTTGCACTTGGCCGAGGTGTGGGTTTTGTAATGAGAAGTTGATGAGCAACTTTTCAAGTGCCTCATCGGTTCTGTTTTTATGGCGATGATTAAAGGTTATTTGCTTTTTTAATGCAGCTTTACCTCCTTGTTTAATTAATCGCCGATGACGGTAAATAGTATCGCGTGAGACTCCACTGATGCGTGATGCTTCACTCACATTACCTAGCTGATCTGCCAAGGCAAGTACGTCGAGTTTTTTCTTTATTTCCATATCTTCCATTGAGAGCTTAGTTGGCTCAATTACTTCTGATACGGTTAAATGACGCCCTGCGAAATAAGCAGTAAAGTCGTGTTTACTAGTTTTTCTAATCTCTATTTTCTGTTTAGCAATAGAGTGTTTCAGCGGCGATTCAATGAGATAAAACTTATTTCCGTAGCTAAAGGTGTGGTCATTTCTAATCTTTCGATATTCTTTCTGAACACAGACATCATCAAGGTTTATATGCTCTGCTACAGGAATATATTCAGAGTCTTGGTTTTTGGCTATGACGACTACTTTTTGTTGCCAGAATTGAGGAATGAATATGTCTTGTAAGTAACGATTAGCGCTTGCCATATCTTTGATATGGTTAAGTCTTAATTCAGGTACCAGGCGGTCTTGGAAAGTATCGAACGAACGCTCAATACGCCCTTTACCTTGAGGTGAGTTAGCAAAAATGATCTCGATGCCCAACTCATTACAAGCCCGCTGTACCTGAGAGAAGTTACAGCGTTTTGGACCACCGAAAATGCCAGCCCTATCCACATAAAGCACCTTGAATAAACCTTTTTTCTCAATGTAATTGCGCAGCACTTTCAAACAACCAGCAGTAGTTTCTGATTTAAAAAACTCGGCGTGAATTTCACTCGTTGCATCATCAATGATAGCAATTAAACAGGAAGTTTGGTCACCAAACCAGCGATGAGGACTGCCGTCCATTTGCAACAATAACCCTGGTGACTCCAAACGTTCACGTCTTTTACGGGCTTTTACACGTCGACGTTTAGCGCGTTTAACATGGTGAATGTCATGCGCCCAAAACCTAAGTGTTTCCCGCTTAACCACAATATTCTCATTTGCCTTAAGCAATTCCGCTAAGTGCAATAAATTCACATCGAAGTATTTATCTTTAATTAACGCTTGAACTTGTCGCTTTAAACTATCAGGTGTTTTATTTGTGGGAGCCTTGCCAGTATTGCGATGAACAACGAATTGAATACCGATCTTATGGTATTTCTGAAGGTAACGTTCAATAGTTCTTCTCGATTTATTGAGCAACTTAGCAGCATTAGCGATGGTGATTTTACGTTCAGCTACTTTAGTAATGATATCGACGGTGAGTTGAGCTTGAGAATCCATAATAATCATCCTCTGCATTCCTCATTTGTTTAAAAACAAACAAGAAACACTGATTAAATAGATCCGTCAATTTCCCTTGGTAATTTACGAGTGCGACAGAATCGCTTGGTAATTAAAGTACGACAAAGTCGCTTGGTGTTAACAGTGATAAAATGTATTAGTTCCGATTTAATCTGACACTTCAGCTTGAACTGAAGAGAGTT
>MPSY01000298.1 GCA_001901525.1 Methylococcales bacterium OPU3_GD_OMZ | reverse complement strand
AAAAAACGGTTATGGCATCTTGGGGAGATCAACCCGCTAAAATACGTTGTGTTAAATCAGGCGACGTTGGTAAAGGCGTTATTGATGCGTCGACTTTTGAAACTTTAGAAATAGATGAATTATTTGATACGGTTAATTATGCGACCACTACTTTTGGTCAATCAGTTTTATATCGTTCGTTGATTCAGCCTGAAGAATCATTCTCTGCGGTTACCGATAAACAAGGTGCGGTTACTGAGATCCAGAAAAATGATGCTCTAAAAGAAAAAATAACCAATACTGTTGATCAAGTTAAAGAGCATGAGGGTCGATTGTTGCAATTATTTTATGGGCAATTTTCGGGGTTGTTTGGTTCGAATAATGAAAATAATGTGGTTGATGGGTATGGGTATATGCCGTATCGGACAGGTACACGAACGGTATTACAATTAGTGGATAATATCAACCAGATGCCTGCTGTCGATAATGCTTACCTGAAGCACTTGTTTGATACCATCAAATCTTTTTCACAGACACGCCAATATGGGTTGATGAAAGGTCCGGTCTACGTCAGAGAGCATTCCATTCAAGCTA
>MPSY01000297.1 GCA_001901525.1 Methylococcales bacterium OPU3_GD_OMZ | reverse complement strand
AGCATCCGACTCATAATCGGCAGGTCGTAGGTTCGAGTCCTACAGGGCCCACCATAATTTGAAAAGCCTTAAAAGCCTTAAAAGCCTTAAAAGCCTTAAAAGCCTTAAAAGCCTTAAAAGCCTTTGGAGTAATACTTAATGAGTAATAATTTTATTTTCACCTCAGAATCCGTTTCAGCAGGTCACCCTGACAAGTTAGCTGATGCCGTATCCGATGCTATTTTAGATGCGGTTTTAGAACAAGACCCGACCTCTCGGGTTGCTTGTGAGACGATGGTTAAAACCGGGATGGTTATTCTGGCCGGTGAAATTACCACCCATGCGGTGATCGATACCGAAGCTGTGGTTCGAGAAACGGTTAAAGCGATTGGCTATGATAATCCGGAATGCGGTTTTGATGGTAATACCTGTGCCGTACTGAATGCAATTGGTAAACAATCCCCTGATATTGCCATGGGTGTTGATGATAGCGACGATCATGAACAAGGTGCTGGCGACCAAGGTTTAATGTTTGGCTATGCCAGCAATGAAACCGATGTGTTAATGCCCGCCCCGATTACTTACTCGCACCGTCTGGTAAAACGCC
>MPSY01000185.1 GCA_001901525.1 Methylococcales bacterium OPU3_GD_OMZ | reverse complement strand
TTTTCACTTTAATGCCCGGTTATTGCAAGTTGATCATGAACGTTATAATTAGTCAGCCCTGAAAAACCGTTAAGGCACTGATAACCATCAGAGAGGAGCAACTTCAGTCACTCACCATCAACCAAGAAATAGATTGGAACCGTACACTTTCTGGTCGAAATGGTGAATCAATGCAAGCACAACTCCCGGTAGGTTATCAAGCCAACCTTTTCGGCACTGACTTATTGTTACAACTGAATATACAGGATCCTTTGATAAAATTATTGCCGCTTATTCCGTGGACTGATTTTGATCAGCCCTTTGCAAAATATTACACGCAAGACCTCGGCGCCCCCCACAAGACCATCTGCCTAATGGTTGGGCTACTGATTCTTAACCAACTTAAAAAAACTCTACAAGAAAATATTCTAAATCTAGAGTAGTTACCACAGGAATAACGTTCTACGAGAGTGTTAATTTGAAAGTTGACGGTTGAATATGAGTTGAGCAAAGCATCTGTTAATCAGTTGCTGAACTGAGGTAATTGAAACCGAGGGGGCGTACTCAAAATGGAGTGGTGAACAAACATATCAAATACGTCTCCTCGAGTGCATATCTATCAAAAAGATTCTCACTTCTACACCATGGAGGAAAACAAATGGTTATGAGATATTCTCACGCACACTAATTCAGACCTCTGCTCACTTGCAGACATTCTGTCTGTCCGACAGTTCCTTGTGCATCCGAGAAAGTTCATCCCGCAGTACTTCCAACTCGTTTTGGTCTGCTTCAGACTGTGTGCATTTCCTTGTGGTGTTGTGATGTGTCAACACTTTTCAGGACAAGAAGGATACGCCACTATTTCCGGGGGGAAGAATGGCAACACATGAAGATTGCAATCGAATTAACAATGGAGGAGCCACACCCCCCTAAACTGACCTAAAGCACGATAAGCTCTGATAAAAGCTTCTTCCCCCACATCCTGAACCTCACTTGGATCTTTGACAAAACGATTCGGTAATTAAACAACACGGTTCTGGTATTTCATCACCAGTGTGTCAAAGGCAGCCTTATCACTGGCTTGTACTCGTACGATCAATAGGGCATCTAGTTGTCGATTCGTTTGTTGAGCACCCATTAAAATCCTTTTCAGTGTCAAAAGGCGGATCGTAGCTTAAAAAGTTCCCTGTAATATCGTTTTTTAAGGCTTATTTATAACTTTAGGGTTAAAAGTGAATTTCTGTTGAACCTTTATGTCTATTAAAGACAAAGAGGTTAATTGTGTGAATAATAAAATGGAGGGAGCATGTACCGTCAATATCAAACTACGGTTATGAATCGGCCGAATAAATATTACCGCCATAGACTAGCAGAAAATAGCAGTGATCCGTTAGAACTAGAGTCGTTAGCGGGTGATAAGGTAGAGGGGGTGCGCAAAGAGGTAGCCCAAAACCCCAGCACACTTGCTTCTGCACTTGAGAAGTTAGTAGGTGATGAAAATAAGCAAGTGCGCAGGTATGTCGCCAGAAACCCCAACACATCGGTGCTACTACTGGAGAAGTTATCGGGTGATAAGGATCAGTTTGTGCGCGATGAAGTAGCCAAAAACCCCAACACACCAGTGCCCATACTGGAGAAGTTAGCAGATGATGTAGATAAGCAGGTGCGCAGGTGTATCGCCCGAAACCCCAACACACCGGTTTCACTACTGGAGAAATTGGCGGGTGATAAGGATGGGGATGTACGTGATGCAGTAGCTGTCCATTATGCTTGTATGTTTGGCGCTTAGTGGTCAAAAGATGAAGGAACATTA
>MPSY01000296.1 GCA_001901525.1 Methylococcales bacterium OPU3_GD_OMZ | reverse complement strand
TGCCGTTGGTTACCACATTGTTTATGGTGGTGGTTGGGTTGACTGCGCTGGCCTTGTTTCCTGGATTGGATCGACAGGCTAGTGAGGGGGCCACCCTGCTTGTGTTAAAAGATTTATCTATGCGTGGGGCAGTTGGTGTAGGAATAATTGTATTATTTCTTTCGGCGACTATCGCAGCAATAATGTCTACCGTGGACTCAGCTCTTTTGTCCATGTCTTCTATTATTACAAAAGATTTTTACGCGCGGCTACGACCTGATTCCAGTCAGGCATACCTAACCAGGCTGGGAAAGATTGTTTCTTGGATTATTATGGCTTTTTCAGTGTATTTGGCCATTGCACTCCCACAAACTATTTGGCGGTTGTTAGAGATTAAACTGGAATTGCTTATACAAATTGCTCCAGCATTTTACCTTGGTTTATATATGCACTCTATACGCTCCAAATCAATATATGTCGGTATGGTCGTTGGTACCATTTTTGCAGTAGGGGTGATGGTTGCCAATAAATTAGGGGCAGGCATACCAGCTAAACCTTGGGGTATTCATGCGGGCGTTTTGGGCCTGACTTTAAATATCATAACTGTTTTTATTATTGAAA
>MPSY01000184.1 GCA_001901525.1 Methylococcales bacterium OPU3_GD_OMZ | reverse complement strand
TGGTGTTTGATTGTAGAACGGTTGGTTTTTTTTAAACGCCGTTATCCTTTGTTAAAAAAGCAGTGGGTGGGCGAATGGAATACCCGAGCCGATAAATCATCACCGAGCGCTAAAACTATTCGGGTGGCGATGATTTCTGAAGCAAAATTAGAAATGGCTAAAATGACCTTGATCATTAAAATGCTGATTGCCTTATGTCCGTTAATGGGGTTATTGGGAACGGTTACCGGGATGATTCATGTCTTTGACATTATGGCTGTCACCGGAACCGGTAATGCAAGGGCGATGGCCTCAGGGGTTTCTCAAGCGACTATCCCGACGATGGCCGGTATGGTCGTAGCCATCGCTGGCTTGTATTTTAGCCGTTATATTGAAGACCGCACCGATGATGAAACCCATCATCTGGCAGATTTATTAAAATTTCACTAATTGATTGATTATGAGTCGACGTAAACACCGCTCTACCAGTGAGCATAATTCTGATATAGACATGACCCCCATGTTGGATATTGTCTTTATTATGTTGATTTTCTTTATTGTGACCACGTCCTTTGTTAAAGAGTCAGGCATTGATGTAAATCGGCCCACGGCTAAAACAGCAGAGAGAAAAGAGCAGGGCAATATTATTATTGCCATTAAGCCCAACGGTGCGATCTGGATTGATAAGCGGCAAGTTGATGTCAGGGCAGTTCGCGCTAACGTGGCTCGGTTACATGCTGAAAATCCATTGGGTGCGGTGATCATCACTGCCGATAAAGACAGTAAAACCGATTCCTTAGTTAAAGTCATGGACCAGGTGCGTTTAGCAGGCATTATGAATGCTTCTATTGCTACCACTACTGATAACTAATGAAGCACACTGTTTTTATCATTGCCGCAGGCTTAGGGGTCTCACTGGCCTTGTTTTGGCTGATGCAGTTTATGATCAGTAATAATCAACAGGGGTTAAATAAAGTAGCCAGCCTTCAGATGACCGAATTTATTCGGCTCAAAAAAGAGACTAATTTAACGACCAAAGACCGCAGAATTCCTGAAAAACCCAAACCCAATAAACGTCCCCCGCCACCAAAAATGAACGTGCAAGCGAACCCGATTAAAAACCTGCAACCCAAAATGGACATGCCGGATCTTGATTTACCGTTGGAGTTGTCACACATGGGTATGAAGGGCGTTCAGATCGGTGTTGGAAATATCAGTACCAATGTGATTCCACTGGTTCGTATTGCCCCGCGCTACCCGATGCGCGCGGCCAATCGGCGTATTGAAGGGTGGGTAAAAGTCCAGTTTACCATTACCAAAGAAGGTAAGGTGGCCGATGCGGTGGTGGTCGACTCTGAGCCGAAAAACACCTTTGACCGCGCAGCACTTTCTGCGATTAAACGTTGGAAATTTAAAGCGAAAATAATAGAAGGTATTGCCTTTGAACAACGGGCAGAACAACTCTTAGAATTTAAACTTAGAAAATGATGAAACGTTTTTTATTGTTACTGGTGCTGGGGTTCTTTTTTTTAGGTCAGCCTACTTTAGCGGCTAAAAAAGCAGTGATCTCGCCGCGCTTATTTGAGAATCTGCAAAAGATTGAATTATTGATTGTCGATAAAGCCTATCAAGAAGCACTAACTCAACTGAATGGTTTAACTGAAGATATTAAAAAAGGCACTTATGAAGAAGCGGTGGTGCTTCGCCTGAAGGCTTCGGTTTATATTCAAAATGAACAATACCCGAAGGCGATTAAAATATTGTTACAGTGCCAGAAACTAGATGTACTGCCTGAAGATCAGGAGCAACAATTATTA
>MPSY01000183.1 GCA_001901525.1 Methylococcales bacterium OPU3_GD_OMZ | reverse complement strand
ATCGACCTTCTTAGGGGAAGAGAACATTCATGCCGAAGTCAATGCCGAAGTCGACTATACGCTGATCGAAAGTACCAGCCAGTTATTCAACCCTAAAACTATTTCCCTGCGAAGCGAACAGATGTCAGGGCAGAGTAGTTCTAGCCCGGGCGCATCTGGGGTGCCAGGCTTTCTTTCTAATAACCCATTAACCCCGGAAGGGGGGGCGGGTAATGAATCTTCAGGTTCAAGCACTGGCTCCAGCACCCGAAACTATGAGGTCGATAAGACCATTCGCCATGAAAAGAAAATTGCCGGTGTGGTCACCCGTCTCGCCGTGGCCGTGGTTATTGATCAGAAAATTAAAGCCCCACCTGCGTCGACTGAAGACGCTGCTACAGGTGAGGAAGGAGCAGCGTCTGGCGCCTCGGTGATTAACGTTAATAGCCATAAATCAGTGGCGGAAATTGAAGACTTAATCAAAGGTGCGATTGGCTTTGATGCAACCCGTGGCGATACGGTTAAGGTCATGGAAGCTTCATTTACACCACAATTAGTTGCCGAAGAACTCGCTTGGTGGCGAGATGTTGGACTCCAGGGGATAGGTCGTCAATTGGTGATTGCCGCTATTTTTATCTTACTTATTTTAACGGTTTTCAAACCGATTGTTACCAATATGATTCATCCCGACGCGGCTAAAAAAGCGTTTGAAGATCAGTTTGCACTGGACCATGAACAAGAAAATCTACTCGCGGGTGCCCTTAATGGTGAAGAACCCGATGACCCTAATATTTTACAAGACGGTGAATCCCTAGAAGAAATGAAAGCACGACTGAAACCTAAAAAATCGGCTATTTCAGCTGATATGTTAGATACCGCTAATTCATATGATGACAAAGTTGCTTTAGTCAGAATGTTAGTTAATGATGATTCACGCCGTGTTGCTAATGTTATGCGGGCTTGGGTCAGAAAAGATTTAGGATTATAAATGGCCGAAGATAATGCAGGCGACGATGATTTAGAAGGGAAACTACCGCTCTCTGAAGAATTACGACTTATTTCTTCAACTCAAAAAACAGCGATACTGATGATGTTGTTAGGAGAAGAGGAGGCTTCTAATATATTAACCCATCTTGAACCGAAAGAAGTGCAACACCTAGGATCAGCGATGATGTCGGTTTCAGAAGTCTCGCAAGAGGCGGTTGGGGCGGTTCTGGATGAGTTTATTACCTTAATAAAGCATCAAACCAGCTTAGGTTTCGGGTCTACAGACTATGTCGAAAATGTGATGGTTAAAGCGTTGGGTGAAGATAAGGCTTACAGCGTTTTAAATCGAATCATGCCGCAAAATGCCAGTGGTGGTATGGATATTCTACGGTGGATGGATTCACGTTCAATATCAGAAATGGTCCGTGCAGAACACCCACAAATTATTGCTATTATCTTATCCTTTTTAGAATATGCCACCGCTGCGGATGTGTTGGGTTTTTTGCCGGAAGACATTCGCGCTGAAGTCATCATGCGTGTGGCTAACTTAGAAACTATTCAACCCGAAGCGCTCGATGAATTAGAGCGTATTATGCAAAACCAGTTTGCTAATAATTCTGCCGCTAAGTCATCGAGTGTAGGCGGGGTGATTACCGCAGCGAAAATCATGAACTTTACCGATTCTGATCTTGAAGCTGGAATTATGGGCGTTATGGAAAAAACCGATGAAGATCTGATGGGCCGTATTATGGATAATATGTTCGTTTTTGATAACTTAGTGGGTTGTGATGATAAAAGTACTCAGGTGTTAATGCGTAATATTGAAAGTG
>MPSY01000054.1 GCA_001901525.1 Methylococcales bacterium OPU3_GD_OMZ | reverse complement strand
CGCAACGAACTGTCGATAAATTTTTATGGTTGAATAAAAATGGAGTTCATTATGAGAACAAATACAGTTGCTGGAGTTATTTTTGGGTTGTTGATGGTTTTGGCTATACCCAGTCAAGCGCAAGAGCACGAAGACATTGATTGCTCCGGATTAGACGCCTCGGAGGGCGTTAAGGACTTGTGTGAGGATATGTGGGACGAAGAGGAAATGAGACAAATGATTCGTGACGAAATTGATAAACATATTGGTAAAGATTTAGTTGATGGAATCCGTGAGTGCTTTCAGCATGGAACATGCAGCACCCGGTTGCAGTAAGGTACACCGTATGAGGAATACGTATCACCATGGAAATAGCACCATGATGGATGATACCCTTTTTTGACGTTAAGTCTGTGGGATAGAATGTGTCGTGCGATTATACCAGAATGAAACTGACGGATTTTATTACCAAGGTACTTTGCCGCAGTCCAGACTTGATTTGACAGTTACCCGTTTTTATACGGGTGTCTGTTAGATTTGAGCTACTACACTTAAACTGCATCAACACCCAATACTTTTGTTCATCTCCCTCACGCGATACCCGACCCTGCAGTCCACCCCAAAGCCAGCAGCACCAACGAACCACATACTGCCGGAGTCGCTCCAGACTGATTCCTTGCTCGTAAAGCCGGCGGTAGCGGTGAGTTAGGCGCTAAGCAAATTATAAATACCATGCAATCATTAAAATAAGTCCATGAGGCCACAAGTACTGAAGTCAATTCCCGAGATATTCCAACAGAAAAATATGAGGTGGCATATTAATTACGGTATGAGCCATCTACCCCCCGTGGGGCTGTTGAGGACAAGCTGAATTTTCTAGACAACCACTGAGGCAACCAAATATGCCCTAGACACCCTTAGCTGTAATGGTATAACCTATTGATAACGTTGATTTCGTGGTCTTAATTGAGACCTAACTGAGGCACCATGGAAGGCCCGAGGCACCATTCAAATCATAAAGGTTTTGCAAATTAAGCTGATTGAGTGGTTAATGGCTAGTATGCAGACCTGAAAAAAATCTTTGTTATATCTCTTTACGCTTGTGTCATATCCTGTGTTGTCACCCATTTAAAAAATAATGAGATGAATCAATTCATTATCTAAATGGTTAAAAGGAATGATCAGCGCGGGTTAGTGGGCATTTTTGTTATGATTTTTTATTCAGGAATTAATAGGCTGATTGACTGCGTTTCATTCTCTATTAAGGTTTGTGTTTTTTCAGCTTTTGTCTTATCAACTTCCGGTCCAATTCTAACGCGAAAGGCATCTTTTGAAAATTCAATGTAGGCGGTAAACTTTTTCTGCCTTAACCGGTCCCGGAGTTTGATAGCATCGGATTCACTATCATAATTCCCTGCTTCAATAATCCAGTGGGTAAGTTGAGAGGCGTGTTTAGGCAGTGTCGGTGAGGTTATTCGTTTTAAGCTATCACCGCGGCCTAGTGCGGGGGGGCTAATGTTTTCTTCGGGTAACCCTTTTTTTGTTAAGGCGATCGATTTAACACTGGTTCCTAAAGCGCCATCCGGTAATTCAGGGACATTTAACTCATTGAGTGATCGTCGATGAATTTCAACGGGATTGTCTAAGAACATAGGAATAAAGGTAACGAGTAAAATGGTGATGATAGTTGCGCCAATCAGGCGTTGGTTCAAATTTTCAGTCATTTTTTCACTTGAATTATATTTAGGCCAATAGTCTTACGTTGCAAATATAACAATTATATTGTCACAAAGTACAGAAAGATGCGGCTTTGTGCTTAATTTAAGTCACAATTTCTTTCATTTTTCACAAGGCATCTCTATGAGCGTATTGAGAAAAATCAGAGTAGCGTTGGCTGTGTGTCAGTTTGGTGGTGTAAAAGCTATCGGGAACTAACGGATAGTAATAGAGTTTGAGGTCTGGTTTTACGCCTTATTGTTAAAAATAAGGCCTGACATATTATCTATATTTTGCATAATTCTTAATATTTCTTCGGGCGGTATTTGGCGAATTACCTCGCCTGTATTGCTGTCTATAACCTTAACGACGCGTTTTCCGGTAGCCTCATCAGCGACAAACTGAAGATCGCGGTTAAATTTCTGAAGTTGATCATTAAGCTGTTGAATAGATTCGGATAATTTCTCACGAGATAGGGTTTTTTGCTCGTAAAGTTTAACGTTCTCTTGAACAGCCTGAGGTTTTTGAAGGTCAGCGGCAGTTTTCTGCGGGTTCTGAGCGGTTTGTTGGTTTTGTATGTTAAATGCCTGTGCATTTTGAATCGGAGCGGCATTGTTGATTGTATTGTCCATGTTTTTAACTCTATTTTTTGAAACTAAGACACTGAGTCTGATTGAATGGTTCCTTAGTGTTTAATGATAATATTTGTAATGCTTGGAAGTGTCGTTTTTTTATCAGAAAATGGTGTTGTGACCGATGATTTTGCGTTGGATTTTAAATGCCAGTTTAATGAGTAGGTTGTTTTTGAATTAACAGTTCTTGGTGTTGATAGTGAAAAACTATATTATGGATGGGATGATTATTTGAGATTAGGTGACTTAAATGGGCTGGTATATAGCGGTTTTAAAGAAATATGCTGTTTTTAATGGTCGAGCACGCCGGAAAGAGTATTGGTATTTCATTTTGTGTAATTTTTTGTTGAGTTTTGCTATTGGCTTTGTTGACACGCTGACCGGAAACTTTAATTCAGAAACAGGGATGGGACTGTTCAGCATGTTTTATGCAGTACTGATGTTGATACCGAGTATTGCCGTGGGCGTGCGTCGCTTACACGATACCGGGCGTAGTGGGTGGTGGATGTTTTTGGCTTTAATTCCTATTTTAGGCAGTTTGGTCTTGATTTATTTTTTTACAATTGACAGTGAGACGGGTGACAATCAGTATGGACAGAACCCAAAAGAACCACCGCCAGGCGGGTTAATTGTTTGATTGTTAGTGTGTAGAAAGTCTTGATGTAGTGGTAAGTTTTTTGCGGTGTTTGTTTATTGAGGGGGTGATATGAAGAAAATAACGAGAAAAGAACTTGATGATGTAGTCGCTCAGATAGTAAAACAGCGAGAAAAAATAGAACCTTATGTGTCTAAATATCAGCAGGAGATTGCGCCAAAAATAAAAGAATATGCGGAGAAAGCGGTCGCTGAATATCAAGAGTATGCTGAAAAAGCGGTCACTGAATATCGAGAGAAGGCAGCGCCAAAGATTTTGCAACATAAGAAGGTGATGACGACGCTATTTTATATGTATACCAATACCACTGTTTATAAGTCCAGTAAGCAACGATTAAATTGGCAGGCCGTTGTTGGGCGAGTGAAACGGTAGTGCTTTTTTAAGATTGTTGAACACTAAGGCGGTGATGATCAATCAATTAAGAGTGCGAATCTCTTATCATAAGGGTCAGGGCCTAGAGCACTGTAAAAGTCAAAATAGGGTCCGCTCTTTATTGTTACGGAGCGAGTAAAAAAACAGTTAATAACAGCGTTTAGCTGGAGCAAGGGAAACCGTGTATTTTCACGAATTATGCAAATATTTTTAGTATCAGTGGGTAATAAAATGCCGGGATGGGTCACGCAGGGTTATCAGGCGTATGCGCGGCGTATGCCGCGTGAATGTGAATTGGTGCTTAAAGAAGTTGCGCCCGGTAAACGTTCTAAAAATTCAAGTATTGAACGATTAGTCACAGAGGAAGGCGATAAAATGGCAGCCAAAATACCAACCGGGGTACACCGTGTCGCCTTGGATTTAAGTGGCCGCCCGTGGAGTACACCAGAATTAGCCGCCGCCTTGAATCGATGGCAGACCTTGGGAAAAAATGTTGCGTTATTAGTGGGCGGTCCTGATGGTTTGGCCGAACCGGTCTTAGCGAGTGCGAACGAGTCTTGGTGTTTATCTAATTTAACTTTTCCTCATCCGTTAGTGCGAATCGTTGTGGCAGAGCAAATTTATCGCGCTTGGAGTCTATCTAGAAATCACCCTTATCACCGTTAATGACGGCTGAAATTATTTTAGCGTCAGCTTCTCCGCGTCGCCGTGAACTCTTGGAGCAGATGGGGCTTGCGTATTTGGTGCGTGTCGCTGAGGTTGATGAAAGTGTGTTAGTTTCTGAGTCGCCGGTAGATTATGTGCGTCGGGTGGCTGCTAAAAAATCACAGCAAGTCTGGCAGTCGAGTGATCATCGCCTTCCCGTATTATCAGCTGATACCAGCGTAGTCTTAGATGGTATGATTATGGGCAAGCCTAAAGATCAGGTGGATGCCTTAACAATGTTAGAGGCGTTGTCGGGTGTGACTCATCAGGTGTTGACAGCCGTTTCTTTACGATACGGCCAGCATTGGCAGGCGATGAGTATTTCAGAGGTCACTTTTCGGCTGTTGTCGGCGCAGGAGATCAGCGCCTACTGGGCAACTGGAGAACCTGTTGATAAGGCTGGCGGTTATGCTATTCAAGGACTGGGGGCAATGTTTGTTGAACGTTGTTCTGGAAGTTATTCAGGGATTGTAGGGCTACCGCTTTTTGAAACCATGAGTTTGTTAGAAAACGTTGGAGTAAAGGTGTTGAAAACGGCATGAGTGAAGAAATTCTGATTAATGTAACGCCTCCCGAAACGCGTGTAGCGGTGATTGAAAACGGAGTGTTGCAGGAAATTGTCATTGAGCGCATGAGTCAACAGGAATTGCTGGGCAATATTTACATCGGTGAGGTTTGTCGGGTTCTGCCGGGCATGCAAGCAGCCTTTGTTGATATAGGCTTATCTAAAGCCGGTTTTTTACATATTGGTGACCTTTGTCAGCGTGACCTTGATGCTAAGGGTACTGAAAATATTGAGGATTATTTATACCAGAGTAAACGGCTGGTTGTTCAGGTTATTAAGGATCCTATTGGCAGTAAGGGGGCACGATTGAGTGCGGAACTCTCTATTCCTTCGCGCTATCAGGTTTATATGCCTTATGCGAGTAATATCGGTATTTCACAACGTATTGAGTGTGAAGAAGAGCGGGTTCGATTAAGAGCCTGTCTTGAAGCCTTTCAAAGTGAGCATGAAACCGGTGGGTTCATTGCAAGAACGGCAGCTGAAGGTGAAGAAAAAAGTGTTTTAGAAGCGGACTTGATGTTTCTTGATAAATTATGGCGAGCGGTTGCAACTAAAATAACAACAGCCAAAAGTAAAACCTTGGTCTATCAGGACTCGCCTTTAAGCGTACGTGCCTTGCGTGATCTGTACCGTGAGGGCCTAGATCGTGTGCGGGTGGATTCTCGCGAGACCCATATTAAACTGGTTCAGTTTGCACAAGAATTTGTACCTGAATTATTACCTATCATCGAACACTATGGCGGCGATCGGCCGCTTTTTGATATTTATCGTATTGAAGATGAAATTACCCGTGCCCTTGATCGTAAAGTCAGTCTGAAGTCTGGTGGGCATCTGGTGTTTGACCAAACTGAGGCGATGACTACGGTAGATGTTAATACCGGTGGCTATGTGGGCGGGCGGAATCTCGAGGAGACCATTTTTAAAACAAATTTGGAGGCAACGCAGGCGATAGCAAGACAACTGCGATTGAGGAATTTAGGCGGCATTATCATTATCGATTTTATTGATATGAAGAGTGAGGAACATCGAAATCAGGTGCTCTTGGCCTTAGAGAAGAATTTAGGGAAAGACCATGCGAAAACGCAGATTTCAGAGGTTTCATCGTTAGGATTGGTTGAAATGACGCGTAAACGGACTCGTGAAAGTCTGGAGCATATTCTTTGTGAGCCCTGTAGTGCTTGCAGTGGTCGAGGTGTTTTAAGGACAGCGGAAACCATTTGTCTGGAAATTTTCAGAGAGATCTTTCGTGAAGTTAGACAATACAATGTCCAGCGATTATTGATTTTAGGTTCTAATGATGTGGTTGACAGGCTATTGGATGAGGAAGCGCATATGTTGGCTGAGTTAGAGTCGTTTTTGGGTGTACAAGTTAAGTTCAGAGCCGAATCGAGTTATACACAAGAACAATATGATGTGGTTTTGCTGTAGTCTTTTGTGAGTGCGTCGTCTCGCTAATTTTTCATAGAAGGCAGGGTTGGTTTTTTGAGGACTGTTTTGACAATTCAAAGGCACACGGTTGTGAATAAAATGCGCAGTGTTTTGAGATGGCTAGCCGTTGTGCTGGTGAGTTTTTTTTTAGTTGTACAACTATTCACCTTCAATATAGAACAATATAAAACAGCGTTGGAAACCGTTATGGGTGAGGCGGTTGGGGTAACGGTTCGCATTGGACAATTACGTTCTAAAACCAGAGGCTGGTTCCCTGAATTAATTCTCGATGATGTGGAATTAGTACCGGCAGACAGTCGTCAGAATTCGGTTGTTTTTAAGCAAGTACGGTTAGGGTTAGATGGCTGGGCGCTCATTAAGACTCAGAGTTTAATTTCAGCCAGTCATGTTCAATTGCTGGGTGCAGACATTTCCGTTACCCGGAATCAACACGGTGCTATTCAAATTACCGGGTTCAATAGCCAAGGTGATCAGCCGTTGTGGTTGTTACAGGTGGGTGCTGTTGATGTCTTCGAGAGTCAGGTGGTTTTTCAAGATGAGATGACCGGGGGGCCGGTGCTGAGGTTTGAAAATATTAAGTTATGGCTTAATAATCGTCAGCAATCAGAGCATGAAATTCGGATGCAATTTGATTTGCCCAGGAATCTGGGTCATACCGCTATCGTAGCGATTCGACTACAAGGCAGTGGCTTTGCTTCAAAAGAGTTGACCGGAAATTTTTATGTCAGGAGTGACCAAGTGAATGTTTCGACATTGACTCATCTCACTAGATTGCTTGATGGCCAAGGCGTTTTTCTCTCGGGTTTGGGAGGGCTTGAGGTTTGGGGGGATTTTAAACGATCCGTGCTGACCCGGCTATCCGGACGCGTTGACCTTTCACAATTAAATATTTTTGACAACATTCACCACCAGGCTTATCTGAAATCGGTTGCGAGTTGGTTTCAGTGGCGACAGACGGCCGGCGTTTCTTATCTTGATTTCAGACAATTGGCAGTAGACAATGGCGCAAAGTCATGGCCAGAGAATAATCTGTCACTAAGATGGTCTGAAGATACTCAGATCGGTGGCTATCAGGTGGGCTTGTCGTTGACCCAAATGCCGCTGGCAAAACTCAGTGAGGGCAGTGATTTTCTAGGGTCTTTGAAGCTTCATTCACTCCCGCAGTTAAAGAAGTGGGCGTTATCGGGAATTATTCAAGAACTCAATTTAGACTATCACACCATTTCTGAGACGATGAGTGTCAAGGGTCGCATTGATGACGTTGGTTTTTTACCGACTGATAATTACCCAGGGCTTAAACATGTCAGTGCACATTTTTCAGGGACCGGGCAGCACATACAGATTAATATTGACTCTCAAGGGGTCCGGTATTTTGACCGGAATGTTTTTGCAAAACCCTTAGGAATTCAATCACTGACAGGCGTCGTTGACTTGCGCTCGAAAGCCAAACGCTGGATTTTATCCAGTGATGACGTTGCCCTAACCATAGCCCCGGGTGTTTTTCATAACCGGTTTCAGTTGAGTGTACCCAAAGTAGGTGATGAGACATTTTTGAGTTTTCAGAGCCAAATTAAGGCGGTTCAGGCTGCTAAAATAGCCGGTTATTTACCCGTAGCTCTTTTAGATGTCGACTTGGCCGTCTGGTTACAGCAGGCTTTTTTAGCAGGCGAACTTAAACAAGCGGATTTTTTATTTCACGGTCCATTAGCAGCCTATCCTTTTTCAAAGGGCGAAGGGGTGTTAGAAGCGTTATTGGATATCAACGATCTGAGTTTACAATACGAACCGCAATGGCCGGTGTTTACCGGTATTGATGCCAGAATTTTATTTGTCAATGATGCGATGTACGGTGTCGCTGACCAGTGGCTATTGAATGGCTCTGCTGTGCTGGATAGTCAATTTCTAATTCCTTCTTTAACGCAAAGTGATCATGTGTGGGTGAAAGGAGAAGTGGTTGGAAAGGTAGAAAAAACGTTAGATTTTCTGATCGAAACCCCCCTGAAGTCTATTGTTGAGCCCTTGGTTGATAGGCTTTCAGTGCAGGGTGAAAATCATCTCTTTCTTGATATGAAAATTCCGATAGTGCTGTCGGCTGATGCGCATGTTAAGGGCTTGGCGCGGCTGACCGAGACATCATTAGCGCTGTCATCTGCTAATTTTGTGGTCCAAAAAATTTACGGCGAATTAGGATTTAGTGAACAGGGGATTTATACCTCGGGTGTAGCCCTTAAAGGTGAGGCTTTGGGCTTTCCGGTGTCAGCCGAGGTTAAAAATTTAGCGGAAGAAACGCGGGTTATTTTGAAAGGGTATACCGATATTAATCATTTGGATGCTTTTTTCCCGAATCAAGGCTGGTCGTTGATTCGGGGTGGCTCAGACTATCAATTGGCTGTCGCTATTCCAAACGAACCCCAGAGAGCCACGCAATTGCTATTGTTCTCAAATTTAACCGGGATGCGGGAGCAATTTTCTGATAAAAAGGCACCGCTGGATGCTGATTTTCAGGCGCTAGTTAAATTGGGTCAAGCATCTGCGTATGAGGCACAGGTGAGTTATGGTTCACAATTAAAAGCAGCGCTGTTGATTGATGCGCAAACGCAACAGTTGACGGCCGCGCATGTCATAGTCGGTGAGGGGATACCGGATTTACCTACAGAGCCGGGTTTTGTGGTTGCAGTTAAAAAAGAGCAGTTGGACTTAGAGCGGTGGTTGAGGGTGGCTCAAGGGTTGGAAGGGAGCCATGAGTTGAGCTGGAATACACTTAACTTACTCACCGTGGAGGTGGGTAAAATAACGTTAAAGAACGGTGAACTCGCTCCTGTAGCGTTATCATTGAACCAGCAAGATGGCCTATGGTTAGGCGACTTTAAAGCCGGTAACACGCAAGGGGCTTTACGATGGCCGGTTAATTTAGCCGTTGATGAAACGATTAATTTAGACCTGAAGACCGTTGATATTCTAGAAGTTAATGACTTTTATCAACAATTAGAGGGAGGTGCGGCGCATTTCAGGACATTGCCGCGATTACAATTAACCAGTGAACAGTTCTTTTGGCGCGGTATTGATCTGGGGCAATTTAGGCTCACAACGACGACCTTGGCTGATCGTCTTAAGATTAATACATTAAGTTTAGTCTCTGATAATCACTTATTGAGGTTAAAAGGGCGATGGTCTTTTGAGGAGAATGAGAGCAGTCTGGTTGGGCAACTCAATAGCGATGATTTTGGCTTATTATTGACCGAATTGGCGATGACTGATGAATTGTTGGGGGGGGCAGCGGATCTTGATTTCACTTTGAATTGGGACGGTCGGCCGACTTCGGTGACGATTGCTAAGTTGAATGGTTTTGTTCGGGGTTCTCTCGGTAAAGGGAGTTTATTAGGCATTGAGCCTGGTGTCGGGCGTATTTTAGGAGTTTTTGATTTGTCGGAATGGCGCCGGCGCCTAGAGCTTGATTTTAGCGATATGTTTGGAAAAGGGTTGGCTTTTAATCAAGTTAACGGCAGTTTTCATTTGTTCAGCGGCGTGGCACAAACGCAAGATTTAGTGATTGACGGTGTTTCGGCGAAAATAAAAGTAGTGGGTAAGGTTGATTTAGCGCAGAAAAATGTTCGGCAAGTGATTACCTTAACGCCTAAAAGCACAGCGTTAATACCATTTGCTGGTACAATTGCCGGTAAGGTGGTTGAGAGCATTACCGGGAGTCACCCGGACGAATTAACGCAGTTGCAATATTTTATTGAAGGTCCGTGGCTGCAACCTGAAGTGATCAGAGTTTATGAGAATGATGGGTTATTGCAGAAATTCTGGACCGAATTGGTTAATTTCACTGAGGAAGTACGATAGTCTTCTAAAGACTAAACGTTGTCGTAGATTAAAGGATTTAAGATAATCATTATGTATAAATTTGCAGCCATTCAGATGGCATCGGGTCCAAGCGTTGGAGCCAACTTATTAGAAGCCGATAAATTAATTGCTGAAGCGGCAAAAAACGGTGCTCGTGTGGTCGCATTGCCTGAGAATTTTGCAATCATGGGGGAGTCTGAGTTTGATAAGGTTCATATTCGCGAAGTAGATGGCTCCGGTCCGATACAGGAGTTTCTTTCTGAGGCGGCAAAAAAACACGGTGTTTGGCTTGTCGGTGGCACAGCGCCCTTGGCGGCCGAAGATGATAATAAAATAAGAGCGGCGTGTTTGACCTTTAACGACCAAGGCGAGCGTGTCAATCGTTACGATAAGGTACATTTGTTTGACGTCAGTGTTCCGGGGACGGATGAAGAATACCGTGAATCCAATTCGATTGAAGCCGGTGACACCGAACAAGTCGCGGAGAGTCCTTTTGGGAAATTGGGCTTTTCCATTTGTTATGACTTACGGTTTCCTGAGTATTTTCGTCGTATGGTTCGTCAAGGGGCCCAAGTGATTTTTGTGCCATCGGCATTTACCTCTAAGACCGGTGCGGCACACTGGGAAGTCTTGCTACGAGCGCGGGCGATTGAAAATCTGTGTTATATCGTAGCGCCGAATCAGGGCGGTTTTCACACCAATGGTCGGCAAACCTATGGGCACAGTATGATTATTGATCCTTGGGGCGGTATTTTAGATTGTCATAAGGCCGGTAAAGGTTTTGCGATTGCCGATATTGATATAGAACGGTTAAGTCAAACCCGTGCGTCCTTCCCAGTTTTATCGCATCGGAAATTCTATGTGGGTGAGCGCCATGGCAGTTAGTGCGTTGTCGTTGGCAAAAGAGAGTATTCTGGGGCCGGCAAATTTATTAGAACATGATATTGATCAAATTATGGGCTGTTTGTTGGCTGCGCAAGTGGATGCGGCCGATATTTATTTTCAATCCAGTCGTTATGAATCCTGGGTCTTGGAAGATGGCATTATTAAGCAAGGTACCCATAACAGCGAGCAAGGCGCCGGTGTTCGGGCTATTTCCGGTGAGAAAACAGGATTTGCCTACAGCGACCAATTAGTGTTACCGGCTCTGTTAGAGGCGGCCCATAATGTTAAGGCTATTACCCGTCAGGGGCAGCAACGCCGAGTACAGGTAGCATCGGCTGCGGCGAGTCCGGCACTTTATTTACCGGTTAATCCATTGCATTCTATAACCGATCAGGAAAAGGTTGATTTATTACATCGGGTCGACAGAGAAACCCGTAAGTTAGATGAGCGTATTGAACAGGTGATTGTGAGCTTAATCGGCGTGCATGACAGTATTCTGGTCGCAGACCAAGACGGTCAACTAGCCGGCGATGTTCGGCCGTTGATCCGAATGAATGTCACGGTCATTATTGAAGATAAAGGACGACGTGAACAGGGTAGTATGGGTGGCGGTGCCCGTGCTGATTATGGTTATTTCCTGGATGCTGACAAAGGGCTTGAGTACGGCCGTCAAGCCGTTCATCAAGCGGTTATTAATCTTGAGGCCACAGAGGCACCCGCCGGTGCAATGACGGTCGTTTTGGGTCCCGGATGGCCGGGCATCTTACTGCATGAAGCCATAGGTCATGGTCTGGAGGGTGATTTTAACCGTAAAGGCACTTCAGCCTTTAGTGGTCGGTTGGGTGAGCGTGTGGCCTCTGAATTATGCACCATTGTGGATGACGGTACCTTAAGCGGGCGTCGTGGTTCTTTGTCGATTGATGATGAAGGCACCCTGACTGAAAATACCGTGCTGATTGAGAACGGTATTTTAAAAGGCTATATGCAAGATAAACTTAATGCGCGGCTCATGGGCGTTAAGGCAACCGGTAACGGGCGGCGTGAATCTTATGCGCATTTACCAATGCCGCGCATGACCAACACCTATATGTTACCCGGAGACAGTGACCCGGGCGAAATTATAGCGTCGGTGGATAAGGGACTTTATGCCAGTAATTTTGGCGGTGGCCAAGTGGATATTACCTCCGGTAAATTTGTCTTTTCGGCCAGTGAGGCTTATCTGATTGAAAACGGCGAGATCACCCGACCGGTTAAAGGAGCCACCTTGATTGGCAATGGCCCTGATGTGCTAACCCGGGTATCGATGGTGGGGAATGATTTAGAATTAGATAGCGGTGTGGGTACCTGTGGCAAGGAAGGCCAGAGTGTTCCGGTCGGGGTGGGGCAACCCACTATTAAGATCGACTCGTTAACCGTGGGTGGAACCAGTCTTTAATACAGTTTGAGTTAGGGTACTATTTTGCAAAATAAGGTAGAAATAGCGCGCTTGGAGACGATTGTCGCCAACGTGTTGGAAGAAGCTAAAAATCAAGGTGCCAGTGCGGCTGAAGTCGGGTTATCGATTGAACGTGGTTTATCGGTCACCTGTCGGCTAGGGGCGGTTGAAACAATTGAACATCACCGTGATCAGGGCTTAGGCATTACTGTTTTTTTTGGCCAGCAAAAAGGCTCGGCCAGTTTGACCGATTTAACCGACGATTCAATTAAAGACGGTGTCAAAGCCGCTTGCAGTATCGCACGGTTTTCAGGTGAGGATCGTTTTTCAGGTCTGCCTGATTCAGACCGGTTGGCGACACAGTTTCCGGATTTAGATGTTTGTCATCCTTGGGAATTGTCAGCCGATCAAGCGATTACCTTGGCGTTAGATTGTGAAACTGTTGCCAGAGAGTTAGACCCTCTCATTACCAATTCGGAAGGGGCGACGGTTAATAGTCACCAGGGCATTAGTGTTTTAGGTAATTCACTGGGTTTTTTGAACGGTTATGAGAGTACGCGCCATTCACTCAGTTGTTCGGTCATCGGTCAACAGGGCGATGATATGCAACGTGATTACTGGTATAGCGTCGCGCGAAACGCCAATGACCTGGAGTCTTCAAGACATGTAGGGGCAATGGCGGCAGAACGGGTTGTGCGGCGTTTAGGCGCTCAAAGCTTAAGTTCTCGACAATGTCCGGTGCTTTATGCTCCGGAAGTGGCAGCCAGTTTGTTAGGGCATTTTATCGGCGCGATCAGCGGCGGGAGTTTATATCGCAAATCCTCATTCTTATTAGATGCTTTAGAGACTCAGGTGTTTCCTGAATTTATCCGGATTCATGAGCAGCCTTTTTTGCCGAAAGCCTTAGGGAGTTCAGCTTACGATGGGGAGGGCGTTGTGGCCAGCGCACACGATATTGTGACCGACGGGATTTTGGCCAGTTATGTGCTCAGCAGTTATTCGGCGAGAAAATTAGGGATGGAGTCGACCGGGAATGCCGGCGGTGTTCATAATTTAACCATTGAGCCTGGCGATCAAGACCAACAGGGGTTATTAGCAACCATGGATACCGGTTTGTTAGTGACGGAATTAATCGGTCAGGGGGTCAATCAAGTCACCGGCGATTATTCGCGTGGGGCGGCCGGCTTTTGGGTCGAGGGCGGCGTGATTCAATATCCGGTTGAAGAGATTACCATTGCCGGTAATCTGAAAGACATGTATCAAAATATTGTCGCGGTGGGCAATGATGTCGATCTTCGACGCAATACCCGTACCGGCTCTATTTTAG
>MPSY01000053.1 GCA_001901525.1 Methylococcales bacterium OPU3_GD_OMZ | reverse complement strand
CGTGAGCTTTGAAGTCGCCCGCGCCATGGTGGAGGGTGTGCACGACCACAGTCAAGCTGAATTGGCCATTGCCATTACCGGCATTGCCGGGCCAGAGGGCGGGACGGCTCAAAAACCAGTCGGTACGGTTTTTTTCGGCATCGGCCAAAAGGGCCAAGCGGTTAAGATTGACAAACGCCGGTTTAAAGGGGAGCGAGAAGAGGTCCGGGCGCGCAGTGTTGAGTTTGTGTTAAAAGCCTTACTCAAAACGCTAGCGTAAAAAAAATGCCCCCGAAAAAGGGGGCTAAGCATTGGGGGTTTACTCAATAGAAAAAAGGGTTAACACAGACCAGCGGCAATACAGGTTGAACCAGAAGTAGACCACGTTAAAGATCCAGCTGAAGCTTCTGGTGTTAATTGGTAGGTTTTGCCCCCGTCGATGTTGCCAGTGGCGGTAATCATAGCAGTTGTTCCTGTTATCGCTACATCGGCTACGTAACTACCTGCCTCAGCGCCAAGAAGATCGGCCCCGACTTTCGCTTCTGTATCACAATCGGCTAGATCGGCCTCTTTTTGATAACACAGATCCATGGCTAATTTTACCGGGGCGGTGGCACTGACCACCTCGGTAAATTTCGCTTTTTTGGTGTAGGTGCTGTAGGCCGGAATCGCAATCGCCGCTAAAATGCCGATAATAGCGATCACGATCATTAATTCGATCAGGGTAAAGCCTTTTTGGTTTTGTTTAAGAGTCATCAGTGTTCCTGTGTTGGTTTAAGGTATTTTTTAGTTTTGTTAAGAGCGTTGCAGATACTGTGCCAAATGCGGGTTTTGGCGGGTTGAGGCCCTTAAAGCCCCTGTGCACAGGGGGGTTAAATGACTCAAAAGAGGCAGCTGGATGCGCGCTTAAGATGGCGCTGAGTACGAGAAAATGCATTTTGGAATGCACGGTGCAATGCATTTGCTGTTTTCAACGGGTTTTGCACGATATAAACGGTTAAAGCGTCGTTTTTACCGGTATAAAGAACACCATAAAGCCCTTTATTCCTTAGGGTAAAAATGAGAAACTAAGGCTTAAGGCCCTGTAACCAATAAAAATAAAGGGGTTTTGCGACTTTAGGCGCGTGAAAAAATAAAAATTTGAGGAGATCAATTATGTTTACAGTTAAACCTTGGCTGGCAGTCATAGCCCTTGTGAGTGTTACCGGTGTGGCATCAGCAGCCAGTTGGACGGCCTTGCCGGAAACCGCACCCGCCCCGGCGAATAACCCCACGACCGAGGCTAAAATAGAGCTTGGAAAAATGCTTTTCCATGATCCCAGACTCTCATCCACCGGAACGGTATCGTGTTCGTCTTGTCACAGTACCTTGTTAGGCGGTGACGATAACCGTAGAGTTTCTATGGGGGTTCACGGTCAAACCGGCGGGCGTAGTGCACCTACGGTGTGGAATGCCGCCTTTAATGAGGTACAGTTCTGGGATGGCCGCGCCGCTAGTTTAGAAGAGCAAGCCGCAGGCCCTGTGACTAACTCAATCGAAATGGGTATGAAAAGCTGGAAGCAAGTGGTGGCACGGTTAAAAACCATTCCAGGCTATCAAAGCGCCTTTGACGCTGCTTTTGGTGCTGATTCGATCTCTAAAGACAATGCCACTAAAGCCATTGCCGCCTTTGAAAGAACCTTGATTACCCCGAACAGCGCTTATGACAAATATGTGAATGGCGACAAAACCGCGATGACCGAGCAGCAAATCAGAGGGATGAATACTTTTGCAGAAACCGGCTGTACCAGTTGTCATGCTGCGCCGTTGTTTAGTACCACCGGGGTTTTTATGAAATTCCCAACTTTTAAAAACAATGCGCTCAGAGCCCGTTACCATTTCGATAAAGATAAGGGCCGCGCTGAAGTGACTAAAAAATCTGAAGACAACAATTTATGGAAGGTCCCCACCTTACGTAATATTGCGTTGACAGCCCCTTATTTTCACAACGGTGCGGTGGGAACGTTAGATCGTGCGGTTAATGTGATGGCTAAATTACAGTTGAATAAAAACTTATCGAAAGAAGAAACCGCTGATATTGTCGCTTTCTTAAATGCCTTGACCGGTGAATTTCCAGAACACCGGAATCCACACCGTCTGCCGACAACACCGAATACCCGTTTTGTCACGAGGTAGAGAGCAGGTGCTGTAACGGCTCAATATTTTATCGGTAGGAAACTTGTAAAAAAGGGCGCGGTGAGCGCCCTTTTTTTATGCGCGGATCAAGGTTCATTAGCGGCCTTGGTAGATGGCACAGGCTGCTATTTTTTGATCAATCAGTTGCAGTTGTTGGCGGTAGGCGGTACTGGTTGTGGAATGGTATTTTAGTTTAAAGGCCGGTGCTTTAATGTTTTCCGGAAAGTCTCTGACATCGGGCATAAAAGCCTGATAACTGGTGATTTGTGCCATGGTCTTTTGCATGCGGCGGGCGCTTTTTTCAGAGTCGGTGGCGGCTTTGGCAAAGCGGATGCCGGCGCGGTTAGCCGCTAAATCAATAAAGCTAAAGCCTTTGCCGGCCGTGCCGTCGTGCAACTCTTTTTGCTGACCTAAGCGCTGTGAAAAGGCGGCATTATTAACCGTTGAGAGCAGCGCCGAGGAGATAAAGTGTTTGGCCATATCGACCCGTTGATACATAAAAACAGACAGATACTTGGCTTTTTCGGGGGCTGCATTTTTAGGGAATAAAGCGGCGAGGTTTTGCTGCAGGGTGTAAAGTCCGGTGACCATAATAATCGCTTGATTTTCTTTGATAGGGTCTAAGTCCGGTGCTCTGTCTAAGGATTCTTTAAAGAGTGCCTGTAACAGGGTCGCTAAAGACAAACGCCAGTTCCGGTCATGGTGCTTAAGGGTTTGGACTAAGTGGTGTTGGTAAAAAGCCAGGGCTTCGAGGTTGGTGCTGTGAGTGAGCAGTTGTTGGGCGGCGGCATAGGCTTTAGGCGTCCAGTAATAGGTGAGGGTAAAGGCATCACGGCTAATAGCAAGGGTACGGATGTGATGCGCGGCTAATAAATAGTATTGGTTCAGGTCGCTGTGGTTGATTAATCCTTCCAAAAAACCATTGGCATGGTCATTGGGCAGCGTTAAAGGGCCTAGGGTCAGTTCAGAGATAGTCGGCTTACCGTTTTGGTTACTTAAGGTAAAGGCGAAGTTTAAATAAGGATTAAGGTGGTTAAAAGGGAGTTGAATGCTGCCTTCAAGGCGAAAGTGATTTTCTTTTAAATGTACTTGCGCGGCGCCATTAAAATATTGGTTGAGTAAATGGTTAGCGGCGATATTAAGGTCTTTTTTTTCAAGGCGCAAGGTCTTTAGCGTTGCGAGTGGGTCCGGGGAGGCCTGGCCATTGAGAATCATCCGGGCACGATTGATATCTTGAGGGCTGAGTAGCCAATGGTTTTCAACACGGGGGTGTTTGTCAGTCACGTAAAACGCGAGTAAAAACAGAATCAGTAGCGGTGTTGCAAGTGCGAAAAAAAAGAGCCGGACAACGGTGAGCATTAAAAAGCGTTAGTCAAAAGAAAGTTGAAAACCAATATTGCTCAGGTGTTTAGCCTCGTCGTTAAGGTCTGCCAAAGTTAATGGATATTGTGCTAACCAGTCGGATGGAAATTTGAGCGTAAGGGTTTGCCCGGTTAAGGTACATTTAAAGGGCGGGAGGTCGGCCTCGTTACGGTTACGGTGCAAGACTACGGCGAGGCGTAGCAAAATCGATAAATAGACCATGGTTTTATCCCAGGGGCTGGGTAAGTTGTTAAACGTTTTAAACGAGAGTTTGCGGCGATGGCTTAAGACTAAGGCACCCAGTAGCAGTTGGTCTTGTCGTGAGAAACCGGGTAAATCGGCATTCTCAATAATATAGGCGCTGTGTTTTTGATATTGGTTGTGGGCAATGTCATGGCCGATTTCATGTAAGTCAGCGGCCCAGTTCAGCCACTGCAAAGCAATGTCGGCTTCAATGGCTGGCGGGAGCGTGAGTTGTGATACCAGTGATCGGAGCGTTTCTTTGATCTGGTGAGCGTGTTTTTTCTCGGTATGATAACGCTTAGCCAGAATCTTGATGGTATCAGAGCGGATATCGTGGTTATGGATTCTACCGACTAAATCAACAATCAAGCCTTCTCGTAAGGCGCCTTCAGAAACCGTCATTTGCTGTAGCCCTAAACTCATGAAGGTGGCGTAAATGATTGCCAGTCCGCCGGGAAGAATGTCTGCGCGTTCGGGGTCTAGACCGTCAAGATTGATTTGCTCTAAGTGTTTTTTCTTGATCAGGTAGCGACTTAGTTTTTGCAGGCCGTCTAAGGTGATGCCATTATTACTCCAGCCATTTTCCATCAATATTTGGTTAATAGAACGCAGTGTCCCAGAAGCGCCAATGGCTTCGTCCCAATGGCTAAAGTGAAAATCACGTTGATAGGGTTCGAGTAATTGTTCGGCATGCAAAATAGCCTGATAAAATGATTTTTGAGTGATTTTGCCATGTTTAAAAAATTTCTGGCTCATCGAAACGCAGCCAATCGGCACACTTTCTTTGCGCTGGGATTTTTTACCGGTACCAATAATATATTCGGTACTGCCGCCGCCAATATCCATGACAAAGCGTCTTTTGGCATTGGTCTCAAGGCTGTGAGCGACGCCCTGATAAATTAGGCGGGCTTCTTCTGTTCCGGAAATAACATGGATGGGATGACCGAGTGCTTGCTCGGCCTTGGCAATGAATTGTTGCGCATTGCTGGCGGTTCTGAGTGTGTTGGTGCCGACAATTTGCACGCTACTGGCAGGGAATTGTCCGATGCGTTGGCCAAAACGCTCAAGACAATTGAGTGCCCGTTGTTGGGTTTCTTCATCGAGGTACTTATGTTTATCTAAACCTGAGGCGAGGCGTACCATTTCTTTAAGGCGGTCAATCGTTTGTAATTTGTCGTCGGTCAGGCTACAGACCAGCATATGAAAGCTGTTTGAACCTAAGTCAACAGCAGCAACAAATTCAGGGGGTTTTTGAGGCACAGTTTTTATGTCCTATTGATTACTGAAACGGTTTTTGTAAGATTCTGGTAAAATTATCGAGTTAAATTAACAATGTTGTCAAGTATCGTCTCACATTAGCTCTCGTTCCTTAGCCAATTTAAAGGGCTGATTCTGTCTGTTTTAATGAGAGAAAGGCCACTTCAGTGTGCCTAAGGTAGCCTGTGTCAGGTGATTTTAACGGGGTTATCAGCAGATAGCGCCAGAATTTTTTAGCTTCAATCGGATTGTTATATGAAAGCGTTATCCATTCGTAATTTAACCAAGACCTATGGTAATGGCTTTACCGCTCTGCACGGTATTGATTTAGAGGTTGAAGACGGTGATTTCTTTGCTTTACTCGGGCCGAATGGTGCCGGTAAGTCGACAGCCATTGGTATTATTTGTTCGTTGATTAATTTATCGGCCGGTACGGTGCGTGTTTTTGGTCATGATCTGGTGCGCCATTCCGAAAAGGTCAAACAATGCATTGGTATGGTACCGCAAGAAATTAATTTTAATCAGTTTGAAACGGTACAAAATATTGTTTTGAATCAGGCCGGGTATTATGGCATTGCTTATAAAGAGGCCTTGGTACGCGCTGAAAAGTGTTTGAAACAAATGCATTTATGGGATCAACGGCATACCGTTTCCAGACGATTATCCGGGGGTATGAAACGCCGTGTGATGATCGCTCGTGCGTTGGTACACAACCCCAGACTGTTGATTTTAGATGAGCCCACCGCCGGGGTTGATATTGAAATTCGTCGTTCTATGTGGCAATTAATGCGTGAGGTGAATGAACAGGGAACCACCATTATTCTGACTACGCATTATCTGGAGGAGGCCGAAAGTTTGTGTCGGAATATTGCCATTATTGATAAGGGTACGATTATTAAACATTCCAAAATGTCCGATTTATTAGCGCAAATAAAGGTGAATCATTTTATTTTGGATTTAGCCGATAGGCTTGCTCAGCCGCCGGTCGTTGAGGGCTATGACATTGTGCAACTTGACAGCCAAACGTTGCAAGTGGGTATTCCGGGTGAGAAAGGTTTTAATCAGTTGTTTTTGGAATTAACCCGACAGGGAATTTCGGTGACGAGTATGAAAAACAAATCGAATCGACTGGAAAGTTTGTTTCTGGATTTGGTGGGAGGGTAAGTCTGATGCGTTACCGTATTGCACTGTTAACGATTGTGACCAAAGAGGTGCGTCGTTTTATGCGGATCTGGCCACAGACCATGTTGCCGCCCGCCATTACTACGGCCTTGTATTTTTTAATTTTTGGGACCCTGATGGGCCAGCGTATTGGGGATATTTCTGGCGCCAGTTATATGGATTATATTGTTCCGGGTATTATTCTGATGTCGGTGATCAGCCATTCCTATGCGAATGTAGTTTCCTCTTTTTATTCGACAAAATTTCAGCGCCATATTGAAGAACTGTTGGTGTCGCCGGTCCCTAATTGGGTGATTCTGGCGGGGTATGTGAGCGGCGGGGTTTGTCGAGGACTGCTGGTGGGAACCGTAGTGATTGGAATTTCATTATTGTTTACCACCATTTCGGTGAATCATTTAGGTCTATCTTGTTTGGTTTTTTTGTTAACGGCGATTTTATTTGCTTTAGCGGGTTTTATAAATGCCGTTTTTGCCGATAGTTTTGATGATATTTCTATTATTCCTAACTTTATTTTGACGCCACTGACTTATTTGGGCGGGGTATTTTATTCGGTTGATATGTTACCGGAACTCTGGCAAAAGATTTCCTTAGCCAATCCGATTTTATACATTGTTAATAGTTTTCGTTATGGGCTTATTGGCGTGACCGATATTGATATTACCGTGGCCTTAACGATGATCATTAGTTTTATTGTCGCCCTAATTATTTTTAGTTTGTATTTGTTGAAGAAAGGCGTTGGTATTAAGCAATAGGTTTTTTACAGTAAACCGGCAAAGGGTTGAACCGTCACCGGATCTCCTTTTTTGACCGGGCCACGGTCATGCTCAAGAATAATAAAAGCATTGGCGAGACTCATCGAACGCAAAATGCCAGAGCCTTGTTGTCCCGTTGTTTTAACGTGCCAGTGGCCGGTTGTCGTTTGGGAGATAATGCCGCGTTGAATTTCTGTGCGTCCGGGGCGTTTGCGAATGGCTTCGGTTGATAGTGCGGTAAATGCCGGGCAAACCGGGCGGTCGGTTATGCCGAGCATTTTATCAATTGCGGGCAAAACGAATTGATATAAAGTAACCAGTACGGCAACCGGATTACCGGGCAGGCCAAAAAAAGGTGTTTTATTGAGGCAGCCAAAAGCAAGTGGGCGCCCGGGTTTGATCGCGACTTTCCAAAATTCAATGCTACCTAAGGCGCGTAAGGCGGTACGGGTATGGTCAGCATCGCCGACAGAAACGCCGCCGGTTGAAATGATCAGGTCGCAGTGTGTGGCGGTTTCTTCAAAACAGCGTTGTAATGATGCAGGATTATCATCCAAGATACCTAAGTTGACGACCGTGATATCCGGGCGTTCTAAACTGGCTTTGAGGGTATGGCAATTGCTGTCATAAATACCACCGGGGGCTAATTCACTTCCCAAACTATGCAGTTCGTCGCCGGTTGAGGCAATGGCGATGCGGAGTTTTCGGGTGACGTCTATCTCTGTTAAGCCAAGCGATGCTAATAAGCCGATGTCAGCGGGAGTCAGTAATTTTCCAGCGAGTAATACCGGGCACCCTTGGACGATGTCTTCACCGGCTTGCCTGATATTTTGATGGCGCCTGTGGGTGTGATCAAGGGTTATGGTGTTGTTAAAACGTTCGACCTGTTCTTGCATAATGACCACGTTAAGTGGTTCAGGTACTGGTGCACCGGTCATGATACGAAGACACTCACCGGGTGCAAGGGCCCCGGTGAAGGGCTGGCCGGCATAAGCGGCCCCGGCAATAACCAGTTCAGAGGTATCGCCAGACTCGGGTAAATCAGTGCTGTTAATGGCATAGCCATCAACGGCAGAATTTCTATGGGGCGGCACGTTGAACGGGGCAATCACTGCGTGGTACAAGGTACGACCGCAGGCGTGATCCAGACCGATTCGCTGGTATTGTTGCAATGGCTTAATTTGCGCCAATATTTTCTGAAGTGCCGTGGTGACAGTAATTAAATCGGGTTCATTGAGGTCTGAGCAGTTCGTTTGGCTTTTAATCATTTTCGTATGCTGGGTCCGTTAACGGGAAGGCCGTTACTGATATAGCTCATATAATACTCCAGATTACGAAAGATCTCACTTTGAGGGGCGGCCGCCTGGGCTCTGATTTGTTGATGGCAGCCAATAAAACGCTGGTGTAAAGTCCCCACCCGACCCCATTTTAACCGGTATGTTGGCCAGTTGCTGGTTTGCCCAAGCAAAGGACTTAAGGTTTCAGTGCGCAGGCGCTTGCCGGCATTTTGAACATGGCAGCTGGCACAGGAAAAATTAAGTTGTCCCCGCCGTTGGTGATAGTACTTTTTTCCGTGTTGATACGCCGCTCTGGCACCGGGTTCAGGGGGCACGGTAATGGTGATCGGCTTATCTCTTGACAGAAAGGTTAAATAGGCCGTTAAGTTAATTAAGGACTGGGATGTGGGTGGCAGTGGCGGCGCTTGGTTTTGCTGGCGGCAACGGTTAATCGCCTGACTTAAGGTGATTACGGTCTGGGTTTTGAGATCCCAGTACGGGTAGTGTTGACTCATGCCTTGTTGATAGTCAGGAAAACAGTCACCGTAGTGCTGGCCATTGCTAAAGGGGTGGGTAAACAATTGTTTACCCAGATCAATAGCAATTTCATAAGGCGGGAATTGTTCAATGGCGAGCCAGGATTGTCTGGCATCAGGATCAAGGGCATAGACGCCATTGCTAAAATCTTGTCGTGAAAGAGTGGGGAACTGGGTAAAAAAATGCTGTTGTAAGGTGTAAAGGTCATCCAGCGGGGCACTTGCTATCGGTGCAGTCATGAGGCTGCTTAGAAAAAGGAACCCGTAGCGCAGTTGCTTCATTGGATGAGCGTGTCTTGGGAATCGCTGTTGCCTTGATTATCAGTCCACTGGATGGTTATTTTATCGCCGGGTTCACCGCCTTTCATTTCAAAAGAAAAATAAGGATTTCTGGATATTCCGCTGGCCAGGTCAGTGGTTACAATGACTGTATCATTATGACGTACCGTTAATTGCTGAATGAAATGTGCGGCAATGTTTTTTTGGGTTTTGCTGTCGGTATTCAATCCTGTTTCCATCGGGTGGGCAATGAGGGTTCGGATTTGAGTGGTGTCCGCTTGGCGTTTGGTGCGAATTTTAATACTGGACATATTAGCCTCCACATCCGCCAAGGGTTACTTTAACCGTTTTATCGGTGTAGTAATAGTGACCGTTAGCCAGGACAATGCTGACAACGTCACTGGTTTCAGCCATTTTTAATCGTGCGGAGAGTTGGGTGTTGATCTGTGGTGACAGGGTAAAGCGGGCAATCAGTGGAACTGGATTGTTTTTAACCAGAATAAAAACACTTTCAGCCATGTCAAGGGTCGAAGAGACGGTAAAGGGTACTAGGGCGCCATTCTCGGCAATGCGTGGAATGGTCAGGGTAATGTCTGTGGAAGCAATCAGTGGTTGTCCACCGGTGATGCGTTTAAGGGCTGTTTGGTAAGTTAAATGAGCAAACTTGCTGATGGGCCAGATGGTTTCGCTTTGGGCCAGCAAGGGTTTTAACATCCCTAAGGATGAGCCTAAAAGAGCCCCACCTAACGATAAGGATTTTTTTATAAATTGGCGCCGTGTTTGTGTCATAAGGGTTTAATCATTAACCGAGTCAAAATTATGAATTTTTTTTAACGTCTATCCTAAGGGATTATGGTTTGAGTTGCCGGTAGTGTCCACAGAAAGTTGGCGATCGATTTTATTTCTTGTCGGGTCAGAATATTATTCCTGCCAAAAGGCGGCATACTGGTCGCAGGATTAACGGTCGTGGGATCTTCTATGAAGCTCGCGAGGTCTTCCTTGTTGTTAAAACGTTGCTGTAGATTGCTCAGAGGGGGGCCAATATTACCGGGCGATTGACCGTCAGCAATGCGGTGGCAAGCTAAACAATTGCCTTTTTTTCGGTCAAAGGCTAATTGCTGCCCAGTCAGTTTTTGTTCGAATTCGGCAGGGGGTATGCAACCCGCAAGGAGTAAAGTGGCCAGTAGCGCGATGATTTTCATCCGGGGATCCGGTCGGCGGGGGTAAAGAGTTTGCAATAGCGTTGGGTCGCTGTCAGCGGGTCATGGTCAAAAATACCACCAATGACGGCGAGTACATCCGCGCCGGCATTCAGTAGCAGTTGACCGTTGCTGGGTAAAATACCGCCAATCGCTACAATGGGAAGGGCGAGTTGCTGGGCGGCTTGGGTGAGTGTGGAAAGTTGTGCGGGTGGTGCTTTGGGCTTGGTTTCAGAGCAAAAAAAACGACCAAAGGCAACATAACTGGCTTGCTGCTTTTGTGCCTTCAGTGCTAAGTCTAAAGAGTCATAACACGAGACGCCGATAATGGCATCGGGGCCGAGTACGGTTTGGGCTTTTTCGACGCTGGCGTCGTTTTGGCCTAGATGAACGCCCTCGGCACCGATCGCGTGTGCTAATTCAATATTGTCATTGATAAGCAGCGGCACCTTAAACCTCTGACAATGGTGATGAATTTTTTGGGCGAGCAGGGTAGAGCTATCGCGTGGGTTTTTATGACGGTATTGAATCACGGTTGCGCCGCCTTTAAGAGCGGCTAAGGTATCGGATACAATGGTATCGTCCTGTTTACCGTCAGTTTGGGTGATGGCATACACACCGCTTGTTGGGAACTTCATGTGCCGGGTTGCATCCAGAAAAAACGGTTAGGGAGGTGTTGGCCTTGACCTATTTTATAGCCGTTGTCGAGGCTGTCCCAACTGTATTGCTGTGCTTCAATAATCGCGGTTACCGGCTCTAATTGATGGGCTAATAAGGCAGCAATACTGGTTGCCAGTGTGCAACCCGAGCCGTGATAGTGGTGGGGTAGCCGGTCCCATGACAGCGTCTCAATACAGCGGCCTTGGTGGTACAGGTTATGGGTTACATCACGGGTGTGTTCGTGGGTACCGGTAATGAGTACATACTGGCAACCGGATTGGAGTAATTGTCTGCCGCAGTTATCAAGGTCATCAGTCGTTGTTAATTGACGTGCTTCTTCGCTGTTGGGTGTTACTACCGTGGTCAGCGGTAACAGGTGTTCAACAATCGCTTGAATCAGGGCTTGATTAGCGACGGGCGTACCGCCACCGGCGGCTAAAATAGGGTCCAAAACAACCGGTATTTCAGGGTGTTCGGTAATAATTTGCGCCAGACTACAGGCGATGTCGGCATGGCCAATCAGGCCTATTTTAATCGCCTTGACCGGCATGTCATTAAAAATACGGTTCGCTTGTTGAATGATAGCATCTGGTTGTTGCGGGTGAATACGGTAAACATTAGTGGAGTCTTGCTCGGTGAGTGCGGTGATAACACTGGCGCTATGACATTGGTGGCTCGACAGCGTTTCAATATCGGCCTGTATACCCGCGCCCCCGGAAGGATCGTGGCCTGAAAAACTTAAGACAACAGGAGGGCAGTTGATCATTTAGCGTAGCCTTTTGTTATGAAATCGTGATTTTAATCGGTGTCTGAGCCAGATCCAACACCCGGAAAGGGTTAATACTATGAGTAGAATACCGCTCAGGTCAACGATAAAAACACCGACTTCACCAAAGAGTCGTCCGCTATGCAGGTCGAGTAAGAAGCGTTCATAGGGGATAATGTGTTGTTGGTGTGTTTGTTGGATTTGGTCGCTTAACGGTTCAGTCAGTGCGGTTTCTTCACTCCATTGAATACCGGAATCTAGGGCGCTTTGCCACGAAAGTAATCCGTCATGGCTGACTTTGATCTGGGTGTCTAGGCGAATAAAAACCGTGTCTTGTCCCGTGACCCCGATCGAATCAATAGGCGCTTCTAACGGTATTTTTTCAATAACGGTGCCGTTGTCAGAAATCAGTAATAATTGTTTTTCAAAAGCTAAAACAATGAAGCGTTCGGTGCTGATCGCGCCGACCAGTAATTGGTTGTTAGTGATTAAAGCCTGAGTGTTAAAGTAGCTCTGTTGATCCAGTTGACTGATCCAATGCGGTCCTGCTTGATAACTGCGAATAGCACTGGGTCGATTAACCCCATACCAATTCAGCAGGGTGGGCGATTTAATATAGCGGCTGTTGAGTTGCCAGTCATCGGTGTGATTTAGGGCAATACCGGTAATGGCCAACAGAATTAAAATCATACTGACAGCTAGCCCCAGATAGCGATGGAGTTTATAGAGCAGTCGCCACGGCGATTTTCGAGCGTTTTTCATTTGCTAATCGTTTGATCAAAAAAAAGAGCGAGTTGGGCGATTTTAGTTAAGGCATTAACGGACAGGGTGGCGCCGGAAATACCGTCAATCGATTGACTGAGGGTTTGTTCAGTGGACAGTGTTGAGGTTATGAACTGGTCAGTAAAAAAGCTGTGCTTAACTTCCCAGCCGCGGCTTTCTCGAAATGCCAGAACTTGAAGTTGGACAATGTGGTGGTTGTCGATAATAACCCCCACGGTTATCGGCTCGTTTTTACCCACTTCTTCTAATATCCAGACCGTACGTTGTTGTTCTTGCCAGTAACGGGTTCGAAGAAAGGCCGGAGGGTGTTGTAAGAGCTGTTGGACAATGGGTTTTATGGTCGGCGTCAGCCAAAACGACTTAGGTCTGGGTGGGGTCTTAAAAGCGCTGGCTACAAAAGAGGCTTCGGACAGGTACTGTTCTGCAGATAGCAGCGGTGTCCAGAGTAAGGCGGCGACTAAAAATAGTTTAAGACTTTTCATGCCTGATCCGTAACGGTTGTTGATATCACAATGCGTATCATCCGGGGTTTAGTTGAGTCCGGAGCGGTTTTTGTTGAACTGATCAATGGTTTTTAAGAAATCGACCACATGGGCACCGGGAAGCATAAATAATTTCTTACCCCGTTTTCCAAAGGTATTAATCTTCAGCCCTTGATGGGATTGTTCCAGTATTGAACGGTTGAGGGTGAACATTAATTGTTCGCCGCGATCATTGTCTTTGCGGGTAAAGCGCAGGCGCTTGCCTTGAGCGTCAAAGGCGCTATCAAGAAAACGCCAGTAACTTTGATATTCTAATATTTTCAGCTGGTATTTCGGGCTGTCAGGCCGGCTGACGTCGGCGATTAAGTAAGCATCAAAATAGCCAAGGCCCTGATGGTAGGTGTGAGTAGAACTGGTCACCCAGTGCTGATCAGGACTAATGGTCGTGTGTACCGGGGTTTTAGGTGCCTGCGTAGCACAGCCTGTCAGAATAAACGCGACCAAACCGAGTAATGAGATTATTTTTAGCATAATGTTCTGGGATTGTTTGTGATTAATAATAGTTAAGTGTTAGTAGAATTGATAACCAAGTCCTAAATTAAAACCATTCTTATCGCCTACTCCATTACGCTTATTTTGATGTTGCCAGTCGGCTTTTACGACTACGTTTTTATCGATCCACCAGTTTAAGCCGCCCTCCCAAACGTCGTACTCATTAGCAGCAGTACCCGTGTAATAGTCAAGATAAGAATACCGACCATAAATACCGACATCCCCGTATGGTGTAGGCATCCGATAACTCGGTTCTAG
>MPSY01000052.1:1974-13826 GCA_001901525.1 Methylococcales bacterium OPU3_GD_OMZ | reverse complement strand
TCTCTGTATTGTTCACCACCATTTTTAAGTAGATGTACAGGGTATAGTTCATATTCAATATTTTTTAGGTTCAAGGCAATGCGGACTCGATAGGCGGCAGAACTTCTGAAATAACTGTACAGAACTATCGACATGGTTGGACTTCCTGCTTAATAGCACCGAATAATGACAGGCCGTTATTATTAAGCATTTCGATCTGCACTTTATCACCAAAACGCATAAATTCGGTGATGGGTGTCCCCGTTCCTATGATTTCAACGACTCTTTTTTCAATGATACAGGAAAAGCCTTTGGTCAAATCATTATTGCTGACGGTACCGGAGCCAATGACGGTGCCGGCCATTAAATTTCTGGTTTTGGCTGCATGAGTAATGAGTTGAGCAAAATTAAATTGCATATCAACACCCGCGTTTGCTTGTCCAAACAAATGCTCATTCCAGTGAACAGTCAATGGTAAATGCAGTTTAGAATTTACCCAAGAAACGCCCAGTTCGTCCGGAGTTACAGCGACCGGTGAAAAAGCACAGGCAGGTTTACCCTGTAAAAAACCAAAACCTTTGGCCAGTTCAGCAGGAATTAGGTTTCGTAAGGAAATATCGTTAATCAATAGAATGAGTTTAATATGAGATGCAGCATCATTGACTGAAACGCCGGCCACAACATCATCCGTAATCACGCCGATTTCGGCTTCAAAATCGATGCCCCAGTCTTCGCTAACAGCTTCAATAGGGGCATGTGGACCTAACATGAGGCTTGATATGCCTTGATACATTAAGGGATCGTCGAACAGGTAATCTGGAAAATCTGCACCGCGTGATTTTCGTACTCGTTTGACGTGGCTTAAATAGGCGCTACCGTCCAACCATTGATAGGCTCGTGGTAATGGCGCGCTCGTTTGGCGTGGATCGAAAGTAATGGCATCATCTTTCCTTTCGTTGAGCGCATGATAAACCTGCTGAAGTTGGGGCTCAATATCAGCCCAATTATCCAAAGCAGATTGTAAGGTTAATGCAATATTGGTAACAAGCTTGGCTTTAGTGAGTTGACGATTAACGACAACCAGATTACCATCGCGTCCGGATGATTGAAGTGTGGCTAGCTTCATTTCCAGGAATTCACATAATCAGGCCACTCAATATCTTTGGCCTGTTGAGAAATATCTAAGGCATTGCGAGTATCAATCATCACTGCTACTTCATTGGTTAAACGCCCGCGCATCTGGTCAGCATTTTGTAGTGCTTTGGGATGCGGGCCATGAGGGATACCACTAGGGTGTAGCGTGACCATGCCCGGGTATATATAATCCCTAGAAAAAAATTGACCCGCATGATAAAAAATCATTTCATCATAATCGTCATTACTGTGAAAGAATGGAACATTCAATGTATTTGGATCGGTTTCAAAAGGACGTGGAACAAATGTACAGATGACAAAACGACTGGATATAAATGTTGTATGTGCTGATGGTGGGACATGGTAACGGTGACTCATTAACGGTCTGATATCACGCCAATTCAAGCGAACCGGCATCAGTTCTCCATGCCATCCAATAGCATCTAATGGGTTGAACGGGTAAGTAATTGTACTCAGATGATGCCTACTTTTTACGATTACACGCCATTCGCGTTCATTTTGTTGCGCAATAAAAGCATCATTAATCTTTGGTGTATCAAGAATGGCGGAATCAAAAATCGCTTGTTGGCTAACCAGTCCTTTTTTTGGAAGTTGGTAACTATCATTAGTTGCCTCAACTAACAAGGCTTTAACGGGGTTTTGTATACGCATACGCCACATAGTTCCACGGGGAAGCATAATATAATCGCCTTCGCTAAAAATTAAATGACCGTAATCGCAATACAACTCACCGCTTCCTTGATGTACGAAAATTAATTCATCGCCGTCAGCATTTCGCACAAGGTGATTCATATCATTTTCTAGCACCATAAAACGTATTTGTGTGTTTTGATTACTAAAAAGTAGATCTGAATCCCAAGGACAATCTTGTGAATGAGCGACTTTTTGAGTATCAAAAGCATGGGGGCGTAATGCTCCTTCGATTGATAGCCAACCCGTGGGTGGATGTTGGTGGTGCATCTGGCTAGCGGGTCCGAAAAAGCCTTCTTTACCGAGTTCCCGTTCGTAGGTGTCTGCAGGGAGATCGGTATGTGCCTGTCTTGATGCCGTACCTTCGACTTTCGGAATAGTAATCCATGGCATTAGATGACACCTCTTTTGAATTGATCGCGTTCGATTGCCTCGAATAGTGCCTGAAAATTACCTTCACCAAAACCTTCATTGCCTTTACGCTGAATGATTTCAAAAAAAATAGGCCCAATGACCGTATTAGTGAAAATTTGTAACAATAAACCCCCTGCACAGTTGGGGGTGCCATCAATTAGAATTCTATCCTGACGTAATCGATCTAATGACTCCTGATGACCAGGAATCCTTTTATCGAGGGCATCATAATAAGTTTCTGGAACATCCATAAACTGAATGCCATTTTGACGGAGTGATTCAACGGTAGCGTAGATGTCTTTTGTTGCAAGAGCAATATGTTGAATTCCCTCACCATGGTAGGCAGCAAGATACTCTTGAATTTGTGATTTAGAATCTGTCGGCTCATTAATTGGAATGCGTATTTTACCGCAGGGACTGGTCATGGCACGGGATTTTAAGCCAGTGATTTTACCATGAATATCAAAATAGCGGATTTGACGAAATTTGAATAAGCGCTGATAGAAATCTGCCCACTTGTTCATGCGTCCGTGGTAAACGTTATGAGTTAAGTGATCGATAACGGTTAACCCAATGTCTTCAGTTCTTAAGTCTGAATCTGCTAACGGTATAAAATCGACATCATAAATGGAGTGATCATTACCATAACGATCTACGAGATAAATGAGGCTACGGCCAATACCCCGGATTGCCGGAATATTGAGTTCCATCGGACCGGTGATACCGTGATAGGGTTGGGCACCTAATTTGACAACTTGATCGAAACAATACGCTGCGTTATCGACTCGGATTGCGAACGCACAAATGGAAGGTCCATGCACTTTTGCAAAAGCCTGTGCGAAACTATCTGGTTCATGATTGATTATAAAATTGATATGACCTTGACGATAAAGAATAACATCTTTTGAACGGTGTTTTGCGATTGCAGAAAAACCCATTTGGTTAAATAAACTAGCTAACTTATGAGTGTCGGCAGCGGTATATTCAACGAATTCGAAACCATCTGTAACCCCTGTATTTGATGCTTTCTCCATTGTATTTCCTCAGTATCATTAATGGGATTCTGATTCGTTTGGTTCTTAGCTTAATAGACCTAAGCAATCTTGTTAAGTTTCACCCCCTCATTAGGGTGAGATATGAGTCAAGTTTGTGGATTTACCTCTTGGTTACTCTTTAAACTATCGGAAGTCCATACTGACTTGACGTAAGTAATGTCGGATCCTTGGTTTCTGATCAGAAAACAGAATGCAGGTGATAGATGGGAATTTATTACAACTTGAATCTCATGAATATATTGTAATTGAATGAGCTTTTGATCTGACTGTATTTGATAATTGTGAGTACGAAATGAAGGCTTTAATCGAGACCAGTAATGCAAGGGACTCATCGTCAGATATTAGCGTACTTTTTTGTTATCAATACCCCTTGGAGTATTAGAAACTTATCTTGTATATGTTATGTCAAATAAATTAGTAATATTAACAGGAGGTGCGTCATGCAAAATAAGTTGTTAGTGAATTTTGCACAACAGAATCATGTTGAAGGGTTGACGATGGCGTCTTTGACTGCTTTGCGTGAAGGTGAAATGGGCTATTCCGTCAATAAAGCTAAACGGTTGATCAAATTTCAACACCGTATAAATAAAGAACTATTAGGACACCGTATCATTACCGGTAACCCCTACACGGCATGGTTTGAGGAAGGTGAACAGAATCTGTTACAAATTAAGGCTTTTTTGATTCAGTTTTCTGTATTCTCTAATCAGTTTCTGATTGCCCAATTAAATAAAATGATTCATGCTGAAACACTTGATAGTATGCGGGTCTCTAAAGAAATTCTAGCCAATGAACTCGGTGTTCGATTTATCTCAGAATTGTCAACGAATGATAAGGACTATTTGGGAGTAACGGACGGTAGTGTAGAGGGAGGTGTCTTTCATTTTTCTGCAGGTCATTTTGAATGGCTATACAGCATCACTAAGAAACTGAATCTATCGTTCGCAGAAATAGGACAACCTAAACACGGAACGCAGCCTACTTTATTTTTCTGTGATGAATTAATTCGGCTCTATGGTGGTGAAGATTATCAAGTTTCTCAGGCCGCTAGTTATGCAATCGAAAATTGGGCTGCGGCTGGATTTTGGAATCAATTGATTCGGGGATTCAGCCGATTTAACGATCGAAATTCAATGGATCTGCCGTTAGGTTTTTTTATTTGGCACGACCAGTTAGAAGCTCAGCATGCCGCGCATACACAGGAAGAACTGGAAGAGCTCTATTTTTCGTTGGATATAGATGAAGACGCCTTTATTGACCACAGCAATGAAATGCTGGACGGTGTTGCTGTATTTTGGGACGGCTTGGAGGAGCAAAGGCGTGCATTAGCGACAACCCACTGAGGCAGTTGGCTAAACTATGATTACTGTGAAATATGAGTCATGTGTTATGGCATTGGTTGCTTTTTCGAAAACCCCTTTCTGATTTTTCCCGCACTTGATTGTAGGGGCGACACTTTAGGGTGGACCCTATATGGCTACTGGGCATAAATGGGTAGAAAATAAGGAACCTTTCAGAATGATCTTGAGTACTTTTTTTTAATTGTTACGGGGCAGATACTTGGTTTCTTAACTTTAATTGCAAGTTTTTTGTCAGAGTCTATTTTTTTTGCGTTATTAATTCTTTGATATGCAGATACTGTTTGAGTGCTTCTGGATTGGATAGAGAGCTTTGATTTTTTACCTGATGTCCGTGAATAATATTATGCACAGCCATTTCAGCAATCTTTCCATTTTTGGTATGCGGAATAGCGGTCACTTGGAAAATCTCAGCCGGGACGTGACGGGGAGAGCTCTTGTGCCTGATATGTTGTTTGATTTTTATTTTTAATTTATCGGACAACACCATATCATTGCGTAGAATTACAAATAAAATAATTCTACAATCCTCTTCAATTTCTTGTCCAACCACTAGACTTTCCAGAATTTCACCCATCTGTTCTACTTGGCGATAGATTTCAGCTGTTCCTATTCTGACTCCTCCAGGGTTTAATATCGTATCAGAACGGCCATAAATAATCATGCCACCGCTTTCCATTAGTGCCACATAATCACCGTGCCACCAGACCCCCGCGTATTTTTCAAAATAGGCTGCACGATATTGGTTTTGCTCGAAGTCATCCCAAAAACTAATGGGCATAGAAGGAAACGGTTTTTTGCAAACCAGTTCACCTTTTTTATTTTTCAATGAGTGTCCGTTTTCGTCAAAAACATCGACATCCATTCCTAAACCACGACATTGGATCTCTCCTCGGCGTACCGGAAGGATAGGAGAGCCGAGAACAAAACAGGAAATTATATCCGTACCGCCGGAAATTGAAGATAGGCATATATCTGATTTGATTGAGTTGTAGACAAAATCGAACCCTTCGGCAGCTAACGGTGAACCGGTAGATAAAATCGTACTAAGCGATGAAAGGTCATGAGTTTTTTTAGGAATAACGCCGCGTTTCTGGATGACGTTAAGATATTTAGCTGAAACGCCAAAGAAATTAATTTTAAACTCATCAATTAAATCAAATAATGAATCAGCATTGGGATAAAGTGGAGAGCCGTCATAAAGGATGAGTCTTGCACCGGATGCTAAACCGGAAACCAGCCAATTCCACATCATCCAACCGCAAGTCGTGTAAAAAAACAGACGGTCTCCAGGATGGATGTCTACATGGAGTAAATGTTCCTTTAGGTGTTGAATCAGGGTTCCCCCAACACTGTGCACAATACATTTTGGAGGACCTGTAGTTCCTGAGGAATAAAGAATGAATAGTGGAGCATCAAACTTCATTGGTTCGTATGCTATCGGAAGACTTTCAGAGAAAGATGATAAATAATGACTCCAAAGTGATAGCGGGATATTGATAGTGAGGTTTTCCCTATTGATATAGGGGATTAATATGGTTTTTTGAATTGATGGAAGTGCTTTTACTAAAGGGATAATCTGATCTAGTCGATCGAATTCTTTGCCATTAAAATAATAGCCATCGCTAACAAACAATACTTTGGGCTTAATTTGCTTAAACCGGTCTACGATGGCGGGAACGCCGAAGTCAGGAGAACAACTAGTCCAAATTGCGCCGAGGCAGGCGGTAGCTAACATTGCTATAATGGTTTCTGGAATATTAGGTAAAACACCTGCGATGCAGTCTCCGGGTTTAACACTTTCATTACGTAACGCTTGGGCAAGTTGGGAAACACGCTGATGAATACCTGTCGATGAAATGTGTCGGGTGGTTCCATTTTCGCCGTGAAAAATAATGCTCGAGGAATGGCTATTACGGTGATTTAATAAGTTTTCTGCATAATTGAGCCGAGTTCCGGGAAACCACTGGGCACCGGGCATTTTATCTGCGTGCGATAGGGTTACATTTCCTTTTTTATGGGCTCTGATATTTGCAAATTGCCAAAATAGGTCCCAGAAATCTGCAGAGTTTTCAATGGACCATTGATATAGCTGATTGTATTCGCTGACGTCAATGCCATATCGATTTCTCACCCATGTCATAAAATGGGTAATGTTGGCATTCTTTTGCCGTGCTGTAGAAGGTCGCCATAGAACTTTATTCACTGTGTTCACCGGTGACTAAACATACCTTATTAGAGGGGAAGTGATTTAGAAAAGTTCATGAGAACAGGCTGAGACGCTGATTCGGTATTTCATTAAATGCTTTTGGCTAATGATGGTTCTGGTTTAAGAAAAATTATAGCTACATACGGAAAACTCCAAATTTGGTTTCAGCAATAGGTGTGTTCATTACGGCGGATAAACAGAGACCTGTTATTTTTCGAGTATCTGCTGGATCGATAATACCATCATCCCAAAGACGAGCACTGGCGTAATAAGGGTGACCTTGCAGCTGGTATTGTTTTAAAATCGATTTTTTACATTGCTCCTCGGTTGCCTCTGTCCATTGTTTCCCTTCTGAGGTTGCCCGGTCGTGTTGTATTTGCGCCATAACACTGGCGGCTTGTTCGCCACCCATAATTGATATGTGGCTATTAGGCCAACTCCAAAGAAATCTTGGGGCATAAGCACGCCCACACATGGCATAATTTCCTGCGCCGTGGCTACCGCCGATAATGAAAGTTATTTTAGGTACTTTTGCACAAGCGACAGCCATGACCATTTTGGCACCGTCTTTGGTGATGCCACCCGCTTCCGCTTGGCTGCCGACCATAAAACCTGTAATGTTTTGTAAGAATAATAGCGGTATTTTACGCTGGCAACAGAGTTCTATGAAATGGGTGCCTTTGACTGCTGAATCGGAAAATAGTACGCCATTGTTGCCAATGATACCGACTAAACGCCCGTAAAATCGCGCAAATCCGCAAACCAGAGTGGTGCCATATAATTGTTTAAATTCATCAAACTCACTGCCATCAACGATTCGTGCAATGACTTCACGAACATCATATAAGTGCCGATAATTCTTAGTCACAATTCCATAGAGTTCTTTAGCTGCATAGAGGGGGTCATGGTAACGAGTACTATTATCTTGAGACGATTGTTCGGTATACGGTAGATTAGTAATAATGGCTCTTGCCATTGCTAATGCCTGTTGATCATTTTTAGCGACATGGTCGATAACGCCGGAAGACTTCGCGTGAACCTCGCTACCGCCTAATGCTTGTGCTGCTATTTGTTCACCGGTTGCTGCTTTAACTAGAGGTGGGCCGGCTAAAAAAATGGTGCCTTGATTTTCAACAATAATACTTTCATCACACATAGCCGGTATGTAGGCACCTCCAGCAGTGCATGAACCCATAATAACGCCGATCTGGGCAATTCCTTTGGCTGACATATTTGCTTGATTGTAAAAGATACGACCAAAATGATCGCGATCAGGAAACACTTCAGCTTGTTTGGGTAAAAAGGCGCCACCGGAATCGACAAGAAATACGCAAGGTAAATGATTGGTTTCGGCTATTTCTTGAGCCCGTAAATGTTTTTTAGCGGTTAGTGGATAATAAGTTCCGCCTTTGACAGTGGCATCATTGGCAATGATGACACATTCTTTTTGAGCTATACGACCAATGCCAGTAACGATACCAGCAGCAGGAATGCTTTCGTCATAGACGTGATAGCCAGCTAATTGTGAAAATTCAAGAAACGGTGATTTTTCATCAAGTAACAAAGCAATACGATCACGTACTAACAACTTGCCTCTATCCGTATGTTTTTTTCGAGCCTGTTCACTGCCACCGTGCATGGTAGTATTTATGATTGCACGCCAGTCATTCACTTTATTCTGCATCGCTGCTTCATTAAGTTTGAATGTATCGCTATCCTTATCAATTGCTGTGGTTAATATGTTCATTTTGAAATCAGCATTGCTGTTGCTTCGCCACCACCTATACATAATGCTGCAAGGCCACGTTTTAAGTTATATTGTTGTAGTGCTGAGAGTAGGGTAACTATGATACGTGCTCCGGATGCGCCGATAGGATGACCTAATGCACAAGCCCCACCATGAATATTGACTTTATTAATGTCCAAATGTAATGTTTTGATAGTAGCCATGACTACTACTGCAAAGGCTTCATTTATTTCAAATAAATCAATTTCGTCACCGGTTAAGTCTTGTTGCTTTAATAGCTTTTCAATAGCAAGTATCGGCGCGGTGGTAAACCATCCAGGTTTTTGGGCATGACTTTGATGGCCAATGATTCTGGCCAAAGGGGTTATGTGGCGTTTTTTTGCTTCAGCTTCCGACATTAATACAACCGCAGCAGCGCCGTCAGCTATACCACTTGAATTGGCGGCGGTCACTGTACCATTCGTTTTAAAAGCGGGCTTTAATTGGGTAATTTTTTTTACCTCGCGTAGCAGTGGGCGTTCGTCCTGATTGATAGTGATTGGGGTTAGTTTTGAATTGGTAATGACCGGTTCAATTTCATCATTAAAGTGCTTGTTGTGAATAGCCCTTTGAGCACGAGTTAATGAAAGGCTAGCGAATTCATCTTGTTGACTACGACTGAAGCTAAATTTTTCCGCACAATCTTCAGCATAACAGCCCATTAAGCGTTGACTTTGATAATCCTCCAGACCATCTTTGAGCAGATGATCAAAAACCTTACTGTGCCCAATGTGTTGACCTGAACGCATACTAGAGAATAGATAAGGTGCGTTGCTCATGCTTTCCATGCCGCCGGCAATAACTATTTTAGCACTACCGGCTTTAATTAAATCGTGTGCTAACATGATTGCTTTCATCCCTGAGCCACACATTTTATTGATTGTGGTGCAACCTACTGATGGTGGTATACCTGCAATTAAAGAAGCCTGCCTCGCTGGGGCTTGACCCAACCCAGCCGTCAGTACGCAGCCCATTAAAACTTCATCAATTTGATGCGGATTTATATCGCAGCGCATTAACGCACCCTTGATTGCAATGGCACCTAGTTGAGTAGCAGAACACAGTCTTAGGCAACCGGTAAAATCACCTATGGGTGTTCTGGCACTCCCGGTGATGACTACTGTTTCGGCATTATTCACTGGTGTTATCCTTATAAAAGAGGATGATTTCAGTTGTCGTTTGAAAGTTACTCCGTGAGAAAAACCTATCAGATGAAGGAATAAGAGGGCTTATATAATGGCAGTAGTCACAAGCGGCACCCCTAACACCTCCGATAACACTCAGGTTTAACTATATGAGGTAACTGTTTATAGTTCCTGTTTTTTATATCTGATATTAAGACCTTAACGCGTTGTTTAGAGTTCAAAACCCAAGAGTTAATTATTACGCTAGGAACTTAAGAGATATGGTTTTATCAAATTAGCACGTGGTTGGATAATAACGGCGTGGATTCGCAGGTAAAACTTGATGCTATTTGTAAAGTAACAGCAAGGAAATATCAGGGGGCGTCATGGAAATTGCCAAGCATACTTTCTTTGTTACCGGTGCAAACTCAGGGCTAGGTAAGGCAACGACACGGCACTTAATTAAACTTAACGCCAATGTAGTGGGTGCTGATTTAATTATCGATGAAGCACAACAGATTGCACCTGAATCGCTATTTATTCACATGGATGTCACTAATGTTGAAAGTATTGAAGCGGCATTAACGAAAGCTATCAAGCGTTTTGGAACGATTCATGGTTTGATTAATTGTGCCGGAATATTGGTTGCAGAACGGATCTTAAAAAAAGATGGCACATTATTCTGTTTGGAAAACTTTCGTCGATGTTTAGACGTCAATCTTGTTGGAACTTTTAATATGATACGCTTGGTGACTACTCTGTTGAGTAGGAATACGCCAAACAGTAATGGTGAATGTGGAATTATAATCAATACTTCATCAATTGCTGCTTTTGAAGGTCAAGTCGGTCAGGTCGCTTATGCTGCATCCAAAGCGGGTATAAATGGGATGACGTTACCGTTATCCAGAGAGCTAGCGGATTTTGGTATTCGAGTGATGGCCATTGCTCCCGGCATTTTTTCGACACCTCTGCTGGCTGGGGTCAATATAACCCAGTCTAAGAATCTAGAACAACAAACTCCTTTTCCACGGCGTTTAGGACAACCGTCAGATTACGCAGTTTTAGTTCAGCATATTATCGAAAATCCGATGCTTAATGGCGAAGTGATACGGTTAGATGGTGCATTGCGGTTGACGTTTTAAAATTTGATAATGGTTCGCCCAATTATTTTCCCTTGAAGATAAGCATCGAACATTTCCGGCAATTGTTCAAAGTTAATTTCTTGAGTAACGATTTTATTTATATATTGTGGTTTTAAATCAGTCGCTAGCCGGTGCCATATTTTTTTTCTAAGCGCCGGTGGGCTATCGGCTGAATTAATGCCCAATAAATTGATGCCACGCAGGATAAAAGGCATCACGGTTGTATTAATGCTTGTGCCCCCCGTTAAACCGATCACAGCAATATTGCCTAGTGGCTGTACGGTGCGTGTTAACCACGATAAAAGTTCGCCGCCGACACAATCGATGGCGCCGGCCCATAACCCTTTTTCTAATGCACGATCGCCTAGATGTAATCCCTTAGAAGATACGATTTCATTAGCACCTAAACCATGGAGATAGTCAGCTTGATTTTGTTTACCCGTTAGGGCTATCACTTTAAATCCGAGATTAGACAGCAGGTCGATTGCATAGCTACCCACACCTCCAGTAGCACCGGTAACGAGAATAGGTCCCCTGTCTGGACTTTGACCGTTATTTTGCATTTGATCAATGGCTAAAGCGGCCGTGAAACCAGCAGTACCAATAGCCATAGCTTCATATAAAGAAATACCCGGTGGTAATTTTATGATGTATTGGCCTGGAATACGTACATATTGAGCATAGCCACCGTCACGCACTTCAGAAAGTCCTGAGCCACATATAAGAACTTTATTTCCGCGTTTAAAGCGGTTATCTTCAGAACTCTCGATCACACCAGATACGTCGATACCGCCAACTAGAGGCGATTTTTTTAATATCGTGCTCTGGTGGGTTGCGGCTAATGCATCTTTATAATTAATTGATGAATAGACTGATTTAATAATGACATTACCCGAAGTAAGATCGTCAAGTTCTAGCATTTCAAATCCTGAATGAATTT
>MPSY01000052.1:0-1235 GCA_001901525.1 Methylococcales bacterium OPU3_GD_OMZ | reverse complement strand
AAACAATTAGCGACCCATGCGCTCGGTGCCTTTTGTTTAACAACACCTGAAACAGGTTCAGATCCCAGTGGCTTACAAACGATCGCTAGAGTATCAGCAGATGGTAATCACTTTGAAATCAGCGGTGACTGGAGTGCAGGAGGCAAATTATTCACCACCTTGGGGACAATAGCGGATATTTACATTATGTTAGCGGTGGTAGTTTATCTTGGTGAGGACATTAATAACATTGACCCACGTAAGCGCATTACGGCTTTTATTGTTGAACGAGCCTATGCTGGAATTACGGTAAAGCCGTTATCGTTCTGTGGTTGGCATGGTCTACCCAATGCCGCCATTAAACTAAATAAAGTAAAAATACCCAAAGAAAATATTGTCGGTGCAGTAGGTGATGGCTTGAAAATTGCTTTTATGAATTTGGGCTCAGGGCGTATTAATATTTCAGCCATTTCATTGGGCATGATGAAGCACTTAGGGCGTGTCGCACGATGGTGGGGGGCAGAGCGTGTTCAAGGCGGTAAACCAATCGGTGAGCATGAGCTTAATACCGAAAAACTGGTAAACATGAATGCGAGTATTTATGCCTGCGAATCGTTTTTACAATTCGTTTCCGCTTTTGCTGATCACACAGACGTCGATATTCGTTTGGAAGCGGCTATGTTGAAACTTTTTAGTTCACATACACTGGTTGATATTGCTGATGAAACATTACAATTGCGTGGTGGACGCGGCTATGAAAGCTATGTCTCACAAGCCAGTCGTGGCGATACCGCGGTGGCTGTGGAGCGTTTGTTTCGCAGTGCCCGCATGATGAAAATAGGTGAGGGGGGATCCAATGTGTTGAAATTATACATAATGCGCTGCTTACTTAACGATTTTTTAAAAGAATACGAGAAAATAGTTAATCGGTCATTATCGTTAGTCAGTAGAATTATTTCTTTGGTTAAAGTCATTGGCCATTACGCTAAAGGCTATTTATTTCCCACCCGTAGTTCGGAACAAAATCGTTCGTCCCCGCTTTATTTACATATGCGTTATGTGCTCAAAGCGCAGCAAGGTTTGAAGCGGCTACTAATGGTAAAGTTCATTACACAATATCTCATTTATTACCAAATTATTGTTGTCAGCTATTTTCAAAAGTATCCACGACAAGATATAACGAAACCACGGGTGCGTATTGAACAACAGCAGGTTGTACTGGGTTATAGTGCCGAGATTGCAATGTTATTGTCAGT
>MPSY01000295.1 GCA_001901525.1 Methylococcales bacterium OPU3_GD_OMZ | reverse complement strand
CCTTGCTCACTCAAGCCCCAATGTTGAAAATAATTAATCGCTTCTAATAGCCTGATCGCCGAATAACAATGATAAAGATAGATGGCCAGCGCAACCCAGCCAAAGGTTATCAGCGCCCAAAGCACCCATAGCCCCTCGATTAAAACGCCGTGTAATACCCGGTTTTTTATCATTTTAACTTGAAAGAGGGCCGTTGAAAGCCCTAAACGCTGACACTCAAAATTCCAGGAGGCGATAAAATGCTCACGGTAGACGCGTTTACAATAGTCCTCATACCCTTCGCCGCGCCGCGCCGTCGTACCGTCGACCGGTTGCGCCACATGGACATGATGACTGCGCTTATGGACAATAATAAAATGCTCATAGCACACCGAACACATCAACAATCGCCCCAGCCATTGATAGCTCAACTGGGGGCGGTGAATCAGTTCATGGGCGACAATAATGCCCGAACTGCCTGAACTGGTACCCACCAAAATACGCAAAACCACTAAATTAACGATGCTGGTCAGAATTTCAAAGCCCGAACCCCACCGCAGTTGACTGGCGTAAACCAATAAAAAACCCACATTAGCAAACTGAATCAAGGCTAACAAAGCTAAAATACCGTCATGGACTG
>MPSY01000051.1 GCA_001901525.1 Methylococcales bacterium OPU3_GD_OMZ | reverse complement strand
ATCTGGTGCAATTGATGCCGCGGTTAAAGGAGAGCTAGGTGAAGATTAATTTTTTATTGGTTGGCGCTCTTGCCGGTTTAACCGGGGTGTTGTTGGGGGCTTTTGGGGCGCATGGTTTGCGAGAGTCGTTGTCACCGGCGATGTTGACGATTTATAAAACGGGTGTGGACTATCAAATGTGGCATGCGTTGGCCTTAATGGGGGTTGCTTTATTATTGCGATATAATCCGGATGAAAAATCATTAATACGGGCCGGTTGGTTCTTTTTGCTTGGGATTGTTTTTTTTTCAGGAAGTCTTTATATACTCGCGTGTTTTAATATGAAAGGGTTGGGAATGGTCACTCCGGTAGGCGGTGTGTTTTTCATAGGCGGATGGGTTCTGTTGGCGTTGTTTTCGTTAAAAGATAAGCCAATAGTAAGCGGTTATAATGAAATTAATGAGTCTGATTAAATATGCTTGATAGTCATTTGAAAACAATTTATCTCAAGGAATATTTGCCGCCGGCGTATCTTATTCAGACGGTGGATTTGAATTTTATTTTAGATGAATTTGAAACCCGTGTTATTTCAACGCTTAAAGTTGTTGCCAATCCAGAGCATAGTACGGGTGGTCCGTTGATTTTATCCGGTGAGCAACTGAGCCTAAAATCAGTGCGGTTAAATGGTCAGGCATTGACAACGGGAGATTTTTCTCTTGATGATGAGTCGTTGACAGTATTGGCACCTCCCCATGAGGCGGCTTTTGAATTAATTATTGAGAACACGTTAAACCCTCATGCAAATACAGCCCTTGAAGGGTTGTATATGAGTAATGGTTTATTTTGTACACAGTGTGAAGCTGAGGGTTTCAGGAAAATCACTTATTTTCTGGATCGCCCGGATGTGATGTCTTGTTACACAACAACGATCATCGGCGATAAAGTGCTTTACCCGGTGTTATTATCTAATGGGAACCAAGTCGCGCACGGTGACTTAGATGATGGTCGGCATTGGGTGACCTGGAAAGATCCTTTTCCGAAGCCGTGTTATCTTTTTGCATTGGTTGCAGGAAAATTAGTCAGTATTGAAGATCGTTATACAACAATGGCAGAACGTGAAATAGCGTTACAGGTCTTTGTTGAACCGAATGATCTGGATAAGTGCGTCCATGCTATGCAGTCGTTAAAAAATGCGATGGCATGGGACGAGAAGGTTTATGGCAGGGAATATGATTTAGATCTTTATATGATTGTTGCGGTGAGTCATTTTAATATGGGCGCAATGGAAAATAAGGGGCTTAATGTTTTTAATACCAAGTTTGTTTTAGCACGTCCTGATACGGCGACTGATACTGATTATGAACATATCGAAGGCGTTATCGGCCATGAATATTTCCATAACTGGACCGGCAACCGGGTTACTTGCAGAGATTGGTTTCAGTTAAGTCTAAAAGAGGGGCTAACGGTCTTTAGAGACCAGGAGTTTACGGCAGATCATACCTCAAGAGCGGTCAAGCGTATTGAAGACGTCACCATGTTGAGAACGCGACAATTTGCAGAAGATGCAGGGCCATTAGCACATCCTGTTCGCCCGGAGTCTTACATTGAAATTAATAATTTTTATACGCTGACAATTTATGAAAAAGGCGCTGAGGTTGTGCGCATGTTGCATACCTTGTTGGGTGCCAAAAGTTTTCGTTCAGGAACGGATTTGTATTTTCAGCGCCATGATGGCCAGGCGGTGACGTGCAATGATTTTGTTAAGGCAATGGAAGATGCTAATCAGGTTGATTTGTCGCAATTTAAACGCTGGTATCAGCAAGCAGGCACACCGCAAGTCAGTGTGACGGTTGATTATCGGCCGGCTGAGCAAAAATTATCGCTCACCTTTAGTCAGTTTTGCCGTGAAATACCCGGTTATGAAAATAAAGTGCCGTTACATATTCCGATTCGACTAGGGTTGTTAGGGGAGCGCGGTCAGGTGTTAGGGTTCCAGCAAGCCGGTGAGAAGGAGACGTGCGATGAGGTCGTACTGGAGTTAACGGAGGCGACACAGTCTTTTGAATTCATGGGTGTTAAAGAGTCGCCGGTGCCTTCTCTGTTGCGTGGTTTTTCGGCCCCGATTAAGTTATTAATAGATCAGGATCTTGAGCAGTTAGCTTTTTTAAGTAGTCATGATGTTGATACTTTTAATCGTTGGGAAGCCGGGCAAAAATTGGCTTGTGCGGTTATTCTTGAAGTGGCTCAGGATTATGCAGACGGTAAATCGTTAAGCACAAAAGAAATTATTGTTGCGGTTTTTGACAAAATCTTAAGTCAATCCTGGGACGATTTATCTTATTTAGCCTTATTGCTAACGTTGCCGAGTGAAGTTTATCTGCACGAACAAATGGCGGTTATTGACGTTGAAGCCATTCACCATGCGCGTATGTTTGTAAAAAGGACTTTGGCCGAATGCTTGTATGACAAGTTCGAGCAGTTGTATACAGACCATCATTGTGATGAGTCCGGGAAATTTGATTCTGGAGCTATTGGACGTCGACGTGTTAAAAATAGTGCGCTGGCGTACTTGTCGCTTATTGAGAATAGCGAGAGTTACCAACGCGCTGAGCTGCAATTTAAGTCAGCTAAAAACATGACCGATCAGTTGGCTTCTTTACAGGCTATTATTAATAGTGGACATCCTAAACGAGAACAGTGTTTGAGTCAGTTTTATGAGCAGTGGCACGGTGATGCCTTAGTGATTGATAAATGGTTTAGTTTGCAGGCAACTGGTTTTTTGCCCGAGGCTTTTGACGTGGTTAAGGCTTTAGCCGGGCACACCGCTTTTGATATTAAGAACCCAAATCGAGTGCGTGCTTTGGTCGGTGCTTTTAGTCAGGCTAACCCGTTACATTTTCATCGCTCCGATGGCGACGGCTATGCATTTTTAGCCGATCAGGTGATTAAATTAAATACCATTAATCCGCAGGTGGCTGCGCGTATGGTGGTGCCGTTAACGCACTGGCAGAAGTTTGATTTAGCGCGGCAAGATCAGATGAAATTGCAATTAGAAAGAATTGTGGTGACGCCGGGAATTTGTAAAGATGTGTATGAAATAGTAAGCAAAAGTTTAAAAGGAGCGGTTGATGACTGATACGCGTGGGGTTGCTAATCTACGTAAGTTAATTTGGAATTGTAGTTTTTTAGATGATAAAAAACGAATTGAATGGTATCCAAATTTCTGGTTAATGCGGGTTAAGGTTGTTGAACTCGCACCTGATTGGCGTACGGTCAGAATTAAGTTGCCTCATACCTGGTTATCAACGAATCCGGGTGGCGGATTATTTGGCGGCTTTCAGGCTTGTTTGGCTGATCCTATTGCGGCGATGGTTTGTCTGAAGCTTTTCCCACAATATTCAGTCTGGACGCGGTCATTGCAGTTGGATTTCAGGCGGGAAGCCATTACGGCAACCGAGCTTAGGTTTTCGATAACGCCGGAGGACGAATTGCGTATTCAACATGAACTTGAAACCAAAGGGCGGAGCACCCCTAGCTTTGATTATGGTTTTTATCAGGCGGATGGCTCATTGTGTACTGGGATAAAAGCAACGGTGGCATTACGCTCTAAGGATTATAAAAAACAAGGGATTCGTGTGCTCAAATAATCTTTTTTGAGGACGGGTTATTGGATCGTTGGTTGTTGCGTTGAGCAGTACGGTGGCCAGTGGTTGACCAAAGTAACTTTTAGCAGGGTATTATGTCAGTAGCCGTGATTATTCCGAGTTTTAACCGGTGTGTTTTACTTAAACGTGCACTGGTTTCAGTTTTTAAGCAAGACTGTCCTGCCGATGAAGTGATTGTCGTTGATGATGGTTCAACAGATGATAGCGCGGACATGGTGAAGCGTTGTTTTCCAGAGGTTGTTTATATTTATCAAGACAATTGTGGCGTCAGTTCCGCGCGTAATAAAGGCATTGCTAAAAGCCGCTCTGATTGGATAACTTTTCTGGACTCTGATGATGAATGGTTGCCGGAAAAATTAGCGGTTCAACGGGATTACCTGAGCCGGAACGACGATTATCGGGTGTGCCATACCGAAGAAATTTGGATTCGTGACGGTCGCCGTGTCAATCCGATGAAAAAACACGCCAAGATAGGGGGCTGGATTTTTCAACATTGTTTGCCGCTTTGCGCTATGTCGCCTTCATCGGTGATGATACATCGCCAGATTTTTTCGGAAGTGGGTGATTTTGATGAGGATCTACCGGCTTGTGAAGATTATGATTTATGGTTAAGAATTACTGCCCGTTACCCGGTTTTATTTATTACAGAGCCGATGATACTCAAATACGGTGGTCACAGCGATCAGTTATCCAGACGTTTTTGGGGGATGGACCGTTTTAGAATTAAGGCGTTAGAAAAAATAATCGCAGAGCCTTGTTTATCTGAGGAAAATAGGTCCGCAGCAATTGCAATGCTGCAAGAAAAAGCGAGGGTCTATATTCAAGGCGCGCAAAAGCGCGGCAAGGCTGACGAGGTTGCGCAATATCAATTATTAATGAACCACTATCAGGCGTAGGTTATCTCAGGTGTCTCCGAATACTTTTATTTTTATGGCGTTGCCCAGTGAAGCGAAGGGTCTTATCACGCATTTGAAATTAAAGCGTTGGCAAGGTAGCCGAGTCTACTCGATATTTGTCAATGACCACTATTGTGTGACGGTGACCGGTATAGGAAAGGTCGCTATGGCAGCGGCTATGGGTTATACCTTTGCAACATTTCCTCAAACCGTTAATCCATTGATTGTTAATGTGGGTATAGCAGGGCATGGGCAATATGCCTTGGGGACGGTGTTAGCGGCCAAAAAAATTATCGACTTGGATAGTCGACGGTGTTTTTATCCCCAGTTGGTTTATGCGGTTCCGGTGGCGACGGAAATTGTTGCGAGTGTTTCGACGCCGGACACGGCCTATCGGCAAAATTATGTTTATGAGATGGAGGCTGCTGCTTTTTATGAAACCGCATTACGTTTTTCCAGTGCTGAATTGATTCAGGTTGTTAAGGTTATTTCAGATAACAAAGATTCATCAGTCGAGCAAGTGACGCCGCAGTGGGTCGCGGCGTTAATGATTCCTGCGCTAGGGTCTATACTGGCTGTGATAGATGAATTATCTACGCTGAGAGTGCAGTTGCCCGAGGGGGAGCCGTTAGATTATCAGCGCGTGCTTGCGCAGTGGAAATTTACCGTGAGTCAGCAAAGTCAGTTGAAAAAGTTGTTATGGCGTTTTCAAGTGTTGAGCGAGAAGCCTTTGCCAGAGGCTTTTGAGTCGGGGTCGTCGTTGTTAGGGTGGTTAGAACAAGAAGTTGATCAATTAGCGGTCAATACTACGCTGTTGTAGGCGATAGTTATTAAATAGTGTTGTTAACTTTATCTGGATCGTTAATAGCTTTGTTATAGAGAGGAAAAAATAAATGAAAGATGTCAGTGTTGGAAAATTAATAGCGTTAGCGCTGTTTATGATGGTTAGTGGTAACACCTGGGCGTGTGTGGATAAGGCCGTTGATGATATGGCAAATGTTGAAAATTGTAAAAAGCAGGCGCTTGCCGGTGATGCCGAGGGCTACTTGCAGTTGGGTAAGTTTTTTAGTCAGGGGCGTGGCGTTGCTCAGGATTATAGTCGTGCGTTAGCAAATTTTCAGAGTGCTGCTGAAAAAGGAAGTCCTGAAGCGCCGTATTTTTTAGGTAATTTATATTTGTTTGCAAAAGGTGTTAAGAAAGATTATCGCCAAGTGTATTTGTGGCGTCATATCGCGGGAATCAATGGTTACCCGTTTGGTGAAATGTCCAGAGATCAGATCGCTAAGAAAATGAAGGCGGCTGAAATTGCGCAGGCAAAAGTGTTAGTGAAAAATTGGTTGGCAGAATACAGAAAACCGCAACCGGTTAAAATTATTAAGAAGATTGTGAAAGCACCTGCTGTCGTTATCAAGGTTGATAAGGTAGAGAGTCTTTGGGAGAAATATGAAGTCGTCTTTTTTATTGTTTTGGGTTTGGGTTTAGTTGGGTTTTTGTCAGGAAGGTCTTCGGGATCGGTCAGGACGATGGAGTCCTCAAGGGTGACAGGTGTCGGGCGTTATCTTCAAAAACAAGCCGGGAAAACGCGTGTAGATCATTACCTTGATATACAGAAGGCGCTTGAACGGTAGAGATCCGGCAGGAGTCATTAAGTGATGGGGTTGAGTGTGTTTTTAGGGGTGTTCAGCCAGTTGTTACGGGTAACCTGAGTGATTTCCCGTAACGTGATATTTTTTTAAAGAAGGGCCTTGAGCGTGTTATTTCTTTTGGGCAACCTCCTCAAGAATTTGGCCCGCCCCATCCATCGCAACATGATAAGTGGGATCTTCAATAACATTAACCTCTACGAGGTCGCCAGCTTTTTTCAGTAAATAATGACACTCATCGCTCAGGTGTTTCAGATGCAGTGTTTTTCCGGCACGAAGGTAGCGTTCAGCAACACTGTCAATAGCTTCAAGCCCTGAATGGTCATAAACCCGTGCGTTGGCAAAATCGATAATGATGTCGTCAGGATCATTAGCCGGGGTAAATAAGTCTGAGAAAGTTTGTACGGAGGCGAAAAATAATGGACCGCTTAAGGTATATGTTTTTGAGCCGTTTTCGTTGATGTGGGTTTCAGCATACATATGTTTAGCGTGTTCCCAGGCAAAAACCAGTGCCGAAACAATAACGCCCACCAGAACCGCAATGGCGAGGTCAAACCAGACAGTCACGCAGGTTACCAGCACGGTAACCAGAACATCGCTCACGGGGACACGGCCGATAAGTCTTAAACTGGTCCACTCAAAGGTGCCCAGTACGACGATAAACATAACACCGACTAAGGCCGCCACCGGAATGATTTCAATGAGTGTAGCGCCGAATAAAATAAAGGCTAATAAGAATAGCGCCGCAGAAACACCTGAAAGCCGGCCACGACCACCGGAATTAATATTAATGAGACTTTGGCCAATCATAGCGCAGCCGCCCATGCCGCCAAAAAGTCCATTCACGGAATTAGCAATACCCTGACCAATACATTCTTGGTTGCCGTGACCGCGGGTTTCCGTAAGTTCATCAATTAACGAAAGTGTTAATAGAGACTCAATCAGTCCGACAGCAGCAAGAATAACGGCGTAAGGCAAAATAATTTGCAGTGATTCTAGCGTTAACGGCAGAGTGGGGATATGAAAAGTCGGTAGCGTACCGGCAATGGTAGCCTCAGGGTTACCGGACATATCACGGAGTACATCTTGGACGGTCCGTGCATCTAGTTCAAAATAGATAACCACAAAGGTGGTCAGGCCAATGGCTGCCAGTGAGCTGGGTATGGCTTGGGTTAGCTTGGGTAAAAAATGAATCACTAACATCGTCGCAAAAACTAAACCCAACATAACCCCTAAAGGTTCACCGGTAATCCAGCGATAGCCGCCGGCGCCGTCAGTTGTTTGAAATTGTTGAAATTGAGCGATAAAAATAACAATAGCCAAACCGTTAACAAAGCCTAGCATCACCGGATGAGGGACCAGACGAATCAGCTTTCCAAGGCGGAAAACACCGGCGAGGATTTGGATAATACCGGCTAAAATTAATGCACCAAAAAGATATTCAACGCCGTGGGAGGTGACTAGTGCAACCATCACAACCGCAGTGGCTCCGGTTGCGCCGGAGATCATACCCGGGCGGCCGCCGATTAAGGCCGTGATGAGCCCCATCATGAAGGCGCCATACAGACCGACAATAGGTTCAAGCCCAGCAACAAAGGCGAATGCAATGGCCTCGGGAACAAGGGCTAGAGAGACGGTCAGGCCTGAGAGGATGTCATTTTTAATACCTTGTTTGCCAAGGCCGGTAAGTTGGAACATTAAGTGGGCTCTTTAAGTTTGAGAAAACTCCCCATTATACATTTGTTTTTTGGTTTATATGGCTTTCTTTGTTTTGACTCAATGGCTTACAGTACCTTAGCTTGCGTTGTTGTTTTGCGGGGGAGGAGGCTGTCTGCTGCATTAAAGTGCACCATTATTGCTAGTCGTTGCACTATTATGATGTAAAAAAGACCTGTCTAGGCAAGGGGTTGAAGAGTTTTCTTATTGAATAGCCTTTTGAAACAACACCTTACATATATGGCACGGATTATGCTTTGAATAGTTTCTGAAACAATTTAAAACTAACCAAACAGTGGAGTGAAATATGTCAATACCGGGTCATCTTGTGAACAACGAAACGATTAAAAGTCGAGATTATGATATCTTTATGTCGATTGTTCGTCGACAGGGTGGTTTTAGGTTCAGGAAAGGCATTGTGACACAAACAAAACTAAAAAGTGTTACGCACGATGGTTATAAAAATCTTGAATTTAAGCTTGAAGATGATGAGCAGTCTTTTGCATTTAGTATGCCGGCTGATTATCGATTAGGGACGGGTTCAGAAATTGAATTTAGGTATGACAATGTTACCAAGCATGTTGTTTTTTGTAATAAGATGAGCGCTGCTTAATTTTTTTTGAGCTTTGGGTAGCAAAAAGGGACGCGGGATTTTTTTTATCTCACATGCTATTTGAAGCACAGCCGATTTTATTCGCGGGTCTAAATGAGGCCGAACCGTTATTTTAGAGGCCGGACTCAGGAAGCTGATAATTTAGCGGGGTGAAAAATGAGTTGGCGTGAAAAAAATGATGACAGTGTTTTTAGTGATGAAGCGATTAACGCGCGATTAACAGAAGAATTACCGGCTTGGCGTTTTGAAAAAGGCTGGATTCGAAGAACCTATAAAACCAGCGGCTGGAAAAGCACGTTGATGGTGGTTAATACCGTTGGGCATCTTGCAGAGGCAGGGTTTCATCACCCTGACTTAGTGGTTTCTTATGCTTTTGTGACGGTTAAGTTGATGAATCATGCCGCTAAAGGAATCACGGAGAAGGATTTTGCCTTAGCCAAGAAAATTGAATCGGTGGTGATGTGGCAGCCGGGCTTGGAGTCGGGTGCCTTGACAGGGACACCCGATGATCCGCGGTTTAAGTACATTAAGTACGACTAATTTTTGAGCCGGTTGCAGCTGTCTGTAGCGTCGTCAAAGCGTTAAGACTCAAATTGATGAGTGATGAAGTTGGAAATAGCCTGAATTTCATCGAAACAAACGGAATGTTCCATCGTGTATTCATGCCATTGTATGGGGTAGTTCAGGGTTTTAAGGGTTTTAAAAGCAGATTTTGCTGCTGTTATATCGACGACCGGGTCAACAGTGCCGTGGGCCATAAATATCGGGGTGTGTTGATTGCTGTCACTGCGGCGGGCTAATAACCGTTCCGGTTCGGGTAAATAGGTCGATAACGCAATGATTCCACCCAGTTTATCCTTGAAAGTCAGTCCGGCATGTAGTGCAATAACGCCCCCTTGTGAAAATCCAGCCAGAAGAATGTTTTTAGGTGCAATGCCTTTGGCAATTTCCTGATGAATTAACTGGGTAATTAAATCTGAGGAAGACTCAATCCCCTGACAGTCTACTTCCCTTTCGAAAGACATTTCCAGAATATCGTACCAGGCTGGCATAACCATGCCGTTATTAATGGTGACGGCTAAACTCGGCGCATTAGGAAATACAAAATGGGTTTGTGCCGCGTTGTTCAGTTGCAGTTGGGGTACAATCGCCTCAAAATCATGGCCATTGGCACCTAAGCCGTGTAACCAGATGATTGAGAATTGATGCGTTTGTGCGCTGGGTAAGATGTTAACGGTCGTTAAAGGCTGCGCCATAGTGTATAAGTTAAGGTAGCGTTAAAACTGACATTATAAATGACTTGTTGTACTTTGGTCATTAGCGGCGTAGTACTCGGTGTATCGATTAACAGCTAAAGCAGGGGTTTTCTGGCAAAGGGGCGCGGGTGAAAAGTCATTGGCGAAAAGCAGTATTAATTTATCCGAAGTTTGATACTGTCAATACTTTTTGGAGTTATGAAACCAGTTTAAGGTGGTATTCGCCGCCCAGTGAATTTGGCTTGCCCAAGCGATTATTGCCGCCGTTAGGATTGTTGGGGTTGTACCGTTACTTAAAACCTTATTATGACGCGGTGGTCTTAATTGACAGAAATGTTGATCCCAGAGCCTTAACTGATCGGTTACAGTGTGGCGATCATGTGTATCTGGGGGGAATGGCGGCGCAGGGCGAGGGTTTGTTAGCCGATGCGCTAGTGGCCAAGCAACGGGATTGTTTGGTTATTGTCGGGGGGACGGCTATTTCTAAACAATCACCCCTGAACGGTATTGCTGATCATTTAATTGAGAACGAAGCGGAAGGGGTGATCGGGGCCTTATTGGCAGGGTTGAAAGACGGGAGTGCAAAACCGTATTATCAGGGCTTCCCAACTGAACCGGCAGATTTTTTTAAGCCGGATTATTCGGCATTAAATCTCGATAATTATGTACACATGGCTATCCAGATTAGTCGAGGATGCCCTGAGAAGTGTGAGTTTTGCGATATTCCCGCGCGTTTTGGTAAAAGTTTTCGGGTCACGCCTTTAAAAGATACCGAGGCTTCTTTTAAACAATTGGCCGATCTGGGTTGGACCGGGCCAGTTTTTATTGTTGACGATAATTTTATTGGTAATCCCAGACGTGCCTTGGAAACACTGAAGAATCTTTATGCTATTGGTGAATCAATTGGGGTTCATTTACCCAAGTATACTGAATTAACTCTTAGAATCGCTGACGCAACACCCGTTATGGCAGAGCTTCGTGATTGGTTTCGTAAAACAAATTTTACCACCAGTTTTTATGGCGTGGAGACACCGAATAAGGCGGCCCTTGAGGAAACCGATAAACGACAAAATTTACGCGGCGACTTATCGATTGCAGAAAAACTTAAGTTTATTTCAGAGCAAACCGGAGCCGGCGTGCTCATGGGGATGATTTTTGGCTTTGATAATGATAGCGATGAGACGGTTGAAGAATTCATCGCGTTTATTAATGAGACGCACGTACCGATTGTAATGGTAGGGTTGTTAAATGCTTTACCTGAAACCAAGTTAATGGAGCGGTTGCTTAAAGAAGGACGATTTATTCAGAGCAGTAGTTGTAATAATTCTGACGGGGTTATTAATTTTATACCGATGAATTTTTCTATTCAGCAGGCGGAAAAAAATTACCTTAGAATTTTGCGTGGCATTTATGCCCCGGCGGCTTATTTTAAGCGTGTACGGGAGCATTTGCAGTTATTTTCAACGGATTATGCCAATAAGGGACGGGGGCGGTGGGAAAATACAGTGACCGTAGTTAAAATTTTGACCGGTCGACACAGAAAGATTTTCTGGCAGCAATTACCGCTGGCACATCACATAGCCCGGCAACGTTACGGATTTAAAGGTGCAGGTTACGGGCAGTTAATGGCCGAGTTTTTTTCTTTATGTGGTCAGTACAGCCATTTCATCACCCAGACTGAAAATCTGGCCGTGCAGTTGGAGCAGCGGCATTATCAGCCATGGCAGCAGTATTCATGGCAAGAGATGTTGAGTGCGCCGATTGCCGGTGTGGAACTTAAAAAACAAGATGATCAATCTGAAATTTGGGACCAAATCACCGTAGAGTTAGCCTCCGGTTATAAAATGACCGGTAGCCGAGTGGATGTTTTACGTTCATTTTCAGGGTTTTATTTAGAATCACTGATAAAAGCGACCAATGCACCGGCATCGTTATCTTTGCTTGATGCGGTAGAGATGGAAATTAGCGCATTGGCTCAGGTGGCTGGTCATCGGCCGGAAATATTGGGGGCATCTGACTTGGGCCCGGTGGAAAAACCGCTTCGGAAGTTGTTTGCTGCAGAGCCTTCATATTTGCAGCAGACACGGCGGGTCATTAAAAAAGTCCAAGCAAAAACCTGCGTGACCTAATGGCAACCTTTTTTTAGCGTCTCTCGTGGTGGCTGTGTTGGGTCGCGTTAGGTCCAAGCGGCTGGTTTGCCGGCGTAAAAGGTAGAGATATTTTGAAGGGTTTTAATTCAAGAATGATTGGAAAGGTTAACAGGTGTAATTCAAATCGTTTTGGCCAGATAATCTTAAAACCAAGCAAAGGGGTGGAGAAGTAGGTTATGGGGCCGGTCTTTTTGAAATAACATAAGCCGTGATAATCCTTTCCAAGTCCTTGTGGGCTCAGCCCGACTGAGCTGTTGACTTGGTTTAGGATCCATTGTGCATAGGTATTGCTGTTTGGACCGGGCCAATAGCGATAACGGTTTTGATCAGGGTAGTTTGCCGGTGAGTTTTCAATAACCGTTGTCAGTATGTGCGCGCGTTCATCGTGCCACTCCGCTTCAACCCAACTGTCACCCTGACCGACGCCGGCATTAATGGCCATAAGGTTTTTATGCAGATGGCCCCAGCTGCATTCGCTTTTTTCAGGGTGTTGCCAGACTTCCCAGCGGTCAGCGCCGGACGTTTTCAGAATGACAAACCAATAATGTACCGCAATATGGCCGATTATTCCCGGGAGTTTTGCGGCGCGCAGTTGGACGGTGAGAGGCATGGCCAGAGGAGGGTTTAATAAAGAAAAGGATTTTTTTGGATAAAAATTTACTCCTGTTCGCTCGCTTAGGAGAAGATCTGCTGGATGGGTTATCAGAAATGATACTATGAGGGCCATTGTTTTGTCAGGAGTTGTTATGGAAAGGGTTCGGGGTCTTAAAAAAATAGTGGCATTATGGGCGGGCTTTTCAATGGTGGCGGCCGTTCTTGTCACACCCGTAGAGGCTAAAACAATTGCGCTGGAAGAGATCCCTGCGGCCGTTTTAACCGGATTAAAAAAGCATCATCATGATGCCGGTGCGATTACGGTTGATAAAGAGACGCATTTTGGCCTGACCTTGTATGAGGTTAAGTTTGTGACCCACGGTCAGCAGCACCAAGCGTTATTTGATCAGCAAGGACGGTCGTTTGCCCATGAAGAAGCCATTAACATTCAGCAATTACCCCCGTCGGTGCAAGCAACGGTTAGAAAATTATTTAATCAGCTGACCCTTAAAGATGCGGAGGTGATTCATCACCCGGATGGCCGTATTGAATATGAAATTGATGTTGTGGGCGATGGCCTTGACTGGGAATTGGTTCTGGATAATCAAGCTAAATTATTGTCAAAGGAACGTGACTAAAGCGGTTGGCGGCCGTTATAAAGGATTTTGTAGGCTGTGATTTATTTTTCTGTTGCGCGATAGAGGGGCTATGAGAAAATATATTATCGGATTATCAGTGACCTACCATGACCCGGCACTGGTTATTGTTGATGGGCAGGGGCAAGTGTTATTTGCTGAAGCCACGGAGCGGTTTTTGCAGAATAAACGGGCACTGAATTGTGAACCCGACCAATTGGCGTTAGTTACCCGCTTACTTGCGCAATATTGCCCTGACCCCGATGAGATCACCATTGCCATCAATTGGCAAAAGCGGCGTCCCTGGTATGAAACGGTGGTTAACCAGTTAGGCTGTTTGTCGGCACCGGGGCTCTTAAAACAGGGTATTAAACGGCTGCGCTCCTTGCTGGAAAATTATAAATTACACCACATGGTTGCCTGTCAGCGACAAGCTATTAATCTGGCCGGAATAAATCTGGTTCGTACCCTGCAACAGCACTATCCGGCCTGCCGGTTGTCCTTTGTTGATTTTGATCATCACTTAACCCATGCGGCAACGGCGTGTTTTACCAGTCCGTATCAACAAGCCGCTTGTGCGGTCATCGATTCATTTGGCGAAAAAGGCTCAATGGCCTTTTACCGTTACGAGCACGGTCAACTAAAGCGTATTTATGAAAGCCGGGGGACGGGCAGTATTGGCTTTTATTATATGAAGATCACCGAGCTCTGTGGTTTTGATTGGTTGAAGGGTGAGGAATGGAAGGTCATGGGCTTAGCGCCCTACGGGCAGTTGAATGAAGAATTCTATGCGTTGTTAAAATCAACAATAACTCTGGAGGGTTTTCACTGTAGTCATCGCGGGGCTGAGT
>MPSY01000050.1 GCA_001901525.1 Methylococcales bacterium OPU3_GD_OMZ | reverse complement strand
AATAAGCGTGAAAGTTTGTTTGCTCCGACGGTGTCTAGTCGGAGCAAACAACATTATTGAAACCTGTTTCAACCCTCTTGTTGAAACAGGTTTTTTTTATGTCTTAAGAAAACATTGTGACTAAAATTCCTGTGATATTATTAATCCAACGAATGACTTTTCATTATTTTTTTTATTGAGTCCAGTCTGAATTAAACGATAGATATGAAGTGTTGATTGTTCACAGTTCAAATAAGAGCGAAAATTTAGTGGCGCACTTGATCAAAGTGTTAGAGAGTCGGCCACTTTCATCGCCTTTTAATCAAGAACATTTTTTAGTACAGAGTCAGGGCATGGAGCGTTGGTTATGTCAACAATTAGCGGCGCATTTTCCGGTATGGGCTAATTATCAGTTCTTATTTCCCGGTAAATTCTTTAATGACTTAATTCAAAGTCTAGATGCCCGGCTCACCAGCTCTGCCTTTTCTAGAGGACGTTTGTTGTGGGTCATTGAGCGGATTTTAAGAACAACAGAAGAAGCAACTTTGACGCAATATCTGACGGGTAGTCAATCGGCACTGAAAAGATTTCAATTAGCACAATCGTTAGCACATGTTTTTGACCAATATCAAATGATGAGGCCGGACTGGTTAAGTGCATGGGAAAATGATTCCTTGGTTACAGCGCATGAAGTCGAACGCTGGCAGCAGCGATTGTGGCAGGACATTGTTGCCATATTAGGAAACAAGCACCGAGGCTCTGTATGGCTAGAGGCCATAGACTTATTAGATAAAAAACCTGCGGGCTTTTTAACACAGCAATTACCTGAGCGTGTTTCTGTACTGGGGGTGAACGCAATGCCACCGATTTTTTTTAACTTTATCCAGAGTCTTTCCAAGCATTGCGATGTGCATTTATATTTATTACAGCCCAGCCAATTTTATTGGAATCGATCAAATACTAAAACCGTACTTGAGAACAACCTGATAGAGAGTGGCTTAGCATCAAAAGGTGAGTCTTTCGAAGCGGATCACCCTTTGTTATCCTCATTGGGGCAGTTGGCGTGGGAATTTCAAGCGTTGATTTTACAAGAAGGCCGTATTGATCAGGAGTTTACGAGCTTTGATGATCATGACGGTCATGAATGGACTAATCTGCAACAACTTCAAAGTGATCTTTTAAATAACAGTTGCGTTAAAAAACAGGCAGTTAATGACAGCTCTATTGGTTTTCATGCCTGTCATTCTCGGTTACGGGAAGTGGAAGTATTGAAGGATCAATTGTTAGCCACGTTAGAAAAAAACCCTGAAATTGAATTGCGTGATATTTTGATTATGGCGCCTAATATTCAGGATTATACTCCCTTCATTGCGGCTGTTTTTAGTGATATCCAGCATACTGTTGCTGATCGTAGCCTTAAGTTGAATAATCCTCTGGTGGATTGTTTTATACGATTCTTAACGCTTAGCCAAAGCCGTGTCGGGTGGCGTGATGTGATGGCGGTTTTAGAGCAACCCGCTGTTTGTACGCGCTTTGACTTGAATGCATCTCGGTTAAATATTGTTCGTTTTTGGATTAAAGAGCTCGGTATTCGTTGGGGATTATCACAGCAACATAAACAACAATGGGACCTTCCAGGAGGTGAGCAAAACACCTGGGCACATAGCTTAAATCGGTTAATGATGGGTTATCTCATGGGCGATGAGGATTCATTTGTTGCCGGTATCCTTCCTTACGCTGGTGTAGAAGAAAATGAAGCGGAAGCGCTTGGCGGTCTTTATGGTTTTATTGTCTTTCTGGCCCGGGTTGAGGCTGAATTAAAACAGTCTCGCTCAAGAAGCGAATGGTCAGATTTATTGATTACCTATACCGGGCAGCTTTTTTTTGAAGATAGGCAATCACAAGCACAGTTGTTTGAGTTAAATAATCTGTTACTGGAGTTTACGGATGAAAGTGAGCTAGCCACGGATGTTGAAATTGAATTTCCGGTCGTAATCGATTGGTTGAAAGGGACTTTGTCAGAAAGCAAATCCAGTAACGGTTTTTTAAGAGGACAGCTCACCTTTTGTTCTTTACTGCCGATGCGTTCAATTCCATTTAAGGTGATTTCGCTATTGGGAATGAATGAGGGTGAATTTCCTAAAAGAGATCAATTTCAGACCATTGACCTGATGGGCATTTACAAACGCACTGGTGACCGTTCTCGTTCTCTGGATGATCGTTATCAATTTTTAGAAGTGATGTTGTCGGTTCGCAAGAAATTGATTGTGACCTATATTGGCCAAGGTAATAAAAGTAATGACGTGTTATCACCGGCCCTTGTGATTGTAGAATTATTACAAGTTTTAGAAAATCAATATGATTTGAAAGGCTTGTTAATAAAGCATCCCTTGAATCCATTTAGTGCTCGTTATTATGAAGCAGGAAGTCAATTAGATAGTTTTTCAACGGTTAACTTTAAAACAGCAGTGGCAGTCAGTGACCCAGACCTTTTAGTACACCCCTGGTGGCAAGGGGGGGTATCTCATAAGGATGTGGCATCTATTTCATTCAACCAATTGGTGCGTTTTTTTAAAAACCCACAGCGGTATTTTTTTAAAAATAGTTTAGGGGTAGAATTAGGAGTCTTAGGTAATTTTCCTGATGAGCGGGAACCTTTTTCGGTCAGTGGGTTAGAGGCTTATGCAATTGATCAGCAGTGGATTGAAGATAAATTAAATCAGAAACCGATTACTATGCAACACTTACAATCGGAGGGGCATTGGCCTGATGGCGCACTTGCAGAGGTGTTTTTTTCTGAAAAAAACATTGAGTTAGAGGCCTTTGTGGCGTTATTGCAAGGCCATGACTTAGGCAAACGTCTTGATGATATTCATGTTGCGATTAAAGTGGGTCGCTATCAGGTTACGGGTCAGTTAACCGGGTGTTACCAGTTTGGTTGTTTAATCTACCGATATGCTGAGTTGAAAGGAAGTGATTTTATGGCCGCGTTATTGCAGCATTTATTGCTCAGTCAAAAAAAACCACAAGTCACTCGACTCATGACCAGGAATAAAATAATTATCTTCCCTGAATCCCTTCAGGGCGAGATTGAATTAGAGGGTCTTATTAACATTTATTGTGAAGGCTTGTTAGAACCCAGTGCTTTGTTTATTGAGCCGGCATTTGCTTATATGAACCAACACAGTGCTCGAAACAATAGCAATAGAGCAAAGAAAAGTCCGATGGACTTGGCACATGAAACACTTGAAAAACAAAGGCGCTATGGAGCGGCTGAAGTTTGCCTGTTGAGTCGGCATCTGAGATTGGGAGAACATTTATTGGATTCTGTTTTTGAAGATTATTGTTTAAATATTTTACTGCCCATATGGAGTCAGGTTGATGTCCAAGACACGCTTTGAGGTAACGCGTGAGGTTTTACTGCCCGGAATAAATTTAATAGAGGCTAATGCCGGTACTGGGAAAACATATACGATAGCCATGCTCTTTTTACGCTTTATTGTTGAGCATGGTTTTTTAATTGACCAACTATTAGTGGTAACTTTTACGCATGCGGCAGCCGCTGAGTTGAAAGAGCGAATACGGTTAAGGTTGTCAGAAATATATCACTGTATTTCAGTTGAAAAGACCGGCTTAGATGACACTACCTCGCAGTGGTTACAAGGCTTAGAACTTGAAGAATCGGTTGTTTTGCAACGACTAAAAACGGCGTTGTTAGATCTTGACCAAAGTGCTGTCTTTACTATCCATGGATTTTGTTATAAGACGTTACAAGAGTTTGCGGTTGAAAGTAAACAATTATTTGAGCTTGATCTTATTGGCGATAGTCGGTCTATTCGGCAGCAGCTTGCTGATGATTTTTGGCGACAAACTATTTATCCATTAGCACCGCACGAGGGTGCAATTTTAACAGCGCAATATGATAATCCAACAGCGCTATTGGCAAGCATTAATGGTGTTGGGGGAGGTGTGACTGTCTACCCAGAAACGCAATCATTAACGGCGTGTCTTACACAAGTGCGTGCGGCTAAAGATGAATTGAAGTGCCAATTTGAATTATATTTACACACACTGTCAGAGGCTGTGACTCAACCGTTTTTTAAGAAAACATTTCAGGCTCAGTTTTTATCGTCCCATAAAGCTATTCAGCAATGGTTAACTACGGAACGTTTGACGTTTCCGTTAGAGGCTTTAAATACTTTGTCTTATCAAGGTGTTCTAGAAGGCTTGAATGGTCAAAAATTCAGGACCACGAAAACCCAAATAGGGTTAGATCGGAAGATTGATTATGTAGCGGATTTAGGTATTCATTTCGGAGCTGTCGAGAAGGTGATCGAAACAAGTGAGTTTGCTCACATTACGCTACGGGGTTTGTTACTTGCTTATATTCGAAATAAGGAAGACGCTGTTCTTGAACAAATTCAATCGGCGTCATTTGATTGCTTGATTGGCCGCTTAGCTAACTTGATGGTCCAAGCCGATGGGATCACACTTAAAAAGGCATTACAGAAGCGTTATCAAGTGGCGCTGATTGATGAGTTTCAAGATACCGATCAGCAACAATGGACTATCTTTTCACAATTATTTGCACAGGAAAAACACTTTTTATATTTGATCGGTGACCCTAAGCAGGCCATTTATAAATTTAGAGGGGCCGATGTTTTTTCCTATTTTAATGCGGCAAAATTAGCGCACCGCCAATACACCTTAACTGATAATTGGCGCTCAAGTCCTCGTATGGTAGGTGCAGTTAATACGATTTTTGAAAGTCAGGATAATGTTTTTTTATTAAATGGCTTAAGCTACCAATCGTGTCAAACCGCATTATCCGATGTGGCCAATTGTTTTAAATCAGGTGGTCACCGCTTGCCGGGCATGGTGTTATGGCAATTAGGGTGTAATGCGGAAAATAGCAGTGGTTTTTTAAAGTCTACCAACGCACAAATGCAAATTTCTGTTGCGGTCGTTAATGAAATTATTGATTTACTCACGCCGGGTAATGCCTTTGAGAAATCTATTGAGGGTCTAACGACAGCCATTGCTCCTAAGGATATTGCAATTTTGGTCCGGTCTAATGCGCAAGCAATAGACTATCAAAATTTGTTACGTGAGGTTGGCGTTCCAAGTGTGTTGAATAGTGCTAAATCAGTGTTTGAGACTACTGAAGCGAATGAATTTTATTTAATTTTACAGGCGATAGCACAGCCGAATAATACGGTGTTACTGAAACAATTTTTAACGGTAGCGTGGTTAAATGTGAGTGCCCCTGAGTTAATTTCGATCGTGGAAAATGATGGCTTGCTAGGGCAATGGTCATCACGGCTATCAGAATATTATTTAATCTGGAAAAAGCAAGGGTTATTAGCAATGACCTATAAGTTGTTAGCAATTGAAGGGGTTGCATGCAAGCTCTCTAGTTGCTCAGCCTTTGAAAGGAAGATGAGTAATATTTTTCAATTGGCTGAATTAGTACAGACGGCAGAAACACAAGAAAATCTAAACATCAACGGGACACTGGATTGGTTACAACGGTCTATAGCCGATTTGAAGTATTCTGAACAGGAATTGTTACGATTAGAAAGTGATGAGCAGGCGATCAATATTTTGACAGTGCACCGCTCAAAGGGGTTGGAGTTCTCAGTTGTTTTTTGTCCCGTTTTATGGCAACACAATCAACATGTTCAGAAAGAGAATTCAGTGATTCAGTGTCATGAGAATGATTTAATGGTGGCTGATTTAGGGTCTTCAAAATTTGAAGATCGAAAACAGTTAGCTCTGCAGGAATCTTTTGCAGAAGATGTTCGTTTAAGTTATGTGGCAATGACGAGAGCGAAACTAAGGTGTTATATTGGCTGGGCCAATGTTCGCACAAAGGAAAATAGTAATCGTTCAGCCTTGGCGTGGTTGTTATTTGATGCGCCAGTAAATAATTCAGCATTGAGTGATGATTTTAGCCGGCAACAAGGTGATTTACAGGCGCTGGTGAGCCAGCATAGTAGGTTTTTTGAATATCATTTACTACCAGCAGATCAATCGGTTAGCCATCTACGGTCGATAAAGAAAACGCCACTACTGATAGCACCTGAAAAGTGCCTTCGTGATCTTAAGACACTGTGGCAGATAAATAGTTACACAGGGTTGGCAACACTGAGTATTGATGAGGCTAATGAAGGGAAGCGTGATGACAGTGAAGATGGGTCTATAGAGGGCCTTGTGACGCCTGTAGTCGATCAATTACCAAAAGGAAGTCGGCTCGGGAATGTGGTCCATGAGTTATTAGAAAAAAATGCCTTTTCTGAACTGGCCAAACACGGTGATAGTTCCTTTAAAGTTGATCAGGTCTGTGCCCGTTTTGGTTTGAAACTTGATCGTCCTGCATTAATGACTGATTTGTTACAACAGGTTGTTAGTACACCGTTAAACGAACAAGATCATGAATTTTATCTTGCTCAAATTGACAATCAGCACTGCATCAAGGAAATGCCTTTTTATTTATCGCATGCGCAAATTAATACCCAACAGATTAATATTATTTTGGAAAATGAGGTGACCTATAGGTCTCTAACGCCTAAAAATTTAGTTGGGTATATGACAGGGTTTATTGATTTGGTCTGCCTTCATCAGGGCAAATATTATTTGATGGATTATAAAAGTAATTATTTAGATGACTACAGTTCAGCAGGAATGATAGAAGCGATGCGGACACATAATTATGGCTTACAAGCCTGGCTTTATAGTGTGGCGTTGACTAATTTTTTACAAGAAAAGGTTCCTGAATATAATTACCGTAGCCATTTTGGCGGCGTGCTTTATTTATTTGTTCGAGGAATGGAACCTGATCGGCCGGGGAGTGGCGTTTATTCTTTTCTACCTGACGCTGATAAATTACAACAATTAACCCGGTTGTTTGCTGATGGATAAAGTAGTAGATATACAGTCTAGTCGTGGTATGGGTTGGGCGTTGAGACATTTTTTGTTAGCAGGCTCTGGCTTGATGGGGGGAGATAAGAAAAACTTTGAAGCATTGTTAATGGAACTTCAGCAAGCCATTCAGCGGGGGGATACCTGCATTTCCTTAGGTGCCCCGGAACAAGCATTGTTATTCCGTAGTCGTTGGTTTAATGGCGGGCAAAAGCAACCGCTGGTTATCGCGGGCAATAAACTTTATTTTTATCGGTATTGGCATTATGAAAATATACTTGCTGAAAAGATCCTGTGCTACTCCGCTTATAAGCGGGATAAAGCACTTTTGTCTCGATTGCTTGAGCGTTATTTTCCTGTGGCGGACCCTGATTCTACGGTACAACGTGATGTGCTTACAAAGGTCTTGCAACAGTCTTTTAGTGTGATTTCTGGCGGGCCTGGAACCGGTAAAACAACCTTGGTTGTTAAGTTGCTGGCGATGGAACAGGAGTTAGCCAACCGGTCGTTGAAAATTGCATTAGTCGCACCCACAGGAAAAGCGGCCATTCGTCTCCAATATGCAATAAATGAAAATAGAATTGGTTTGCCTTGTGATGAAAAAATTCAATCTGCAATACCGCAAGAAGTGACAACGATTCATCGCTTGTTAGGATTTCGTTATGGTAGTTCACTATTCATTCATAATAAGTCTAATCCACTTGATTATGATTTGCTGGTGGTTGATGAGGCATCAATGATTGATTTGTCATTAATGACTAAATTGGTGACAGCTTTAACCGCGCAAACGAGGGTTGTGTTGGTCGGTGATAAAGATCAATTATCTTCGGTTGAGACAGGGTCTGTGTTAGCGGATTTGTCAGCAAGTACATTCGTTACCACGTGTGAATTATTGAAAACCTATCGATTTAATACTCAAATTAAGGCGTTAGCCTTTTTGGTTAATCAACAACGTGCGAGTGAGGCATGGGCGATGTTAATGGATCCCGCAAGTGAGGCGGTCAACGGTATGGAAACGGAGTATATGGATTTTATTACCCATAAATACCATTGTTTTTTTAGAGCTATTGCAGATAAAGCAACAGTCAGCCAGCTTTTTGAAAAGTTAGCTGATTTTGTGGTACTTTGTACTAATAAGCGCGGACCCAAAAGTGTTGAAGCCATTAATCAGGGTGTTGAGCGGCGATTACGTGATAATAATATTATTCTTCAACAAGAAGAGTGGTATCTAGGGCGACCGGTATTAATCCATGAAAATGATTCTGTTTTAGGCGTTTTCAATGGAGATGTTGGTATTTGTTTGCCAGATCCTGAGCAAAACAATCAACTCATGGTCTGTTTTGAGCAGTCTAATGGCGGCATTAAAAAAATCCTCCCGTCACGCTTACCAAAGAGCCAGACAGCTTTTTCGTTAACTGTGCACAAAAGCCAGGGGTCACAGTATAGAGAGGTGATGCTAGTCTTGCCCGAAAGTTATAACCCTATTTTAACCAAGGAAGTTGTTTATACCGCAGTGACTCGGGCTCGGGACAAGGTTTGGGTGGTTGCTGATAAAGAGGTTTTAATACAGGCTATTAAGGTCAAAATCAGCCGCCAAGGTGGCCTTAGGGGGAAATTAAGGGTTAACTAATTTCGTAGCCGTTAGTTTTTTTAGGCAGTCTTTGAGTTTTGCCTCAGATCAGTCTAGAATACCGTATTAAATTGAAGTTAATATTGACTGAAGAGGTATTAAGCATGGCTGAAGAGAAAATGTCTGAAGTGACTAAGATTCTGATTGCATTTGTTTGTGTGATGATTACTGGTGGAGTTATCATTGCAACATCAGGGGTTTCTAATGAGCAGAAAGCATCTAATGCGATTTTGACTCATTATAGCAATATGTCTAGAATCGCACAGTACCAGTGTCCTAAAGCTATTCTGAAGCAGACAGGTGAAAAGGCTTACGTTGTTAGTAACACTGAATCTGATAAAGAAACTTATGTTACTTTGTCGTATGAAGGCAGTGAAAAATTCTCTACGGCATCTTGTTCGATCGATCGATTTGGAAAAGTGACACAAGTAGTGGTTGATGGGAAAGAGATGCTTTAAATGTTTCCCCCTTAAATCTTTAGGCGGAAGACGACTAGAGGTTTGACGCGCGCATTGTCAGATAAAGGCGAATCTTTTGGGATTCGCCTTTCTGTTTGTATTAAAGGATTTTTTTCGGGGTTGTAGGCAATATTTAGTTTTTTGATAGCGGTGATTATGAGTCGTTACGTGCGCGTGACTTGATCGATCACTATTCTTAACTACACTCTATTCGTATTATTAATGAGGTATTTTTCAACACAATGTTTGACTTAAGTTCTTTTATTTATTTAGGGATTCATGGGGGTAGTTTAGCGCCAGGAATGGCCGATCTGGTTAATTTAATCGTTGTGTTTTTTGAAGGTCTGACCAGTAAACCGTTGGGTGAGCTTTTCTTTGCATTAATACCGGGTGTTAATTCATTACCTAATATTCATCCGTTAATCATTCATTTCCCCATTGTTTTATTCCCAACTTTTTTTATTGTGGATGTCATTGGTAGTTTGACGAAAAATAAAGAGTTAAGACAGATGGCGAGTGGACTTCTCTATCTTGGCGCTATTAGTTCTGTTTTAACGGTTATTGCAGGTTTTCAGGCTGCGTCTAATGTGCCTCATGGGTTAGAGGTTCATGATATTTTAGAAAAGCATAAATGGTATGGGCTCGTTGTGGCTCTATTAGGGTTAATTTTATCGGTTTGGCGTTTTCGTGCGAGATTATTCTTTTGCAAAGAAGCGAATGTATTTCATCTCATTTCTTCTGCTTTGCTATGTGCAGTACTCACCTTAGGCGCAGACTTAGGGGGGTTAATGGTTTATAAATTTGGTATCGGTGTTGAAGCAGCCAGTTCTGCGGGTGACAGTCTGTTACATGAACACGGGTTGGATAAAAAGTAATTGCGGTAAGGGCCTTGACGGTTATCGTTTCAAAAGCGGTTAGGTAACCTCAACCTGTTCGTTCTAGGGATAGAGTAGTCAGAAATAAGTGCTTGGGTGTATTCTGATTGGTGTTGGAATACGCCTTTTTTTAATGCTCCTGTTTTGACTTAGACCGGTGGCTGGAATGCTTGGTTACGATCGCTAAAGTTGATTGACACAAAAGGCTAATAGCAACGCTATTGCAGAAGTAAGTTATAGCGTTTCGTTGATGTGACAAATCAAGGCGGTGATACACGATGCTGGTAAATGGATGTTTATTTGTATCGAGAGATAAAATATACCCTTGAAGTGTCATGACTCTACTTCAAGGATATTTTATAGTGGTACCGAGGGCCGGAATCGAACCGGCACTTCCGAAGAAATTGGATTTTGAATCCAACGTGTCTACCAGTTTCACCACCCCGGCATTGCTGATGAATTATAAATAAAACTCATTTATAAAGCCAGTTAATTTAAAAGTCGTACTTAGGTATTTCTCTTAGGGCATAGCGGTCTTTTTACAATTAAAGGATAATAGTTTGAAGTATGCGAAAAAGTTATTTTTTAAAGGCTTTTAATTAGGCGTTTGCTAAAGAGAGTTGGCTATTGATGCAATGGCAGAATATAGACGCTAGTCTTCCTGAATCATTTATTTAAAAGGACGGTATGAATAAAAGTGATTTCTATTACCCATTGCCAAAAGCGTTAATTGCTCAAGAACCTCTACCTGAGCGAACCGGAAGTCGATTGATGAATGTGGGTACAGATCAAGGGGCTATTAGTCACCTTCAATTCTTAGATTTAATTACGTTGGTTAATGAAAAAGATATCTTGGTTTTTAATGATACGCGTGTCATTCCGGCGCGGATCTGGGGGCATAAACAATCAGGTGGAAAAGTTGAACTGTTAATCGAGAGAATTATTAGTGAGACTTCTGCACTGACACATATTAGAGCCAGTAAGACCCCTAAAGAAAATACGGTTATTGAACTGGAGAAAGGCTATAGTTGCCGGGTGGTAGCCAGACACGGCGATCTCTTTGAGGTTATATTTGAATCAGTTCAATCTGTTTTTTCAGTGTTAAATGATATTGGACATATACCACTTCCTCCGTACATACAGCGTCTCGATAAAGCGCAAGACAGAGCGCGCTATCAAACTGTTTTTGCCAAGCATGAAGGTGCAGTCGCTGCACCAACAGCGGGGTTACATTTTGACCAAGCCCTTTTGCAAGCCCTAAAAGAGAAGGGGGTTAATTTTGCATATGTGACGTTACATGTCGGAAGCGGGACTTTTCAACCGGTTCGGGTCGAACAATTAAATCAGCATATTATGCATGAAGAACATTTTGAAGTGACGGCTGATACTATTCAGGTAATCGATAATGTCAGGGCTAATGGGGGGCGTGTTATTGCGGTAGGGACAACAGCTGTCAGAGCACTTGAATCGGCATCTGTTACCGGGATGTTGTTACCTAATGCCGGTTTTACTGACTTGTTTATAACACCGGGTTATAAATTTAAGTCGGTGGATGCGATGATTACTAATTTTCATTTATCGGAGTCAACACTGTTAATGTTAGTGTCTGCATTTTCAGGGTATGAGTTGATTAAAGCGGCTTATCAGCGTGCCATAACTGAGAAATACCGTTTTTTTAGTTATGGCGATGCGATGTTTTTGCACAATAACAGTTAAATTTTTTATTGATGATTAAAATGAATTTGTCCGGGTATAAACCTTAAGTACTGATGCGTATAGACTTGCCATTTTTTAAAACCAATTTACCTACGTCAACTAAAAGTCCTCTGGGCTGGAAAGGGTTGGCAGGATGTGCCGACTCGCTTGCAATAGCGCTGACTATTCAACAGCACAATCAATTTCTTGTGGTTGTCACACCGGATAATCATACGGCGTTACGGTTAGAGCATGAGGTTGCTTTTTTTCTGCAAGATCGAGATGCTATTTTGCATTTTCCTGATTGGGAAACCTTAGCTTACGATGTTTTTTCACCGTTGCCGGAAATTATTTCTCAACGCTTAAAAACCTTAACCCGACTATCAACAGTCGAGCGGGGGGTGTTGATTGTTTCTGTGGCTACTTTGATGCAACGGTTGGCGCCTCGAAAGCATATTTTAGCCAATAGTTTTGAAATTCGTGTTGGCGGCTTATTTAAGTTAGCAGAACAAAGAACTCGTTTGGATTCTGTAGGCTACCAATATGTTAATCAGGTTTTACAGCATGCTGAATTTTCTATTCGTGGTTCAATTATAGACTTATTTCCTATGGGGAGTACTTTACCTTATAGGATTGAATTATTTGATGACGAAGTGGAGTCAATCAGAACCTTTGACCCAGAAACCCAGCGGTCGTTAGAACAAGTTAAGTCTATTAGTCTTTTTCCTGCCCGAGAATTTCCTGTAACAGATGATTCGATTAAACAATTTAGAAAAAATTTCAGGTTGCAATTTCCTTCGGCACCTTTAAATAATCCCATTTACAATGATGTGACTCAGGGCATTATGCCTGGAGGCATTGACTATTATTTACCCTTATTTGTGGATAGCACAGATACCCTTTTTGATTACCTACCCGCGGGGACTGTTTTTTGTAGGGGCTTAGAAGTAACAGAGCAGGCAACTGCTATTTATGAAGAGATTGAGTTACGCTATGAGCAGCGCAAATATGATTTAGAAAGGCCCTTATTAGCGCCAGAGACTCTTTTTATTGAGACTGCTGCGTTGGATGAAAGATTGCGTTCTTTTCGGCAAGTTTTTGTAGGGGAGGGCAACCGAATCACCAAAGATATAGTCGATTTTTCTTGTTTAGAACTCCCTGATGTTGCCATTAATGAACGATTAAAAGAACCTGCTTTTGCATTGAAGCAGTTTGTTAATCAAATGCCGGGGAAAGTACTTTTTGTGGCGGAAACACCCGGGCATAGAGAGGCGCTAATTGAGCAATTAAAAAGATATCAGATCAGTGTTGTTTCAGTTGAGAGTTGGAAGGATTTTCTCGTATCGAGTGAGCTCCGGTGTATTCTTGTCGCACCGATTGATCATGGGCTTTATTTGCCCACACAAGCCGTTGCAATTATTACCGAAAGTCAATTATTAGGCTCAAAAGTTCAGCAACGTCGGCGCAGAAAAAAATCAACTGCCCGAGAGCTTGAAAATGTATTGAGTAACCTTAATGAATTAACAATCGGTTCACCGGTGGTACATCAAGACCACGGCGTGGGACGTTATTTGGGGCTACAGATTTTAGAATTGAATGGCATCGCAGCAGAGTTCATAACGTTAGAATATGCAGGCAATGACAAAATATATGTGCCTGTTTCTTCTTTACATCTCATTGGCCGTTATACTGGAATGAATGTAGACAGTGCACCCCTGCATAGGCTGGGTGGTGAGCAATGGGGTAAGGCCAAGAAAAAGGCCATTGAGAAAGTCCGGGATGTTGCGACCGAACTTTTAGATATTCAAGTTAAACGTACCCTGCACAAAGGCTTCTCATTTACGTGTCAATTGGAGGAATACCATTCCTTTTCAGCCGCTTTTCCTTTTGAAGAAACGCCTGATCAACTAACAACGATAGAAAGTATTCTGGACGATATGTCAAAAGTACAGCCCATGGACCGAGTGGTTTGTGGCGATGTTGGTTTTGGTAAAACCGAAGTGGCGATGCGTGCTGCTTTCATAGCGGTACAGAATTCTAAGCAGGTTGCAGTCTTAGTGCCCACAACACTTTTAGCACAACAACATTTCCAGAATTTTAGAGACCGGATGGCGGATTGGCCCATTAGAGTGGAAGTTATTTCACGCTTTTTAAGCCCTAAAAAACAGCAATTAATTATTGATGATATTGCCCGCGGTGCTGTGGATATTATCATTGGCACGCACAAACTGTTTTCTAAAGAAATTAATTATAAAAACTTAGGGTTAGTGATTATTGATGAGGAGCATCGTTTTGGGGTCCGTCAAAAAGAACACTTTAAGAAGATTCGCCATGAACTTGATTTGTTAGCCTTAACCGCAACCCCGATCCCTAGAACGCTCAATATGGCGATGTCAGGGTTACGTGAAGTTTCAATTATTGCGACCCCCCCGCCTAATCGTCATTCCATTAAAACATTTATCTCGGAATGGATTGACTCAATGG
>MPSY01000049.1 GCA_001901525.1 Methylococcales bacterium OPU3_GD_OMZ | reverse complement strand
GGCTGGGATTGGTCGTAAATTTCAAAAACCAACAGTCTTTGAAACATTATCCGTTTACGCTAATTTGGAGTTGGCATTAAGAACCGATAAGCGGGTTTGGCCAACGTTGTTTGCACAACTTTCGGGGCCACAAAAAGAGGCTATCGATGAAGTTTTTTTGATGATTGGTTTAATGGAGCAGAGAAATCGGCTGGCAGGGGAATTGTCGCACGGTCAGAAACAATGGTTGGAAATCGGTATGTTATTAATCCAGCAACCGAAGGTGTTATTGATTGATGAGCCGGTTGCAGGGATGACGCATCAGGAAATTGAGCGGACCACGGAGTTGTTATTAGCTTTAGAAGGTAAACATTCGATTGTTGTGGTTGAGCATGATATGGAATTTGTTCGTTCCATTGCCAGAACCGTGACCGTTTTACATGAAGGTTCGGTACTTGCTGAAGGCACCATGGCCAGTGTGCAAAACGATGCGCGTGTGATTGAAGTTTATTTAGGAGGGTAGGGCGTGCTTAAGGTTAAGGGGTTAAACCAATTTTACGGTCAAAGCCATACCCTGTGGGATATAGATCTGAATATTCCCCAAGGGACGTGTGCCTGTCTGATGGGTCGAAATGGTGTGGGTAAAACAACGTTATTGCAATGCCTTATGGGTCTTTTGCCAGTAGCGACCGGTAGCATTCAGTTTCAGAGCCATGATTTAACTAAAATGCCGGCAGAATCCAGGGCCTCGATGGGGATTGGCTTTGTCCCGCAAGGGCGCGAAATTTTTCCGTTGTTGACGGTTGAAGAAAATCTGAAAATAGGGCTGACCGCCAGAGCTGATGGTTTGAAAACAATTCCTGAGAATGTATTTGAAATTTTTCCGGTTTTAAAACAAATGTTACAGCGTCGGGGCGGCGATCTTTCAGGGGGGCAACAACAACAGTTAGCGATTGGTCGTGCCTTGGTTATTGAGCCGAAGTTATTAATTCTTGATGAACCGACAGAAGGTATTCAACCGAATATTGTCAAAGAAATTGGTTCGATTATTATGCGGCTTAATCAAGAGCATGGCTTGACGGTCTTGTTGGTTGAACAAAAACTACATTTTGCCCGCAGGGTTGCAGACCATTTCAGAATTATGGAAAAGGGCCGCGTGGTTGCCCAAGGGGATATGCAGGACCTGAGCGATGACATTGTACAACGTCATTTAACCGTTTAAGAGCGTAAATTTTTAAGGAGACTTGTTATGAAAGCAAACTATTACCTCGCTGTAATCCTGTTGTTTATGTCATCGCCACTTTTAGCCCATACCGATGGGATGTTTAACGAAACGCTGTGGCAAAGTTTAATGCACCCGTTAACCGGTATTGATCATTTACTGGTTTTAGTGAGTGTTGGATTGTTAGGTGCTAAAAAAGGAGGTTACGCTGTCGGGGTGTATCCGTTGGTTTTTTTAGTGATGATGGTGGTGGGTGCAGGGCTGAATTTTCAAGGGATTAAAATTCCTTTTTTAGAAACCATCATTGCGTTATCGGTTATTTTCATGGGTTATTCACTGATGATGGCGGATCATTTTTTTAGTTTCGCATTGTTTGCATTATTGGCTTTATTCGGTGTTTTCCACGGTTATGTTCATGTTTCAGAAATACCTGACGGTATCGATAGCCTGAATTATTTAATGTTATTACTGTTGAGTAGTTTTGTGATTTCAATAAGCGCTGCGGTTATGGGTTTGTTCTCTGAACAACGGATTTATCAACTGGTCACCTGGGTGAGTCTTGGCAGTGGTTTTTATTTGTTGGCAGTGAGTTAACAACGATCATGGTTGTGGCCCTAGAAAAGGTGCCTGAGAAGCCTGCCGAGTTTGGCCGTTGGCAAGGGGCCTTGTCGTTGGTTTTTGAGAACCGCCAAGAAAAGACCTACTTAACGCACCGTTCTCATCAAGGGCCGTTATTGGTGCAACGGCCTTTTTACCCAGAAGGCCCGGTTTGTCATGTTTATCTCATTCATCCCCCGGGGGGGGTGGTCGGCGGGGATCAGTTAACGATTGCGATTGATTGCCGTGTTGATACCGATGTTGTAGTCACCACCCCAGCGGCGGGAAAATTTTACCGCAGTAACGGTCAGCTAGCCGATCAGCAAGTACTGTTAAAAGTTGCTAAGGGCAGTGTGTTGGAATATCTGCCTCAGGAAACCATCTTGTTTGACGGTGCTGTTGTTAAAACAAAGACGCGGGTGGAACTTGATGAAAACAGTCGTTTTTTTGGCTGGGAGATGGTTAGTTTAGGGCGACCCGCGTGTCATGAGCGGTTTAGCCAGGGACAGGCAACGGTGGCTATTGAAGTATTTAAACAAGACCAGCCCTTATTGATTGACCGTATGGTGCTGAATGAGCAAACCATCAAGGCGAGTAGTGGTTTAGCGGGGCATGCCTTAGTCGCGACTCTGGTGGTTTATCCGGCAACTAAAGCGCAGTTGGATAAGGTTAGAGTGATGATTGATGAACACCGTTTTTCAGGTGTAACGTTACGTAATGAGGTGTTGATTGTTCGTTTGTTAGCGGAACAAGCTGAGCCTGTTAAAACAGTTTTTACTGCTATCTGGGCAGCATTGCGACCTGATTTCAATCAACGGCAGCCTTGTTTGCCGAGGATTTGGTCGACCTGAATTAATAATTAATTTTTTGTATGACAGAAGGTGAGTTATGGAATTAACGCCGAGAGAAAAAGATAAATTAATGTTGTTTACGGCCGCCTTAGTTGCGGAGCGGCGAAAAAATCGGGGTGTTAAATTAAATTACCCTGAGTCGGTGGCTTATATTAGTGCGGCCATTGTTGAGGGTGCGCGTGATGGCCGGAGTGTGGCTGAGTTAATGAATTATGGGCGAACCTTATTGTCTCGTGAAGATGTGATGGAAGGGATTGCTGAAATGATTCACGATGTACAGGTTGAAGCAACTTTTCCTGATGGCACTAAATTAGTGACTGTCCATAACCCAATTGTTTGAGAGGTCATTATGATACCAGGTGAATGTATTCCGCTTGCGGGGGAAATAGAATTAAATCAAGGCCGCAGGCAGGTTGAAATTTTAGTTGCAAATACCGGTGACCGCCCGGTTCAGGTCGGCTCGCATTATCATTTTTATGAAGTTAATTCAGGCTTGTCTTTTGCCCGGGAGCAAGCGAAGGGGTTTCGGCTTAATATACCGGCAGGGACCGCGGTGCGTTTTGAGCCGGGTCAAGAACGGACAGTCACGCTGGTTGAATACGCGGGGAAGAGGGAAGTTTACGGGTTTAATAAACAGGTCATGGGGAGGCTGTCATGAGTCGTATTGATCGGAGCGCTTATGCGGAAATGTATGGCCCCACGACTGGGGACAAGGTTCGGCTAGCGGATACTGAATTGTTTCTTGAGGTCGAAGACGATCGTACGGTTTACGGCGATGAAGTTAAGTTTGGGGGCGGTAAGGTTATTCGCGATGGGATGGGACAAAGCCAGTGCTTAGCGGCAGAAGCCGTTGATACGGTGATTACCAATGCCTTGATTGTCGATCATTGGGGCATTATTAAAGCCGATATCGGTATTAAAGATGGGTTGATCGCGGGTATTGGTAAGGCGGGTAATCCGGATACTCAGGCCGGCGTTGATATTGTTATCGGTCCCGGAACCGAGGCCATTGCCGGCGAAGGTCAAATCGTGACAGCAGGGGGGATCGATGCGCATATTCATTTTATTTGCCCGCAACAGATTGAAGAAGCCTTGATGTCCGGCGTGACGACTATGCTTGGCGGGGGTACGGGACCTGCCACCGGAACCAATGCAACGACCTGTACGCCGGGGCCTTGGAATATCCAGCGAATGTTACAAGCTGCTGAAGCTTTACCGATGAATCTGGGTTTTTTAGGAAAAGGTAATGCCAGTTTACCCGGAGCCTTGGCAGAGCAAGTTGAAGCCGGTGCCATGGGGTTAAAATTGCATGAAGATTGGGGCACGACGCCGGCGGCAATTGATAATTGTCTTAATGTTGCCGAGCAATACGATGTTCAGGTTGCTATTCATACCGATACCTTGAATGAATCAGGCTTTGTTGAAGATACCTTAGCGGCCATTGGCGACAGAGCTATTCATACCTACCATACCGAGGGGGCCGGTGGCGGGCACGCGCCTGATATTATTAAAGCCTGTGGCGTGGCTAATATTTTACCTTCATCAACGAACCCAACCCGCCCTTTTACCGTTAATACGATTGATGAGCATTTGGACATGCTGATGGTTTGTCATCATTTGGACACTAATATTGCAGAAGATGTGGCTTTTGCTGAAAGTCGTATTCGACGAGAAACCATTGCAGCCGAAGATATTTTGCATGATTTAGGTGCATTTTCTATGATTGCTTCCGACTCTCAGGCGATGGGTCGTGTCGGTGAGGTGATCAGTCGAACCTGGCAAACTGCACATAAAATGAAAGTGCAGCGGGGAGCTCTGGCGGAAGATACAGCGGACAATGATAACAACAGGATTAAGCGATATATTGCCAAATACACGATTAACCCGGCCATAACGCACGGTATCAGTCATCATGTGGGTTCTGTTGAACAGGGTAAGTTGGCCGATTTGGTGTTGTGGAAACCGGCCTTTTTTGGGGTGAAGCCCAGTTTAATTATTAAGGCGGGGTTCATTTCGGCAGCGCCTATGGGTGACCCGAACGCTTCTATTCCAACGCCTCAGCCCGTCCATTACCGCCCTATGTTTGGTGCGTTGGGTAAAGCACGTTCGGCGAGTTGTTTAACCTTCTTGTCACAGGCAGGTTTTAATAACGGCGTAGGTGATCGTTTGGGTTTAGAAAATCAGTTGGCTGTTGTTAAAGGAACCCGGCAGGTGACCAAGGCCGATTTGATACACAATAGCTATCTTCCTAACATTGAAGTGGATCCACAAACCTATGAGGTGCGTGCCGATGGTGAATTACTTATTTGTGAACCCTTGTCTGTTTTACCGTTGGCGCAGCGGTATTTTCTTTTTTAGGAGGGTGAATGCGTAGATTGATTGGGTTTGATCGAGATGGAAAAGTACCCGATAGCACGGTTATTTTACCCTATGATCAACGCCAAAAAAGTAGGTTGCTTGTCACCTTGGAAAACAACGAAGAGGCGGGGGTCTTTTTACCGCGGGGTACGGTTCTTCGGGGGGGCGATCAGTTGAAAACAGAACAAGGTTTTGTCGTGTTAGTGGTTTCAGCACCCGAAGAAGCGTCAACCGCTTATTCAAAAGAGCCGTTGTTACTGATGAAGGCCAGTTATCATTTAGGTAATCGACATGTCGCTTTGCAGTTAGGGGAATGCTTTGTGCGTTATCAACACGACCATGTGTTAGATGAAATGGTGGCTGCTTTTGGCCTAGAGGTACGGCATGAAACGGTTTCCTTTGAACCGGAAACAGGCGCTTATCACAGTCATGGACCCAAGAATCATTCACATGAACACTGAGTCTTTGCTGCCGTTGTTACGTTTGTTTCAGTTAGTGAGCCCATCGTTGCCCGTGGGCGCCTACAGTTATTCTCAAGGACTTGAGTGGGCTGTTGAAGAGGCGTGGGTAACGAATGAAGAGACGGCAAGCGGTTGGATTGAGGAGTTGTTAAGACATTCTCTGGTGTCAACAGAGGGGCCTGTTTTAATTCGGTTGAGTCACAGTTGGCGGGCAGGGGATAGGGACGCATTGGTTTTTTGGAACCAGTTTATTTTAGCGACCCGGGAAACGCATGAATTACACAATGAAGATCAATTTATGGGGCGAGCCTTAGCTAACGTTTTGGAGGGTCTGGACGTGACCTGGCCTTATCAAAATGAACCCGCCGTAATGGCGTTTGTAACACCCTACAGTTTAGCTGCATTTAACTGGGGCATTAGCGCGGATAAAATGGTAACCGGTTATTTCTGGGGCTGGCTGGAAAATCAGGTGTTGGCTGCAATGAAATTGATTCCGTTAGGTCAACAAGCCGGGCAACGCATCTTATTTAACTTAAGCCAGTCAATACCGGGTTATGTCGAGGCGGCATTTGAAATCGATGATAATGCTATAGGGGGGTCGATGCCATTGTGGGCGATTGCCAGTAGTCGTCATGAAATCCAGTATTCCAGATTATTTCGTTCGTGAGGGTTAGATGAATAATAAAAATGAAGTCTTAAGGGTCGGTGTTGGTGGGCCCGTGGGTTCGGGTAAAACGGCACTGTTAGACGTTTTATGTAAGGCGTTGCGTGGGCGTTTTAAAATGGCGGTCGTGACAAACGATATTTATACCCAAGAAGATGCTCAGTTTTTATGCCGTAGTCAGGCACTCCCTGAGGAGCGGATTGTGGGTGTAGAAACGGGGGGTTGTCCACATACGGCGATTCGAGAGGATGCCTCAATGAATTTATTAGCCGTCGATAAATTGTTAACGGAATTTACCGATCTGGATTTCATTTTAATTGAAAGTGGCGGTGATAATTTGAGCGCGTCATTTAGTCCGGAATTAGCGGATTTAACCATCTATGTTATTGATGTTGCAGCCGGAGAGAAAATACCGCGTAAAGGTGGACCGGGAATTACTAAATCAGATTTGTTGGTCATTAATAAAACTGATTTAGCCCCTTATGTAGGGGCCTCACTAGAGGTGATGGAAGCAGATTCTAAACGAATGCGTGGTACTAAACCGTTTGTATTTACTAACTTGAAGTCAGGAGACGGGATTGATTCGGTGATTAATTTTATTGTTGATAAAGGAATGTTGACAGCATCTGGCAGGGTTGTTGACTAGAAAATGTAAGCGATGGGAGGTGAATGAAAATTTTGGGGTTTTTTTTATAAAAAAATGAAGTGAAAGATTACACCAAGTGCTTAAAAAATCACCCAAGAGGGTGTATGCTTGTAATTGTAGAAGTTACGTAGGTACTTTTACCAAACAATAATGAATAAAAATAATGGGAGGGTAGGAATGAAATTATCAACACGGGTGTTAACTGTTTTGGGGTTATTTATGGCCGCATCATTGGTTCAAACGGCAGCAGCGGGAGATTGTGCTTTTCCTGATGGAAATTGCCCAGAAGCACATGCAGCAGCAGCAGCGGCAGCAGCGGCAGAAGCAGCACCAGCACCAGCACCAGCACCAGCACCAGTAGTAGAGGAAGCACCAGCCGCAGAGGAAGCGCCAGTAGCAGAGGAAGCAGCAGCAGAATAGTTGCTAGGCAGAGAAATAGTAAGAATTTTTTAGTTTTTGCTGATTTTTTTTACTATTTGTCAAGCCGATATAATTGAGTCGAGCAGGGATGCCGACTCTTTTTTTTGCCTGATTGTAAGTTGTTTTTAGTTTTTTTTGATAATTAGAGAGTACATAACCGGATGTTGAAGGGGGCTATTGATGACTGATTCACAGAAATGGATGCTGTTAGCAGTGACCGGTATTTCCTTGGGACTTCTTTATTTGTTAACACCTGTTTTAATGCCTTTTATTGTTGCGGCATTTTTGGCTTATCTGGGTGATCCGGTTGTTGACCAATTAGAAGCGCGCGGGATGCACAGAACCCTAGGGGTTGTGTTTGTCTTTTCGATGATGGGGCTGGCTTTAGGCGGAGTGTTATTTTTTCTTATTCCGTTGTTGGAAGGTCAAATAGCGCATTTTTTGGCAAAACTCCCGCGTTATATACAGAGTATAAATTCACTATTAATCCCTTGGTTGGACGGACAATTTGGACTGGCGATAGAATCCATTGATTTGAGTGGGATACATACGGTTCTAGAACAGCATTGGCAAGAGGCCGGCGGTATTATGACAACCGTTGCCGGCTCAGTTTCAAAGTCAGGAGCTGTGATTTTTCAGTGGCTCATGAATATATTGTTAGTGCCAGTGGTCACTTTTTATTTGTTACGGGACTGGGATCTACTGGTCGCTAAAGTTCAAGGCTTAGTGCCTCGGCAATCTGCATCGTATATCAGGCAATTAACGTTGGAAATAGATACGGTTTTAGCGGCTTTTATGCGGGGGCAATTTTATGTCATGTTGGCACTGGGGATTATCTACAGTGCAGGGTTGACGTTTGTGGGGCTGGATTTGGCTGTACTCATTGGGATGACGGCGGGGTTAGTGAGTTTTGTACCTTATTTAGGTTCCATTGTGGGGATTGTTATTGCTTGTATTGCGGTGCTTGTGCAATTTCAGGATGTTGCGCAATTAGTGCCGGTTCTTGTTGTTTTTGGTATCGGTCAGGCGATAGAAGGGATGTTGTTAACGCCTTGGTTGGTTGGCGATAAGGTTGGTTTGCATCCGGTAACGGTTATTTTTGCGGTCTTGGCCGGTGGGCAATTATTTGGCTTTATAGGGATTTTAATGGCATTACCGGTTGCCTCGGTTATTCGGGTGTTATTAGATCATGCCCATGATAAATATACCGACAGTGAATTTTATCGTGTTAAGTCGGTGGACGAGTCAAAAATAGATCTGGAATAAAATGTTGCTGGGCTTTTTGGCTCGAGTGGTTGTTATCAAGCAATTAAGGCTTTAGTCCAGTTCAGTTCCATAGTTCACTTGTTGGTGGCCGGAGAGAGGGGCAATGTGGCCGATGGGCATCGCCGTTTCGCCGGCATTTTCTAGGTATCTAATGGCAGCATTTTGGTCTTCTGGTGCGACACAAATGATCATTCCAATGCCACAGTTAAATGTTTTGAGCATTTCGTTATCAGTGATTTGGCCATGAGATTGGAGCCAGTCGAAAATAGCAGGCCACTCCCAGGCGGATAAATCAATTTCTGCTTGTAGGTTGTCAGGTAATACCCGGGGTAGGTTTTCAGTGATTCCACCGCCGGTAATATGCGCTAAGGCATGAACAGGGATTTGGTCAAATAATTGTAGTAACGATTTTACATAAATCCGTGTGGGTGCCAAGAGATGTTGAGCTAAAGGTTTTTCTTCTAAAAGATCGCCGAGTGGTACGTTGGCACGTTCGATTATTTTACGAATCAGGGAATAACCATTGGAATGAGGTCCAGAGGATGCAAGCCCTAAAAGGATATCGCCTGCTTTCACCTGACTGCCGTCAATAACTTTTGATTTTTCAACAATGCCAACACAAAAGCCAGCTAAATCATAATCATCGCCTTGATACATGCCGGGCATTTCAGCGGTTTCTCCCCCCACTAAGGCGGCACCTGCGAGTTCACAGCCGTGACCAATACCGGAAATAACGTCAGTCGCGGTACTGACATTAAGTTTTCCGGTTGCAAAATAATCGAGAAAGAATAACGGTTCTGCACCTTGAACAATAATGTCATTAACACACATAGCAACGAGATCAATACCGATCGTGTCATGTTGGTTGAGGTCATTAGCTAATTTTAGCTTGGTGCCTACACCATCTGTTCCGGAAACAAGAATAGGGGTGGTAAAACGATCCAGTGGTAATTCAAACATAGATCCGAAGCCCCCTAAACCTTGCATAACACCGGGAGTTTGGGTTTTTTTAGCGATCGGTTTAATTTGTTCTATCAGTTCATTACCTGCGTCTATATCGACACCGGCTTGCTTATAGCTCAAACTATTTTGAATTTGTTGACTCAAAATGACGTCCTCTTTGAATAAAACGGTAAAATGATCTGTATTGTACAAGACCAATGGTGAATTGTGTGAAGGATATGCGGTGTTAGCGAGGATACTTCTGCTAGGATTTTTGGGGTTATGGGGCATGGAAATTTCAGCTCAGGAAAATCACTTGTTTGATGCGGAGATCACTTTAACCGGTCAGTCATCTAAAATCCGCAAAGCGGCTATTCGCCAAGGCTTGTCTGATGTTTTACAGCGGGTTATGGTGGCTGAGCCTTTGGAAATAGAGCAGGACTTGACTGTTCAGGCCATATTAGCCGGTGCTTCACAGTATGTGGAGAGCTTTCATACCGCGGTTGAATTGGCCAGCGGTCAACCGGTGATGCATGTTTCGTTTAAAAAAGCGGCATTGTTAGAGCGGCTCCGTAACGGCGAGTTGAGTTTTTGGGTTGCGTCGAGACCGAAAATATTATTATGGTTAGTGGTTGAAAAAGGGCAGCAAAGAGGTTTTTTTTATCCACAGGTTCATAGCGCCATCCAAGAAACATTGTTAGCGCAGAGTAGTCGACTGGGTTTTCAGCCATTGTTTCCTTTATTTGACATAGAGGACTATGCGTTATTGGCCGTTAATGATGTGGTTTTGAATGAGAGTAAGAAGATCAGGCAGGTCTCGAGCCGTTATTATGTTGACGTTATTTTATCGGGGGTTATCAAAGCGGGTGATAACTGTTGGCAAGGGCGGTGGTCGTTATTATTTCGTGATCAGGCTCAAAACTGGGAGCAGTCATGTGTACAGCTGCCAGCATTGATTCAATCAACGTTACGCAATGTGTACCGGCAATTAGCACCACAACTCGCGATACAGCCTGATAATCAAAAAGTTGAGGATTCTTTTTTAATAAAGGTTGCCGGTATCAATGAGCTGCAAAATTTGCACCAATTGACCCACTATTTTAAGTCGATTGATTTAATTCGGTCTTTTTCCGGTTATAAAATTGAGGATGGCAGTAACTTTTATAAGATAGAATTTAACGGTGATTGGAAGTCTTTGGTAAATAAATTTCTACTTGATAAAGTAATTCAAACAACACAGGATGTCTCAGTTATGCCTGAATTGGTTGAATTTCAATTTAGGCAGGAGTAATTAATGAAAAATAATGAGGAAAGGGGAGTATAAATGAAAATAATAATGGGATTGATGGTAGTCGTAACGGTGATGTATACGAATTCTGTAGCGGCGGTGGAGGGTGCAAAGCCGGTTTGTGTTAAGCCGCGGTTTACTAAAATGTTACCGGCGGATAAAAGCGAAGTTGAGGCGGGAGCTGAGTTCAGTTTTGTAGCGTCTAAAAGGTTGAATCCCTATACCTTGACGATTAAATTAAAAGATACTGAAGTGGATGACTTTCAAGTCAGGAATAGAAATACTTTTTATCAGGTCTCCGGGACGTTTCCGAAGTCGGTAAAAGGACGATGGGCGAGAGTACATATTCGGGGTGAAGCAAAAGACGGACAAGGGGGAAAAAATTGTTTTAAGCGAGACGGGTGGTTATTAAAAATTAAAGGGGACGAAGTGCCTGCAGTACCCGAAGCCGCGGCAGAGTCAACGGTAACGCCTTAAAAAGGGTATGCCGGAGTCAATTTTTATGGAGCATGAATTATTTAAGGAGCGTAAGACGATTGATTTAATGTGATGGCATGATGTTGAAGAGCAGTCTTGGAGGGCATATGACTAAAATAATGATGACTAGAATACTGGTGTTTATGGGTTGTTTTTTATTCACCGGTACGCTTTGGGCTTATGGCGGAGGCGGCGGGACAACTACGGCTTGTAAAAAACCTAAATTCAGTGCTTTTGAGCCGGTGCATTTGGCTGCGGTGGCACCGGGGTCTGGTTTTTCTTTTGTGACCAATGAGCACGCTCATCTCAGTGGCTTAACTGTCACGGTCAAGAAAATACCGGTTACGGTTAAAGCGGTGACCCAGGGGCGTGGATTGATGGTCACCGGGCAATTGCCTGAGGGTCTTGCGGGCAGTTATGCGCGTATTGCGATTACTGCTAAGAGTATTTCTGGCTGTAAAGGTCAGGGGGGCTGGTTGGTTAAGATTACCGGAGTCGATGAGTCTACAACCACGCCCTAAAAGGTAACGGACTTTTTTTGTAGGGAGCGGTAAGAGCGTGTGATGAGTAAATACCATTGGGTTTTGATTAAATGACAGTGATACGTCAAGAAGATTTTGTACAAAGTATTGCCGATGCGCTGCAATATATTTCTTATTACCACCCCCCTGATTTTATTCAGGCGATGGATCAGGCTTATGAGAAAGAACAAAATCCAGCAGCAAAAGATGCACTGGCGCAAATTTTGATTAATTCAAGATTGTGTGCAGAAGGGCATCGACCGGTCTGTCAGGATACCGGTATTGTGACTGTTTTTCTTAAAATAGGTATGGCGGTTATCTGGCAAACCAAGTCCTCTGTGAGCATTGCTGATATGGTGAATGAAGGGGTCAGACTCGCTTATAGAAATCCTGATAATATCCTGCGTGCATCAATCGTATTGGATCCTATGGGTCAGCGCATAAATACGCAAGATAATACCCCCGCTGTGATTCATATGGAGTTGGTTCCGGGGTCAACAGTCTCGGTGGATATTGCTGCAAAAGGCGGGGGTTCGGAGGCGAAGGCGCAACTCGCCATGTTAAACCCATCCGATAATATTGTTGACTGGGTGCTTGCAACGGTTCCGAAAATGGGTGCTGGCTGGTGCCCACCGGGAATCTTGGGGATAGGCGTGGGTGGAACGGCAGAAAAGGCGATGATTCTGGCTAAAGAGGCGTGTATGGAATCTATCGATATTCAGGCGTTAATAACAAAAGGTGCTGATAATGCGGTTGAAGCCTTACGTTTGGAATTGTATGACAAGGTTAATGCCTTAGGTATTGGTGCTCAGGGATTGGGCGGGCTGACCACGGTTTTGGATGTTAAGGTTAAAGACTATCCCACCCATGCTGCGAATAAACCGGTCGCGATAATCCCAAATTGCGCCGCTACACGGCATATACATTTCACCTTAGACGGCCAAGGTCCGGTACATTTAGAGCCGCCCACCTTAGCGAGTTGGCCTCAAGTGACTCAAACGAGTGTGGTTACTCGCCGGAAAGTGAATTTGGACCAGTTAACGGCTGAAGAGGTGGCGCAATGGGAAATTGGAGAAACTTTATTGTTATCGGGGACCTTATTGACCGGTCGGGATGCGGCGCATAAGCGATTGGTGGCGCTTTTTGAGCAACAACTTCCCTTGCCGGAAGGTTTGGATTTTAATAATAAGCTTATTTATTATGTCGGCCCGGTTGACCCTGTCCGTGATGAGGTGGTCGGTCCAGCCGGACCAACAACGGCCACGCGAATGGATAAGTTTACTGACAGTATGTTACAGCACAGTGGGTTGTTGGGAATGATCGGTAAGGCCGAACGTGGAGCTGAAGGGATTGCAGCAATCAAGAAATACCGGTCGGTTTATTTAATGGCCGTTGGGGGAGCGGCTTATTTGGTTTCCAAGGCGATTAAAAAATCGCGGGTAGTTGCTTTTCCGGAGTTAGGAATGGAAGCTATTCATGAATTTGTGGTTGAGGAGATGCCGGTAACTGTTGCTGTGGATATACACGGGGAATCTATTCATCAACAAGCACCGAAAGAGTGGCAGCGTCGTATTGGTAAGATACCCATTGTCGTTAAATAATAAATCGGCGTTTGGTTATAAGTTCAGTGGGTTGTTAGGGTCAATACCGGGCATCAGGGCTTGTCGGCGGTCTTGATGGGTAATTTGATATATTTTCCCTAACCAGTTATTAAAGACGGCTTTAGCCGTATCACGCCAGGTATTATCGAGGTGGTTAAAAAGCGCTTGTTCTGGAAATGCATCAGGTATTTGATGATGCTGTAGAGCCGTTTCCACATGGGTTTGGTACTGTTCGAGTTTGGCTTGGCAATGGTCGTTAAAATAATTATCAGGGAGCGGAGGGTAGTTCGTTAACTCGCCATCGATATAGCGGTTGACTTCACGTTTATATTCTTTGAGTAGACTAACGGCATCATACTCAGGGTGGCCTTGAAAAAAAACAAACCGGAAACCATCCGGACTAACGAACAAATGTGCGCCGGCTTCTTCGCTGGCGACGAGAACTTTTAGGCCAGCTTGCTCAAGATCCGGTTGAAATTGTTCGTTAAAGCGTGAGTGAGGGACATCAAAGCGGGTGTTAATATCAGAAACTAAAGGGTGGTTGTTGTCGAGCACAGTATGTTCGAAAACACCCCAGCGTTTATGGGTTAGTCGTGTACGTTCTATTTGGTAACATTTTTGAATCAGGGCATGGGTGGCTAGACAGGAGCATAAAACCGACGTGACATTTTTTTTAGCCAATTAAAAACTTCGGTTAAAGGTTCCCAAAAAGCTTCCTCTTGTAAATGGGCGTGGGTAACATTGGCACCACTAATAATG
>MPSY01000182.1 GCA_001901525.1 Methylococcales bacterium OPU3_GD_OMZ | reverse complement strand
GCGCGGGTGTAATGTGACCACATAGCTTATAAAATGTAGTTTTCAGGAAATTACCGAAGCACTCGGTCATGCTAACAAAATCGTTGCAGTAGTGGATTTGAAACTCTCTACTCTTTTCGATGAAACATGATACTGCCGAGGTGTTGTTTGGTATCATTGTCTTAAGTTCGACTATATTGTGTTTTAGAGCTAACAAAGCATTGTGCTCGGAGTTAGTACGCGTTATTTTTGACCAATCATTCTAATTAGGAGGTAGTACGCTATGATTTATAGCAATCCAAACCAGCCAGACAGTCCAGTACAATTTAAAACGCAATACGGTAATTATATCGGGGGTAGTTGGGTTCCGCCGGTACAACGGCGTTATTTTGATAATAGCAGTCCGATTAATGGGCAGGTTTTTTGTTCCATACCGCAGTCATCAAGTGAGGATATTAGTTTAGCGCTCGATGCTGCTCATGAGGCTAAAGAGTCTTGGGGGAAAACCTCTGTTACTGAACGCTCTAATATTTTGCTAAAAATTGCGGATCGCATTGATGAAAATTTAGAAAAATTAGCGGTTGCCGAAACGTGGGATAATGGTAAAGCCGTCCGCGAAACACTGGCTGCTGATATTCCCTTGAGTGCGGATCATTTTCGTTATTTTGCGGGTTGTATTCGGGCTCAGGAGGGCTCAATTGGTGAAATTGACGAAAACACGGTAGCCTACCATTTTCATGAACCTCTGGGTGTAGTCGGGCAAATAATTCCCTGGAATTTTCCGCTGTTGATGGCCTGTTGGAAGTTAGCACCGGCATTAGCTGCTGGCAATTGTGTGGTGCTCAAACCTGCTGAGCAGACGCCGGCTTCAATCTTAATTTTAATGGAAGTTATCGGTGACCTGATTCCTGCCGGTGTTGTTAATATTGTCAACGGTTTTGGTAAAGAAGCCGGTGAAGCATTGGCAACCAGTCAGCGTATTGCTAAAATTGCCTTCACTGGCTCTACTCCGGTAGGCTCTCATATAATGAAATGTGCAGCGGACAATATTATCCCTTCAACTGTCGAGCTGGGTGGTAAATCACCTAACATTTATTTTGAAGATGTTTTAGATCATGAAGATGCCTTTATTGATAAGTGCGTGGAAGGTGCGGTTTTAGCTTTTTTTAATCAGGGTGAGGTTTGCACTTGTCCCTCACGGTTACTGATTCAAGAAACTATCTATGATGAATTTATTGCTAAAGTGATTGACCGTGCGCAAAAAATAAAACGCGGCAATCCTTTAGATACCGAAACAATGATTGGTGCCCAAGCCTCAAAACAACAATTTGATAAGATCTTAAGTTATGTTGATATCGGTAAAGATGAGGGTGCTGAGATTCTAATGGGCGGGCAAGTTGAGTCTTTATCTGGTGAGTTTGACCAAGGGTATTATATTCAGCCAACCATACTGAAAGGACACAATAAAATGCGTGTTTTTCAGGAAGAAATTTTTGGCCCGGTGGTTTCTGTAACTACATTCCGAGATGAAAAAGAGGCGCTTCTTATTGCTAATGATAGTGAATTTGGCTTAGGGGCGGGGCTTTGGACGCGGGATATGAATAGAGCCTACCGGATGGGGCGGGGCATTCAAGCCGGCCGTGTTTGGACAAATTGTTACCATCATTATCCTGCTCATGCCGCATTTGGCGGTTACAAGAAATCTGGTGTTGGCCGTGAAACCCATAAGATGATGCTCGACCATTATCAACAAACTAAGAATATTCTTGTGAGTTATGATGTGAACCCCTTAGGTTTTTTCTAAAGTGATTAGCATGAAGCGGTCATAAAAGCGGCTTAATATGATAATTATTCTTAATAGTTTGAGTGCTATTG
>MPSY01000048.1 GCA_001901525.1 Methylococcales bacterium OPU3_GD_OMZ | reverse complement strand
AGCAGGTCCCAAGGGTATGGCTGTTCGCCATTTAAAGTGGTACGCGAGCTGGGTTCAGAACGTCGTGAGACAGTTCGGTCCCTATCTGCCGTGGGCGTTTGAGATTTGAGGGCATCTGCTCCTAGTACGAGAGGACCGGAGTGGACGAACCTCTGGTGTTCCGGTTGTCACGCCAGTGGCATTGCCGGGTAGCTATGTTCGGACAGGATAACCGCTGAAAGCATCTAAGCGGGAAACCTCGCCCAAGATGAGATCTCACTGGTACTTTAAGTACCCTGAAGGGCCCTGAGAGACTATCAGGTTGATAGGCTGGGTGTGGAAGCGCAGTAATGCGTGAAGCTAACCAGTACTAATTGCCCGTGAGGCTTGACCATATAACACCCAAGTAGTTTGGGTGAAGTTGATAATATTAGCTTAGCTTGAACAGTTTACAGATTCCGACAGTTCTTCGAAGGATGATTGATGAGGACTGTTACGGTGAGATAAGGATATTTTGCCAAAACGATTTGCCTGGTGGCCATAGCGAACGTGCCCCACCCGATCCCATTCCGAACTCGGAAGTGAAACCGTTTAGCGCCGATGATAGTGTGGATTTATCCATGTGAAAGTAGGGAACTGCCAGGCTTTTAATTTAAGACCCAGATATTTTGTATCTGGGTTTTTTTTTGCCCGATACTTTTAATACGCATAACAACTGGACTTGTTGTATGATGAGTTTCACGAAGTCATCTTCATTTTACAATTTTTCTATTGATCTTTATGAGTGATAATTCCCAATTTTCCCGTGCCCAACAAGTCATTCCCGGCGGTGTGAATTCACCGGTGAGAGCTTTTAAGGGGGTCGGTGGCGATCCTGTCTTTATTGACCGTGCGGCAGGCCCTTATATTTTTGATTCCAGCGGGAAACGCTACATTGATTATGTTGGCTCATGGGGGCCCATGATAGTCGGTCATGCGCATCCTGAGGTTATAGCGAGCGTTACCCGTGCGGCCACTCAGGGTTTGAGTTTTGGTGCGCCGACTGAAATTGAAACAACGTTAGCCGCTAGAGTCTGTGACTTGATTCCCTCTATTGATTTGGTTCGTATGGTGAGTTCGGGTACCGAGGCGACCATGAGTGCGATTCGGTTAGCCCGTGGCTATACCGGTAGAGATAAAATTGTTAAATTTGAAGGGTGTTACCACGGCCATTCAGATTCACTGTTAGTTAAAGCAGGGTCTGGGGCGTTGACATTGGGGGTGCCCAGTTCTCCTGGGGTTCCTGAAGCCTTGGCCGCTGAAACCATTACGCTGACTTATAATGATCTTCAGGGTGTTGAGGAGGTTTTTAATTCGATAGGGTCTGAAATTGCCGCCATTATTGTTGAACCGGTTGCTGGCAATATGAATTGTATTCCACCGGTTTCAGGTTTTTTGGAAGGTCTTCGCAGCGTTTGTGATGATGCCGGTGCTGTGCTTATTTTTGACGAAGTCATGACCGGGTTTCGTGTTAGTTTATCCGGAGCGCAAGGCCATTATGGTGTGAGACCTGACTTGACTACCTTAGGTAAAATTCTAGGGGGTGGTATGCCCGTAGGTGCTTTTGGTGGCCGGCGTGAAATAATGGAAGCTATTGCGCCATTGGGCCCTGTTTATCAGGCCGGTACGCTATCGGGTAACCCGGTTGCAATGGCGGCCGGTTTGGCCACGCTTAACTTGATTGCGCAACCTGATTTTTATGATCAGCTCACGGCCTCGACAAATTATTTATTAGCGGGGATTGCCTCCGTTGCAACCCGTAATAATATTGCGATGACCCATAATTCAGTGGGCGCTATGTTTGGACTTTTCTTTACAAGGGATGAATCTGTTAGCAATTTTGCGCAAGTGATGGCTTGTGACCAGTCGCAATTCAAAGGTTTTTTTCATGGCATGCTTGAGCAAGGTGTTTATTTGGCGCCTTCTGCGTTTGAAGCCGGTTTTGTGTCATCGGCTCATCGTCAAGAAGATTTAGATGAAACGATTCATGCAGCAATGCGGGTCTTTGAATCTTGGGCATAATGACCGTAATAAGGTGATTTTTGGATATTTTTTCTTATCTGATTGAGAACACGCATGTATTAACTGCCCTTGGCTTGGGTTGTCTACTGGGGTTGCTTATGATGGGCCTGTGGTCGCAGCGTAGTCGGCGAGAACTTGAGCAGCACCTGTTAATAGCCAAAGAAAAATTACTGATTCTTGATGAGCGTAATCAGCAGTGTGAATGCCTGCAAGAGCAACTCACCCGTGCCAATATCTTAACAGCGCAATTACAAGCGCGGCTTGAAGAGCAGCAAAAACACGGTGCAGAAAAGCTTAAATTACTGCAGGATGCGGAAATCCAATTAAAACTGCAGTTTGAGAATTTAGCGAATCAGATTTTTGAGGCCAAGACCAAACAGTTTAAAGAACAAAACAACAGCAGTCTGAATGAAATTGTTTCACCGCTTAAAGAGCAATTAGGTGATTTTAAAAAACGTATTGAACATGTTTATGAACATGAAACGCGTGATCGAGTTACCTTAAGAGAAGAAATAAGCCAGCTCAGGCAAGATACCCAAAAGATGAACCAAGAGGCATTAAATTTAACCCGAGCCTTGAAAGGAGATAATAAAACCCAAGGTAACTGGGGGGAAATGATTTTAGAAAAAGTGCTTGAAGAGTCGGGGCTACGAAAGGGCATTGAGTATGACCCGCAAGGCGCTTTTCGAAATGATGATAATAGCTTGTTTAAGCCTGATGTCATTATACGCTTACCGGGTGACAAAGATGTCGTGGTTGATTCCAAAGTCTCATTGGTTGCTTATGAGCGCTACTGTTCAACAGAGGATGACGGCGAACGTATTAAAGCGCTAAAAGAACATACCCTCGCGGTTCGACAGCATATTAAAGGTCTGAGTGAAAAGGATTACAGCAGTCTAAAAGGGTTGCGCTCCTTGGATTTTGTCTTGCTGTTTATGCCGATTGAAGCGGCTTTTATGGCTGCTTTTCAGGCCGATGAAAAGGTGTTTGCTGATGCCTTTGAGCATAAGATTATCGTGGTGACGCCGACTACGTTGCTGGCTACCTTAAGAACGATTGAGAATATTTGGCGTTATGAACGCCGCAATGAAAATGCCCGGATTATTGCTGAAAAGGCCGGGAGTTTGTACGATAAAATTCGCGGCTTTGTTGAGGATCTCGATAAATTGGGTAATCAACTCAGTACGGTTAATAAAACCTATACGGGGGTAATGGGAAAATTAACGCAGGGACAAGGCAACTTAATTAGACAAGCCAATAGTTTTGTTGAACTTGGCGTTAAAGTTAAAAAAGCAATTCCTAAAAATATCTCTGAACAAGCCCAACTTGGCGATGACGATAATTGATATTTTGTTAATTTACCGAAGCGTTAGCTCTATGAGGAAAAAACCTGCCCTGATTTAATGATTTGGGTGGCTTTTCCTTTGATGGTTTGACCCCAGAGCGGTGTATTTCGGCCTTGGCTTAGCCAGTTGTTTTCATTAACGGTCCATGTTAGTTCGGGATCAAAAATACAAATGTCTGCTGGACTGCCAGTGGTTAAGCTGCCCTGTTTCAGGGCTAGAATGCTCGCTGGATTTTGTGTTACCCAAGAAATTCCTTGGCTTAACGATAAAGCCTTTGTCTCGATGAGTTTAAGGATTAACGGCAAAAGTGTTTCCAGAGCAGAAATTCCTGGTTGTGTCGAGGGAAATGCTCCCAGTTTGGCATCAGCGTCATGAGGTTGGTGCGCTGAACAGACCGCATCAATAACACCGCCCTTTAACCCATCTAGTAAGGCTTGTTTATCAGTTTCAGTTCGAAAAGGAGGGTGTACATGGAGCGCGCTATCAAAGGTATTGAGTTCGTTCTCGGTGAAAAATAATTGGTGAATGGCAACATCGGCTGAAACGGGTAATTGTTTGTGTTTGGCCGCTTTTAGTAAATTGACAGATTCACTGCAACTGAGTTGGGAAAAGTGAATTCGGCAGCCAGTCAGTTCACATAAAGCGAGGCTTTGTTGTATAGCAATGATTTCAGAAGCCTTTGGGATTCCTGGCAGACCAAATCGAGACGCTGGTATACCTTCGTGAACACAGCCTTGATCTTGAAGCCAGGGATCTTCAGGGCGAATAATGACGCAAAGATTGTGGCTGGCTGCGTACTCCAGAGTGCGGCGTAAAACCAATGTGTTTTTAATTGGGTTGTGTGCATTGCTGAAGCCAATGCAACCGGCTTTGTGTAAAGCTGCCATGGCGCTGAGCTTGGTGCCTTCCAGTCCTTGCGTTAACGCACCAATCGGTAAGACGGTTGCTGCGTTGGCATGTTCTACTTTGTCCAGTATAAATTCAGTAACGGCAGGGGTATCATTGATCGGGTGGGTATCAGGCGGGCAACACAGTGTGGTTATACCACTTTTAAGTGCGGCTGTCGTTTCAGAGAGGATGGTTGCTTTTTGTGTTTGCCCGGGTTCACGTAAATGAGCGCTCAGATCAATAAGGCCCGGGCAGACAATATGGTCTTTTGCATTAATGGTCTGTACTGCGGTGAAGTCATTTGGACGATCAAAAAGCGAAATAATTCGGTTGTTTTTGATGAATAAGTCACCGACTTTATCAATGGCATTGGCGGGGTCGATAATGCGCCCGCCGGTAATCAATACAGCGGTCATGTATGGTGTCTCCCGGGTGTTTGCATAATCAATGACATGATGGCCATGCGTATGGCGATACCGTAGCTGACTTGTTGCAGAATAACGGATTGCGGACCGTCAGCGACCTCAGATGAAATTTCAACGCCACGATTAATGGGCCCGGGGTGCATAACAATGGCATCGGGTTTTGCGATCGCCAATTTTTCCTGAGTCAGTCCAAAGCAATTAAAATATTCACTTTCACTGGGCAGGAGGGCGCCGGACATGCGTTCTTTTTGTAGACGTAACATGATGACGACATCAATGTCTTGCAGACCTTCTTCAAGCGTATGAGACACACTGACGCCTAAGGCGTTAACCTCAATCGGGAGTAATGTCTTCGGGGCGATAACCCGAATTTCTTTGGCACCTAAAATGGACAGTGCCTGAATTTGGGAGCGTGCAACGCGGGAGTGAAGAATGTCGCCAATGATCGCGATGCGTAATGAAGAAAAATCATTTTTGTGTCGTCGAATAGTAAACATGTCTAACAGAGCTTGTGTCGGGTGAGCATGATTGCCGTCGCCGGCGTTAATGACACTGATTCCCGGGGCTACATGTTGAGCGATAAAGTGAGCAGCACCACTTAAGGCATGGCGGATCACAAACATATCAACATGCATGGCCTCTAAGTTGCGGATAGTATCTAAAAGGCTTTCCCCTTTGGACGTTGCTGAAGTGGCGATGTTCATATTGATGACATCGGCAGATAATCGTTTGGCGGCCAATTCGAATGTTGTGCGTGTTCGGGTACTGTTTTCGAAGAAAAGATTAACAACTGTTTTGCCGCGTAAGATCGGATATTTTTTAACCGGTTGATTGGCTAGGCTGGCAAAAGATTCGGCATTGTCCATGATCTCGGTTAATAGTCGCTGGTCGAGCCCTTCTATGGATAGCAGATGTTGTAATTGGTGGTCTGAATTAAACTGCAGAGAGTGGGGCGTCGTCATAGAGTCAGGCGGCTTCGGAATCATCGGTATTCTGTATGGTGATGGCTAATGGATTAGGGCCGGTTAGTTTAATGCGTTCACCGGGTTGTAGCTTAATATTAACGCCGATACAGTCAGGTTTAAGGGGTATTTGCTGACCATCGCGCTCTATTAAAATGCCTAAGATGACTTGGTTAGGGCGGCCATAATCAAAAATTTCGTTGAGGGCTGCTCTAATGGTTCGACCGGTATAAAAAACATCGTCAATGAGAATAATATCGCGTGACTCTATGTCTTTGGGTAGTTGGCTGGGTTTGACAAAGGGGTTAATTCCCAGTTGTGAAAAATCATCGCGATAAAAAGAAATATCCAGCAGGCCTAAAGGGTTGCTCAGGCCTAAACGTTGGTGCATTTGCTCGGCAACCCAGACGCCGCCGCTATGAATACCGATCATTAACGGGTCGGTTAGTTTTCGATGGTTAAGGGTTGCGCGTAATTGTTCTTCAAGTGTATCGAGTAACTCAGGGATTGAAAGGTCGTTAGGGTTCATGGGGACGTTGTTGTGCATTTATCCAGGTTAGCAGTATGCGTTGTGCAGCAAGTTGATCTTGAACTTTCCAGAGCTTTTTAGCCGAAACATTGAGGTCATTATATAGCATTTGTTTAGCTTCAAACGTGGTTAATGTCTCATCGACCTGATAGACCGGTAAGTTAAATCGACCGTGGAGTTGGCGACAGAATTTTATAATGCGTGGCGTTACCAGATTGTCAGAGCCGTCTTGTTGTACTGACTGGCCGACAACTAAGCCTTGCGGTTGCCATTTTTCAATCAGTAATTGTAATTGTTGCCAGTTCGGTTTTTGGTTAACGGCGGGGACAGTGGTTAATGGGTTGGCGATTGCAGTTTCTATATGAGCAATGGCGACACCAATCTTTTTATGGCCAAAATCAAAGCCTAAAAAGGTATCGTTGAGATTGATGGGTTCTTTTTTTGTTAGCGGCATCGTGATTATTTAGCCATGTCCTGCGGTTGAGGTCAGTAAACTTATATCAACACCGATTTGTTCAGCAGCTTTTTGCCAACGCTGGTTAATAGGGGTATCAAAGAGTAGAGCCTGATTAGAGGGGGTGTTTAACCAAGTGTTAGCAATCATTTCTTGTTCGAGTTGGTTTTCTCCCCAGCCGGAATAACCTAAGGCAATGAGGGCCTTTTTCGGGCCTTCATTGAGGGCGATGGCTTCCAGAATATCTCGTGAAGTGGTTAGGGCAACGTAATCAGAAATAATTAATGAAGAATCCCAGTCGGCACTGGGTGTATGTAGAACAAAACCGCGATCGGGTTGAACGGGGCCGCCAGCATAGACGGGAATGTTATTTGAAAAATCCTGGGTGAGGGTGATATCCATTTGTTGAAAAATATCTTGAGCTTTGATGTTGGCAGGGCGATTAATGATAATGCCCAAAGCGCCTTTTTGATCATGTTGGCAAAGCAGTGTGACCGTTTGGTGAAAATTAGGATCAACCATATGCGGCATGGCAACCAGAAGTTGATTGGTAAATGATTGTGGCTGTTTCATAACAGTACGGACCTCCTGCTTGTTTGTGAAGACACAATTACTGACTAGTAGATATACCAGTTTCATCAGAAAATTGCCAGACTCGGCTTATAACTAATACATCTATTTCGTCTAAAAGCTCTTTAGGTAACGGTGAATAGGGAACGCCCATGCGGACAATATTTATAGCCGCTTCATCTAAGGTTTTGTTGCCTGAGGATTGTCGTACCCTAATGCTATAGAGACTGCCGTCAGGATTGATTCCGGCATCAATCAACAGCGTTCCCCGAAACCCAGGGCTTTGAGCAATGGCGGGGTAGTTAAGGTTGCCAATGCGTTCAACCTTAGCCTGCCATTGCTTAATGTAGTATGTCGCTTTGTGTCGATGCGCCTGGGAAAGTGAATTCGAGAATTTAATTCGGCTGTTTTTAGGGTTAATGGCTTGGTTGCTAAGAGTGCGACCCATATCACTGATTTGTTGTACCAGCGTATTGACGGAGAGGTTTTTGGGTTGTTTTTTGAGGGTGTGGTGTTTTGATGCGGTCTTGGGTGCGGGTATCTTCGGGTGGCGGACATTATTTTTTTTGGGCGCTGTTCTTAAAGGCTGTTTTATTGGCGTTGAATCCGCCGTAGTGGTGATGACCTTTTTGACGGCTGCTGTCGTTTGAGCGGGGAGATTAGCCGGTGTTAGTTCTTTGGACTGAGTGAGTGTAATAGTAATGGGTGGTGCTACTTTAGTCGGTGTGACAACAGGGAGTTTCAGGGGTGTTAAGACCGCAAGGTGCACCAGGAAAGAAAGCATCAGTGCCAATAAAAGTTTATTGTTTGTTATACCGCGAGGTCTTGTTAGTTGCATGGTGGTCTATCACAACCTATGAGTTTAAGTGGGTCTCGATATGATCCATTAGTATGGCACTGATATTAATATTAAATTGTCGGTCTAACTCCTGAACGCAGGTGGGGCTGGTTACATTGATTTCAGTCAGATAGTCACCAATAATATCCAAACCGACAAAAACCAAGCCTTTTTCTTTTAGTGTGGGACCGACTTGCTCTGCAATCCATCGATCTCTGGCCGTCAGTTCACGTCCTTCAGCCAAGCCGCCGGCCGCTAAATTACCGCGGGTTTCGCCTTTAGCTGGAATTCTGGCCAGCGTGTAAGGAATAGGTTCTCCATTGATCATGAGCAAACGTTTATCTCCATCTTTGATTTCAGGGAGGTATTTTTGTGCCATGATAAATTCACGGTTATAGCGCGTGATCGTTTCAAGGATGACGCTGAGATTAGGATCGTCTTGTTGAACACGGAAGATGGAGGTGCCGCCCATGCCGTCCAGGGGTTTTAATATAATGTCCTGGTTTTTGTTAAGAAATTCACGAATGCGGTTGGCTTCCTTGGTCACCAGCATGTCCGTGCAACAGTGTGGAAACCAGGCGGTGTAAAGTTTTTCATTGGCATCGCGTAGTGATTGTGGTCTGTTGACAATATAGGAGCCACTTTTTTCGGCTAATTCTAATAAATAGGTACTGTAGATATAGTCTTGATTAAAGGGGGGGTCTTTACGCATTAAAATAACATTGAGATCCGCCAGAGGCATTTCTTGATCATCACTGAACTGATACCAGCCAGCCGGGTCGGGGGTGACCTCTAATGTGCGTGTGCGGGCAAAGGCTTGGCCATTTTTTAAAAAAAGGTCTTTGATTTCCATGTAAAATAGTGACCAAGAGCGGGCTTGAGCCTCTAGCAACATCGCAAAGCTGGTGTCTTTTTTAATATTGATCAGGCTGATGTCGTCCATTACGATGCCGAGTTTAATTTTCACGTGGGCAGAACCTTTGGGTTGTAAATGAATAATAAGAGCTATTTTATCAGACTAAAACTCGTTAGGTCTTTACGATTAATTAATAATTTGGTATAAAGGTTGGCTAATTTAGAAAATTTAAGTGGTTGAGGGAAATCATGTCTAGAGAATGTCAAGTAACAGGTAAACGCCCTGTTACCGGAAATAACGTTTCGCACGCGAACAATAAAACAAAAAGACGTTTTAATCCAAATTTGCATATGCATAAATTTTGGGTTGAAACGGAGCGCCGTTGGGTGCGTTTGAAAGTTTCAAGCAAAGGTATGCGTATCATTGATAAGAATGGGATTGATGCTGTTCTTGCGGGTATACGTAAACGTGGCAATAAAGTTTAAGGGAATTAGCGATGAGAGATATAATTAAATTAGTTTCCAGCGCAGGAACAGGTCATTTTTATACGACGACTAAAAACAAACGAACCATGCCTGAGAAAATAGAAATGAAGAAGTTTGACCCGGTTGTTCGTAAATACGTCAACTATAAAGAAGCTAAAATCAAATAAGCTTTTTTATCCCTCAACAGTGTTGGGGTGCATTACGCGTTCTTGTTACCTGTTGAGATTGCTTTTTGATTGTTATCCAGTGATTAAAAAGCATTCTTGCGCGGGTCTTATTTTTAGTCGACCTTCTGTTTTTTTGCAATGTCGATGTCCTCGTTTTTTTCTTAATCTTATCGGTCAGAAGTTGTTCAAGACGGAGTATTCACTCTATTTTTGGGTAATTGATTGCCACTCCAATTAAGGTCTATTTTTTTAGCGGATACTAAAGAGGCCGTCTGTGCTTTAATGCGCGTTTTTTTTGTTTTATGTGATAAATTAATAGGCAATGGATGAGATGATTCGGTAAGTCGGAGAGACTAGCCGAATGACGGTGGCCTTTTAGACAAAAACAGGGTGTGTTAAATGAGACGTGCGGTGGTGAATAAAAAATACGGTGTTAGCGCTTTATTTTGGGTCTTGCTATTAGGCCTGGGGTTTATCCAAACGGTTGCGGCGACCTTACCGTTGACCGTTGCAGGTGAATCGTTACCTTCATTGGCACCCATCTTAGACAAAAGTATGCCGGCGGTTGTTAATATATCGACTTTAAAAAATATCCGAGTCAATGATAACCCCTTAATGCAAGATCCTTTTTTTCGGCGTTTTAATCAGCCCCGGCAACGACAACGCCAGCAAAACAACAGTTTAGGTTCGGGGGTTATTATTGATAGCCAGTTAGGTCTGGTTTTGACTAATAATCATGTTATTGATAAAGCAGATGAAATTTTGGTGACCTTGAGTGATAAGCGACAATTCAAGGCGAAATTAATTGGTAAGGACCCGGAAGCCGATGTCGCCGTCATTCAAATCCCAGCAGATAATTTGGTCGAGTTGCCGGTTGCTGACTCTTCGCGTCTACGCGTGGGTGATTTTGTTATTGCTATCGGTAATCCATTTGGTTTAGGACAGACCGCAACGTCCGGTATTGTTAGCGCTTTAGGTCGAACGGGGTTGGGAATTGAAGGGTATGAGGATTTTATTCAGACTGATGCTTCAATTAACCCTGGAAATTCAGGCGGTGCCTTGATTAATCTGAAAGGAGAATTAATAGGAATTAATACCGCTATTCTGGCGCCGAATGGAGGTAATGTAGGGATTGGTTTTGCCATTCCCTCCAATATGGCGATGACATTAAAAAACTCTCTAGTACAGTATGGCGAGGTTCGCCGCGGCCTTTTAGGGATTTCAACACAGGATTTAACGCCGGACTTAGTGAAGGCTTTTGAGTTGGCGGAAAATTACGGAGCGGTCATTAGTCGTGTGCAGGCGGGCTCATCGGCGGAACGAGCCGGTCTTGAAGCCGGAGATATTATTCGTTTAGTCAATAATCTTAAAATTAAGAACAGCCATCAAATTCGTAATATTATTGGTTTATTACAAATCGGTGATCAGGTTGATATAGCAATTCTTAGAAATGGCCGGCTACAAAACATTAAGGCCATTGTGGGCAAGCCGGTCTCGTTAGTTACCAAGGGTCAAAGTATTCACAAGACATTGACGGGTGTTGTGTTGAGTGCAGTGCAAAAAGATCGGGTGCCCGGTATTTTAGTGAATCAGGTTGATTCTGGTTCCTACGCCTGGAATGCCGGATTAAGGCCCGGTGATATTATTTTGTCGGTTAATCGTTACCGGGTACAGACCCTACCGGACTTTAAGAAAGTCGCTATGTCCAGCAATCGTTTATTATTGAATATTCAGCGCGGTCGGGATGCGTTCTTTATTGTTTTACAGTAACGGCTAGCGGTGCGTTGTTGTGTTTTTAATATTAAGTGAAGTGATTGAATAAGATGAGCCATGTAAGAGAGTTTAAACCTTTAGCCGTTGCGGTTATGGTGATTTCCGATACGCGATCTGAAGCCGATGATGTTTCCGGAAAAGTGTTGGTTGAGCGCTTGGAAAAAACCGGGCACTTTTTACACGACAAACAGATCGTCCCGGATGATATTTATCAGATTCGTTCCGTAGCGTCGCAATGGATAGCAAATCCTGAAATAGATGTTATTTTGACAACCGGTGGAACCGGTGTAACCGGGCGAGACGGGACACCGGAAGCGGTGCAACCGTTGTTGGATAAAGTATTGGATGGTTTTGGCGAGGTCTTCAGGATGATTTCATATCAGACGATTAAAACCTCGACGATTCAGTCGCGCGCTATTGCGGGTGTTGCGAATGGAACTTATATCTTCTGTCTGCCGGGTTCATCAGGAGCGTGTCGTACGGCTTGGGATTCACTAATAAAAGATCAGTTGGATTACCGTACCCGGCCTTGTAATCTGGTGCAATTGATGCCGCGGTTAAAGGAGAGCTAGGTGAAGATTAATTTTTTGTTAGCGGCGGCACTGGCCGGTTTAACAGGGGTGCTACTGGGTGCTTTTGGTGCGCACGGTTTGCGTGATATTTTATCGCCGGCGATGTTATCGGTTTATAAAACGGGTGTGGATTATCATATGTGGCATGCGTTGGCTTTAATGGGTGTTGCGGTATTAATGAGGCATCATTCGGATGTGAAGTTATTAAGGTGCGCGGCGTGGTTCTTTTTATCGGGGATTGTTTTTTTCTCGGGGAGCCTGTATTTGCTCGCGTGTTTAAATATGACATGGTTAGGCATGATCACGCCGTTAGGAGGCGTGTCTTTGATAGGCGGATGGGCTATGTTGGCAATGTTTGCATTAAAACATAAGGGAATAGTAAATGGTTGTAATGAAAAAGCTGAGTCTGAATAACGATGCAAGATAATTCTCCGAAAACTATTTTTTTAAAGGACTATCTGCCACCGGCTTATCTCATACAGACGGTTGATTTGAATTTTATTTTAGATGCAACTGAAACACGTGTTATTTCAACTCTTAAAGTCGAGGCTAACCCTGCGCATAAGGCGGGTGAGCCGTTAGTCTTGTCGGGTGAGCAGCTGTGCTTAAAGTCAGTGGCATTAAACGGTCAGGTTTTGACAGCGGCTGATTATGTGCTTGATGACGAGACACTGACATTATCAGCCTTACCTCGTGACGATGTTTTTGAGTTAATTATTGAAACCATATTAAACCCCAGTGTCAATACGGCTCTTGAAGGGTTGTATATGAGTAATGGCTTATTTTGCACACAGTGTGAGGCGGAAGGCTTCAGGAAAATTACTTATTTTCTAGACCGGCCAGATGTGATGTCTTGTTATACAACAACAATCATCGGGGATAAAACGCTTTATCCGGTTTTATTATCTAATGGTAATCAGGTGGCTCACGGTGAGTTAGGTGATAGTCGTCATTGGGTGACATGGGAGGATCCTTTTCCAAAACCCTGTTATCTTTTTGCGTTGGTTGCAGGGCCCTTAGTCAGTATTGAAGATCGTTTTATGACTATGGGTGGACGTGAGATAACGTTACAGGTTTTTGTTGAACCAAATGATCTGGATAAGTGTGGTCACGCCATGCGTTCGTTAAAAAATGCCATGGCATGGGATGAAAGGGTCTATGGTAGAGAATATGATTTAGACCTTTATATGATTGTTGCGGTCAGTCATTTTAATATGGGGGCCATGGAAAATAAGGGGCTTAATGTTTTTAATACTAAGTTTGTTTTGGCACGTCCGGATACTGCGACAGATACTGATTATGAACATATTGAAGGTGTTATTGGCCACGAATATTTTCACAATTGGACCGGCAATCGAGTCACATGTAGGGATTGGTTTCAATTAAGCCTTAAAGAAGGGTTGACGGTATTTCGGGATCAGGAATTTACAGCAGATCACACGTCAAAAGCAGTGAAGCGTATTGAAGATGTCAATATGCTTAGGACGCGTCAATTTGCAGAAGATGCCGGGCCTTTGGCACATCCGATTCGTCCCGATTCTTACATCGAGATTAATAATTTTTATACCCTGACAATTTATGAAAAAGGGGCTGAGGTTGTGCGCATGCTGCATACCTTGGTTGGGGCAGAGGGTTTTCGTTTAGGCACGGATTTATACTTTCAGCGTCATGATGGACAGGCGGTGACCTGTTATGATTTTGTTAAGGCCATGGAAGATGCAAATCGGGTTGATTTATCGCAGTTTAACTTGTGGTATCAGCAAGCTGGGACGCCAGAAGTCAGTGTCACGGTTGATTATCAACAGGATGCGCAGAAGTTGTTAATAACCTGCCATCAATCTTGCCGAGAAATACCCAGTTATGAGAATAAGTTGCCGTTACATATTCCGATTCGTTTCGGGATGTTAGGCTCGGATGGTCAAGTCTTAGAACTGCAACAAGCCGGGGCGACCAAAGTGCATAATGAAGTTGTTTTGGCGTTAACCGAAGTCACCCAGACTTTTGAATTTATAGGTGTTAAGAGCTTGCCAACGCTTTCTTTATTGCGTGGGTTTTCGGCCCCGGTTAAATTAATTATTGACCAGGACCTTGAGCAGTTAGCTTTTTTAAGTAGCAATGATGTTGATACGTTTAATCGATGGGAGGCGGGGCAAAAATTAGCGTGCAGTATTATTCTTGATTTGGTTCAAGATTACTGTGCCGGCAGACCTTTGGTGTTAAATAAAATTCTTATTGAGGTCTATGATAATATTTTAAGTCAACCTAGGGACGACTTATCTTATTTAACTTTGTTGTTAACTTTGCCGAGTGAGATTTATTTACACGAGCAGGTCGAGGTTATTAATGTTGAGGCGATTCATGCGGCACGACAGTTTGTAAAAAGAACATTGGCTGAACAGTTACATGAAAAATTTGAGCAGTTGTATATAGACC
>MPSY01000047.1:9944-14387 GCA_001901525.1 Methylococcales bacterium OPU3_GD_OMZ | reverse complement strand
AACTCTCTTCAGTTCAAGCTGAAGTGTCAGATTAAATCGGAACTAATACAAATTATTCACTCGTGAAAATGTGGCACGTTGTCGCGCGACATTTTGTCTCACACCGCCTTCACTACTCCACTCTCTACTACCCTTTAGATTTATTGACATTAACTATGGGTTTCTTTAGGCAATGAGCCAATCCTTCAATCTTCACTCACGGCAGATCTCTCAAAGATTATTATCCACGAAAGCCGTTAACGGACAACTTGTTTATAACAAAACCGTACGTTATTGTTTTTTTCAAAAGAATGCTCATAACCAATTGATTTTAAATCTATTTATCTGCGTATCTTTTCGGGTCATCCGAGTAGAAGGGTAGAGGAAATACGCTCTGTATTTCTAAATGAACAAATAATCCACAAAGTTATCCACATTTTTGTGGGTAACTTTATCTCCATTAACTTAGCCAGTGGAGATAAAGGTAAAATGATATTATTAAGAGTAGTAAAAAACTCAGTCGTCAAAAAAATACTAGAACTAGAATCAACTCTTAGGTACTTTCACGTATCTTTACTCTTCGATTGCAAAAAACACACCCTATTAATCCAAAAACTATAACTAGCATAAGCACTCAAATAACAATATCTTTTATACCCAAAATCTCCTATAACAACATGGCAACCCCGCAAATAAAGTTAATTAATCAACAACTCTGCCGTACTCACCCTGAATATGCCTAGCATTGTTCCCCTCAATCTTATTAATGGCATAAATCTGCTCAGGCGATGCCTCAATAATATGCCTTAACACAAACCAATTCACTGTTTCAGTATAGGGCGGCGTTGTTAATGAGCCCTTGTAATGGTAAAAATTATTTAATTCTTCCTCTAAGGATGCGCTAAAAAGATCGTGTAATCGGACTACCCCTTTTTTTATAGCGGCGTGACTGTGTGGCTTTTCCGGTATTTTTCCTAAAAACTCACTGATAAACTTATTTTCCTGACCCATTTTAAATAAGACACCGATCACTAAATAATGTGGATGATCCCCTTCATATAAGGGACCTCGGTAATTAACAATATGCATTTCCATGGGGTAAGTCACGCCATCAACTAGGTGTTCTGAAGGAGTATGAAAGTGCATTTGTTTGAATTCATAGGTCATACCGTCACTGGTGATTGTGCTTCCCGCTTCGAAATCCAATTGTACGGTATGACCTAAGTTTTCAATTTCATTAATAGCATCTTCAAAATGCAACGTCACCTTGTGCCGCCCTAAATTATGCTGTTTCTGGGATAAAATATTAATCGGTGATTGAATTAAGCCATGCTCAAGACCCGGCAATGAATAAAACGCCTTGCTTTCAACATCATCAACGACAGGGTCCAATGAGCAACTCATTAGAACAAGGCTTAAAAGAAAATATAATTTACTGCCAATAGATTTTACGATTGTCATTACACTACCATTAAAAAATACAATATTTATTTATGTAAATCAGAAATTAAAGGCCATATTAACCAATAAGGTATGATTAATTCGATTGTCTTTGTGAGTACGGAAGATATATTGATTTAAATAGCCCAGGCCTAAATTCGTATGCTGATCTAATTTAAAATCAAGCATTGCTGACACACGATTCTCACTCATACCAACCTGTCCCCAAGAGCTATTGTTCAGCAGAAAGAAGGGCTCTTCAGAAACGACTAGACTTGTTTTCAACAGGAAAGGCAAAAACCATCGGTATTCTATCATCTGACGAATTCGCCACGCTAAATCACTATTATTCACAGCCTGCTTAAAACGCTGTTCAAACCGTGTTCGTAACCTTAAAAGACCTGGCCCGATACTTCGGTCCCAGAGTAAATCCTGATAGCTTCGATGCTCCTGATATTCCTCTTTATTAAGTGGGGTCAACCAATCATGGGTGTATCCTAACCACAGACTTAAACTGTCGCTCAGTTGATAGCCCACTTGTGCAAATAACAAGTATTCCGTGAGATCCTTATGATTATTGCCTAATCGGGTTTGGCTCATCACATTCCAACGAACTTTATCCAAGTGGGGTGAAACCTTACTCATATCGCCTGATAAAGAAAAGGATTGCCACCCGTAAAAATCTTCTTCTGTAGCCGATGCAAAAGATATATTTAACACACCGACCCAAACAACCATTAAAAAAACATTTACCTTCAACGCTAACTTCTCCTAAGATAATAACGCATGATTAATGGCTCGGTAACACAACGTCGACCTTTTTACCGACAAAACCATCGATAGAAGACCTTGCTCTAACAGTGACAATCTGCACAGTCTCAGGCAGCCTGACGCCACCTCTAATACGGGTAAAGGGTTGTTCGTCCACATGGGGATGCCTAAGAATGCGCAAGAATTAGGCACTATTGTTTATTTCTTTTACGACAAGGGTTGCGCTGAGGAATGGCCACAAAGAGCCCGTCTTCTCAAGCTAAAGACAAGACAGCCACTCCCCACTATTAAAAATCCCATTTCTGAATAACGTCATAACGCACCCCGGAAGAAACACCAATAGATTCAAGTAAGCAAAAACTTTCAACTGGCCAAGAAATACGGCTTACGGTATCAAAATGTGGTCTTAGCACACCTTTAGCAACCGTCAGATGCGCTTGAAAAGGTCGACGCTCCACCGAAACACCTAATTTCTCAACACCTTTTTTAATTTGAGTCACTACATTGAGTAACGCTGCATTGGCTTTTGAATCTGTCAAACAGAGAACCTTCGGCTTTTCCCAGTGCGTTATTTGCCTAAATTGCACGGTAAACGGAGTCGACGTTACCTGCGCCATACTACGGCAAATTTCAACCTGCAGCTCCGGTTCAACTAAACCTAGAAACAGCAAGGTAACATGATAATTTTCAGCCGCCACCGGCCTACAATCAATAGGCAATCTTATCGACTGCTCAATGGTTTGCGTTAATGACATCGGTGGACATACTGCTAAAAAAAGTCGCTTTGCCATCGGCATCAATCGTATTTAAAACTCAATACCCTGTTCAGCCATAATACCCTGATCAAAGGCATGTTTTATGGTTTGCATTTCAGAAACCGTATGCGCCACCGTAATTACTTCCTCTGCAGCACCACGCCCAGTTAAAACCAAATGCATCCAAGGCGGTCGTTTAGCGGTAATAAAATCGGCAATTTCCTTGCCGGTAATCCACCCATAACTACTGCAATAATTTATCTCATCGAGGACCACTAAATCAAAATCCTCAGAGCTTATTTTTTCCTGACTAAACCGCCAAATTTCTTGTGAGGTTTTAATATCTTGCTCCGGATTCTTGGTATCCCAAGTAAAACCATCGCCTAATGCATGCCATTCTATATTATCAAACTGCGCCGCTGCTTTTTGCTCGCCCGTTTGCCACTGCCCTTTTATAAATTGTATAACACAAACCTTTAATCCCCAGCCGGCAGCGCGAAACACCATCCCAATAGCACTCGACGACTTACCCTTACCCTCACCAGTATGTACCAATACAACCCCATTCCTTCTATCCCTTTCCTTCATTGCAGTCTGACCACCCCTTTAATATATTCTCTAATCCGATAGCTATATCCACGCTAACTTATCCGAGACACTGAAATACATGAAACGGCTCAATCCTCTCATGAAAAAGAACTGCTACAATAATATTTTCTTGTTTATTTTACCTAGCCCATGAATATTCCCGAATGTATTGCAGAAGAATTATCCATCAACCCCAAACAAGTGATCGCTGCAATAGATTTATTAGACCAAGGTTCCACCGTTCCTTTTATCGCTCGTTACCGCAAAGAAATAACACAAGGTTTAGACGATACCCAATTACGACAACTTGCAGAACGCTTATTATATCTTCGCCATCTGTACGATCGACAACAACGAATTATTGTCAGCATAGACAATCAAGGTAAGCTAACACCCCAACTTAAACAATGCATTAAGGACTGTCGCACCAAAACTGATCTAGAAGACCTGTACTTACCTTACAAACCCAAACGTCAAACCAAAGCACAAAAAGCACGCGAGGCAGGCCTTGGAGCGCTTGCAGAGGCACTACTCAAAAATCGTTCAACACCGCCATTAACCCTTGCTAACCAGTTTCTGAATCCAAGTAAAAATGTCCCTGACAATGTCACTGCACTAGAAGGGGCAAAGCATATCATTTCTGAGCAACTCTTTGAAACACCCACATTAATCCAAAACTTAAGAAATTATATCTGGAACCACGGTTGTTTAAAATCTTCCGTTACGCGCCGCCAAGAACATGCCGGGCAAAAGTTTTCAGACTACTTTAATTATCAAGAGGCTATTCGAAAAATACCTTCTCATCGCGCCCTCGCTATTTTTCGTGGTCGTAATGAAGGTTTCTTAAAAATAGCTATTAACCCAACCGCAACAGAGTCCACTGAATTTACTTACGGCAAACAGTTAATCA
>MPSY01000047.1:0-9020 GCA_001901525.1 Methylococcales bacterium OPU3_GD_OMZ | reverse complement strand
TATGAACAAGCCGCTGGATTCCTAAGAATTGCAAATGGCAAAAACCCATTAGATGCCTCTGCTGTTCACCCTGAGTGCTACCCGATTGTTAAAAATATCGCCCAAAAAACAAACGTGTCCTTGGCTCAACTTATCAATAATGAAAAAATTCTTTCTACCGTTGATCCCAAGACATTAATGACCCAAAATTTTGGTTTACCCACGATTATAGATATTATTTCTGAGCTCAAAAAACCAGGTCGCGACCCTCGCCCTGAATTCAAAAACGCACAATTTAAAACAGGTATTGAGAAGCTAGCCGATTTAATACCGGGTATGGTACTGGAGGGCGTGGTAACCAATGTTGCAAATTTTGGTGCTTTTGTTGATATCGGTGTACACCAAGATGGCTTAGTCCATATTTCAGAATTAGCCCATACTTTTGTGAAGGATCCAAGGCAAATTGTTAAAACCGGTAACATCGTGACCGTACGTGTTTTAAACGTTGAACCGACCCGAAAAAGAATCCAGTTGACCATGAAAATTCAAGGTCAGAGTCAAACCATGCACTGATAACCACAAAATACAAACAACTTAAACCATTAAAAGGAGAACACTAGTTAACAACACGGCCAGATAAAATATAAATTCAAAACACCCGGGCTTTGACCCCTATTGACACTATCGAAAGACCTAGGCAACAACTTCCAAGCGACTAAAACCACCTTGCTCACGACTCATTCTTATTTGCGTCTTAACCCGCTCTTGTAATTCCTGAATATGAGAAATCACACCGACTAATTTTCCTTCGTGACGCAAATTCTCAAGTGTACTTAAGACGACGTATAAAGATTCTTCGTCTAAAGTACCAAACCCTTCATCAATAAACAGAGAATCAACAGCTCGACCATAATTAGCTATCTCAGAAAGCCCCAACGCTAATGACAAACTAATGATAAACGTTTCACCGCCGGATAACGTCTTCGTTGAGCGTTGTTTATTATCTTGTAAGGAATCAATAACCGCCAAAGCCAAGCCTTGCTTTTCTTTGATTTGACTTAAACAATAACGGCCACTAATTTTTTCCAGATATTCATTACTAATCTTTAATAGATTACTGGCAATATCCTGCTGAATTCGCTTTCTAAATACCCGACTATCTTCCAATTCAAACTCAGCAAGTACCTTCCTTGAGTCATCAACACACTGTTGCTGTTGTTCTATTTTGTGATTAATTTCATCGGCATTACGTACCAAATTGACCTGCTGTGCCAAGACACTTTCCACATGATGGGACTCTTGTTCGGCGATATTTAATTTATTCTCAATATCGTTCAAGGCTTGTTCTACGTCTTGCCGACTAAAATCAAATTCACTCTGTAATTGTGTTAACTCAACTTTTTTCTTAGTATGCTTAGCTTGTAAACCCACTTTACTGGCATCTAAATCAAGCAATGTTGCTTGTATCTGGGGTATGTCCTTTTTTTGATTAGCAAGCACGTGAACTTCCTCGGGACTAGCTATACCCCTGTCAGTTAAGATTTCCATGGTTTTTTTAGTTAACCGGTCACGCTCTTCATTACTTGCCTGAATTTTCTCATCAATAGCTGTACTTTCTTCTTGTTTCTCATACAACCTGACATGCAAACGCATCGTTTCAGCCACATTGAGTTGTTTTGTATAACCTTCTAATTTTTCAGATAACAGTATATTTTCTTCCTGACATTGAGTGCGTTTATGTTCTAATTCGTCCAATTCAGTGGTTAACTCAGTCCGACGTAATGCATAAACCTGAAAATCCTGTCGCCGCTGATTTAAACGATTAATCAACTTATCTTCACGCCCTTTAGCAGGTACTTTTTCTCCTAACACCTTGATACTTTCTACCAGCTTAGCTAATAAATCCTGTTCTACCTCTAAAGCATTTTTCAGTTCTATCTCTATGATTTTTACCGGTGAAGCTTGAATTTCACCTACAGAATCATACTGAACTGGCAAACTTATTTCTTGGTCTTCTAAAGCTTTAAGTTCGACCCTAACCGTTACTAATTGTTGATTGAGTTTTTCTAACTTAGGCGTTAACAGATGATAATTTTTTATAACTTTCTTAAAGTGCTCTACGTTATTTTGCTCTTGAACTCTCAGCTTTTTAAAGGCCTTTAAATTATCAATCGTCAACTCACGGCTAACAATATTTAATCGCGTACAGAGATGAGCCCATTCGGCCCTCATATCTGTGCGCTCACGTTCATCTTCTCGGCACTGCTCTTGAAAGTCATGGTACTCTTTTAGCTGACTTTTCATATGATTTGTACTGTCTCGAAGAACATCAACCTTAGCACTCTGATCGACTAATAATTGTCTGGAATCACCTATTTCTGGCAAGGCAACCACAAATGGGTGATCTAATGCACCACATAAACCACACGGTTCACCGTCTAACAAAGCCTCCCTATCCGCGTAATGCTTTCGAATTTGAATTTCCCAAGAAACCGTTTTCTGTAAAGCATTCTGAATCTTTTGTTCCTGCTCTAATTCAATCAAAAGTTGTTCATAGTCACCTGCTAGCCCAGCCGGAATTTCAACCTTAACAGGCGATTGGCGAAACCAGCCCCCCGCTTTATCTTGATTAAATAATTTAAATTTCAACGAAAGTGCTTGTAATGCCTTAACCGTCTGACCCCGATTATTTTGGTCTTCTTCTAGACCTAGAACGTCTTCAAGACTTTTCCCATTCATCAAGGCATCACGCTTATTTTTTAACTTAGCGATACTATCCTCAGACTGTTCACCCAACTTAGTTAGCCGCTTTATTTCATTCTGCTGTTTTTTATTAGCCGTTAAGATTTGTTTGACATCTTTTTCTGCCGTTTTCTTTTTTTCTTTGAGCCCATCAATTTCTAGCCTACTTTTTTTCAAGGCTAAAATATCAGGTGAATCATCGATCAATATTTTATCCATTGATCTATTTTTTAACCAAATATTCACCGTCTCCAAGAGAACCTTTTTCTCCTGAATCTGATCATCCAACGTTTGTAATAATGTTTCCTCAGATCCTTTATCTAATCGAATCTGTCCTAATTGAGACTTCAATTTATCAATATCGTCAGCCGGTCTTGAAAGCGTTTGCTCATTCGGGGCAACGTCCAAACGATCCACAGCTCCACGCTGTTCTAATTCATTTTTAAACTCAATTATCTCTGTCTGTAAAACAGATAATTCCTTTTGATATTGATTGATTTGTTCTTCCGTATTATCAGATTCTGTGAGTTGCATGAGAACTTGGTCAAGCTCAGTGAATTTCTCTAACGTCAACAGACTACTTCTTAATTGACTGACTTCCGCCTGATTATCCTCAATATCCTTAGCAATCCGGTACACATTACTTTCAACCAATTCGACCTCAGTGAGTTGCTCTAACTGCTGCTCGAATACTTCTTTCTCATTAATAAAACCAACACTTTGTGTCTTAAAATCAGCCAAATCAAGCCGACTGGCCTCTAATTCTGCTGGCGTTAATAATTTTATGTCGTTCAACTGCACCATCAGTTGATCTAAACGCTGTTGCTGCTGTTCAACATCTGAAACGATGTTCTGCTTATAATCGGTATAAATTTCTGTCCCTATTATTTTTTCAAGAATATCCATACGCTCATTATCAAGCGCCTTCAAAAAAGCAGAAAAATCACCTTGTGCCAAAATAATGCAACGCGTAAATCTTCGAAAATCCATGCCCGTCAAATCAGCAATAAATGCCCGTACTTTTGCCGGTTGACTTTCAATTATTTCCTGTGCACCGTTAAGATGAATAACTTGCATTTCGGGTATTCTTACTTGACCCTCTTTACATTTAACTGACCACCGTGATTGAAACTTTCGTTCTCCTAAAGAAAAAGAAACCTCACAGAAGCTTTCATCCTCTTGCTTAGTAACAACAAAATTGGAAGGTTGGTCAAACTTAATCGTTTCCCCATATAACCCTAAAGTTATTACATCCAGAATACTACTCTTACCCGAACCATTCGGTCCGGTTATAGCAAAAACTCCCGTATCAGAAAGCGGCGACTCATTAAAATCAACCAGCCATTCACCTTTAAATGAGTTAATGTTCTTGAAGCGAATTGAATCTATTTTCATAACCCTGTCGCCATAATCGCAGCCTTAAACCTTACATAATGACATGGATTATACTACCGATCTTTTAGTTTCGCTCAATTTGAGCCCAACAATACAACTTAATTACCATAAAAACATTCTTTGACTCGCTAAAATGTACTAAATCCTTGTAGTGGGATTATTTTAAGTTTCTGTTATCATAAAAAAAATAGGAGCCAAAATGAAAGCTGTCTTAAAAACCCTTTTACACCCCCTCTTAACCTGGATTTTTAAGGTAGAAGTTCATGGCATGGATAACTACCATAAAGCGGGTAAACGCGTTCTAATTATTGCTAATCACACCTCATTTCTCGACCCTCTACTTCTGGGCGTTTTTTTACCTGATGACGTAACCTTTGCAATTAATACTCAAATTGCCCAAAACCGACTCATTAAATTATTTCTTGGATTAGCGCAGGTTTTTGTCATGGACAATACTAATCCTTTATCTCTAAAATCTCTGGTCAACTTCTTAAAAACTGACCAAAAAACAGTGATCTTTCCAGAGGGCCGAATTACTGTCACCGGTTCCTTGATGAAAATTTACGAAGGTACCGGCATGATTGCCAATAAAACTCAGGCCGCCGTACTCCCTATCTGCTTAGAGGGTTCCCAATACAGTTACTTTTCTCGTCTTAAGAAGACACACCGGTTGCAACTCTTTCCAAAAATAACCATTCATATACAACCCCACAGTTTCATTACGCCACCTGATGGCCTTAAAGGACGTGCAAGGCATTCTTACAGTAGCCAACAAATAACAGCTTTAATGACACGGATGAAGTTTGCCAGTAGTCGATACCAACAAACTGTTTTTTCCGCCTTACTCGAGGCTCGACGACGCCACGGCGGGGCACACCTCATTGCAGAGGATATAGACCGCCAACCTTTACACTACAATGCACTGATAACCCGGACCTTTATCCTAGGAAACCTGCTCAAACGATTTACCAACGAGACTGAAACTATCGGTGTTTTACTACCCAATTCAACCAAAACATTGAATGTTATTCTTGGGTTACAACTGTATAACCGCGTCCCTGCAATGATCAATTTTTCCATGGGTTCTGCCGGCATTATTTCTGTTTGCGAAACGGCTGTTATCAAAACGCTAGTCACTTCACGCCGATTTATTTCACTGGCAAAACTGGACGCTGATATTGAAAAATTAACGACCTCAGTTAAAGTCATTTTTCTAGAAGATCTCATTGAAAAACTCGCCATTACAGACAAACTTCTCGCCTTATATCAATGTTACTTTGCCCAATCTATTTATAATAAAATTACCCCTAAACCCACAGACAGAGCCATTATCTTATTTACCTCAGGCTCAGAAGCTAAGCCCAAAGGCGTTGTGTTATCACACCAAAACATCTTAGCTAACCACAGTCAATTAGCCGCGGTGATCAGTTTTACACCGCAGGACATTGTCTTAAATGTTTTACCCATGTTTCATTCATTTAGTTTTACCATCGGTACGCTATTGCCGGTATTAAATGGCATGAAAACCTTCCTTTACCCAACCCCTTTACATTTCAATCTTATTCCTGAAATTTCCTACGAGTTAAATGCCACTGTCCTTTTTGGCACTAATACTTTTTTATCCGCCTATGGGCAAACGGCACACCCGTACGATTTTCAAAGTATTCGTTATGTTTTTGCAGGTGCCGAGGCCTTACAACAAAATACTCGTGAGCTTTGGTCAGACAAATTTGGCATTCGAATTTTCGAAGGTTACGGTGCTACTGAAACCAGCCCGGTACTCTCCGTTAATAGCCCCACACACTATCAGGCCGGCTCTGTAGGACAGTTTTTACCCGGAATCGATTATCAGCTAGAAACAATTCCAGGAATCAGTTCCGGCCAACAACTCCACGTTTCCGGTAGTAATATCATGCTCGGTTATCTACTTCCTGATGCACCAGGAAGGTTAGTTCCTCCCACCTCGCTCTTTGGTCCCGGTTGGTATAACACCGGCGATATTGTTACCGTCGGTGAAAACGGATTCATCACTATTTGCGGTCGCAGTAAACGATTTGCAAAAATCGGAGGTGAAATGGTTTCCCTCGCGGTTGTCGAAAAATTAGCAGGTGCAACCTGGCCGGCTTCACAACATGCCGCAACAACAATTCCTGATCTTAAAAAGGGTGAACAAATCATATTATTAACTACACAGAAAGAGGCGACACTTAAAACACTCACAACAACACTTAAAGCCCAAGGATTAAGCACCCTGAATCTACCCAAGAGCATCCTCTTTAAACACGAAATACCCACCCTCGCGACCGGTAAGACCGACTACCCTGCCGTTACAAATCTGGCAGTCACCGCGACTAATCAAAAATAACAAACCCGTCAGTCAAGCTCATGAGCATAAACATTCTGATATTACTGGTCGTACAATTTTTATCCGCCTTTGCAGATAACGCAATTTTATTTACCGTCATCGCGATTGTTTTGCAAACCTCAGCGACTGCGAGCTGGTATATTCCGGCTTTACAGTCCGTCTTTCTTATTGCCTTTGTTCTACTCGCACCTTGGGTGGGTGCCATTGCAGATCGTTACCCCAAACCTAACATACTGATCATTGCAAACCTCATCAAAGCTTCAGGAGCATTTTTATTATTTCTCGCTATTGAACCCATTATCGCCTACGGAATCATTGGTATTGGCGCCGCACTTTATAGCCCTGCAAAATACGGGATATTACCTGAATATAGCCAGCAACAGGCCTTACTCAAGGCCAATAGCTGGGTTGAGGGATCGACTATTCTTGCGGTTTTATCCGGGATGGTTATTGGTGCCAGAATTGCCGACCAATCCATTGATTATGCGCTCATCACTGTGCTTATTTTGTTTCTAACTTCCGCGGTCATCACGCTGCTCCTTCCGAAACAAAACCCACCTTCCCGTACACTAACCACCGGCATTTCTGTTTTCATAACACAACTTAAAGGGTTTTTTACCCACCCGCTTTGCCGGTTCGCCTTAGTCAATGCGGCGATATTCTGGGCCACCGCCGCAACCCTTCGGGTCATCTTAATTGCTTGGGCACCGTTAACGCTACAGTTAACTAATGCCAGTGAGATCGCCGAACTCACCTTCTTTCTTGCCATCGGAATTATTTTAGGTTCTTCATTAGTCCCACGCCTCATCCCCTTTGAGAAATTGCGCAGAGTACTCATTCCTGCTTACTTTATGGGCGTATTAATAATCATCTTGAGCCTCATCACGCAGTTGATCCCCGCCCGTATTACGCTGATGCTCATCGGTTTTATGGGCGGACTTTATATTGTTCCTATTAATACAACTCTACAATCCCTTGGCCACCAAAGTATCGGAAGTGGTCGAGCCGTGGCCCTTCAGGGGTTTTCCCAAAACATTGCTATGCTTTGCGCGATAGGCTTATACACCTTATCAACATCTTACTCATTTCACCCTAACCATGCGATTATAATTTTAGGCTGCAATATTTTACTCTGCGCAACGCTTGCATTCTTATACTTACCCAAGAATCTAGCATTGACCCCAACAGATAAGCATTACAATAACACCTAAAAAAACCTTAAAAATAACTATTTACATCCATGAAAAAGGAACAACTGGCTGTCGTTGATGCTCAGGATAAGGTCATTGAAATTAGAGACCGGGATGAAATACACCGGTTAGGATTGCGCCACCGTGCTGTTCACATCCTGATATTCAACCAAAAACAAGAACTTTTTTTACAAAAACGTTCACCTAAAAAAGACCTTAATGCGGGCTTATGGGATAGCTCTGCTGCAGGTCATGTCGATGCTGGTGAAGCGTATAAGGATTGTATTACCCGAGAAGTCCATGAAGAATTAGGGGTAAAACTAAACACGGCTCCAGAATTTTTATTTCAGCTTAGCCCTACTTATGAAAATGGCATGGAATTTATTAACGTCTACCGCAGTCAGCATAACGGTCCTTTTACACTCTGCAGGGATGAGATTGACCAAGGGCAGTGGCTTTCAAGTGCTAAAATATCACAACTGGTTTCCGAAAATGCCCCGCATTTAACGCTAACCTTTAAGTCCATCTGGACATCCTTTATTACTTTATCAAAAGCCTATTAAAAATAGTCATGTCTGTCTTACGCAACCCATTAATCCAATTTTATAACACTTTATTAAAGGTCAACGACTTTCAAGATTATGGGCCCAATGGCCTACAAATTGAAGGGACCCATGAAATCAAAAAAATTGCCTTCGCTGTTTCCGCAACGGTAGAATCAATATCACAAGCTGTTGATTTTCAGGCAGATGCTTTAGTCGTTCATCACGGTCTTTTTTGGTCCTTTCATGGGGCACAACCCTTAACCGGCCCCTTTGCCAAGCGTATTTTTCCTCTGGTTAACAACCAAATCAATTTACTGGGTTATCACCTTCCTCTAGATGCTCATTTGACTATGGGTAATGCCGCGGAAATAGGTAAACACCTTCATTTGCAAAACATTGAACCCTTTGGTAACTACAAAGGCTGCCCGACCGGCATCCAAGGTCAGCTTTCTTCTCAATTGACCGCCCAGCAATTAGCTGATCGTTTAGCACTCCTTTTAAACCATCCTGTCATTCTTGCCTCAGCAAACAAATCGTCTCTTATTCATTCCATTGGAATTATTACGGGCGGCGCCAACAGTGACTGGAAACTGGCCTCAGAACAAGGTTTAGATGGCTATATCACCGGTGAAATAAGCGAGCATGATTGGCATGAAAGTCAAGAATCAGGAATCCACATGTTCGCCGGCGGACACCATGCGACAGAACAATTTGGCATTCAAGCATTATTAAAGAAAACACAGGCTGAATTTGATGTTGAATGTGTTTTCTTTAACAGTCAAAACCCCGCTTAACCCCTTTAAA
>MPSY01000046.1 GCA_001901525.1 Methylococcales bacterium OPU3_GD_OMZ | reverse complement strand
TGGAGCCCATAACCGGACTTGAACCGGTGACCTCTTCCTTACCAAGGAAGTGCTCTACCGCTGAGCTATATGGGCAGAAACTGACCCAACCTAACTACTAAAACAACACAGCCAACCGATTATGGAGCGGGTGATGGGAATCGAACCCACGTGATCAGCTTGGAAGGCTGGAGTTCTACCATTGAACTACACCCGCATTAATCATTGCCTAGTAATAACATGGTGGAGGGGGGAGGATTCGAACCTCCGAAGGCGGAGCCGTCAGATTTACAGTCTGATCCCTTTGGCCACTCGGGAACCCCTCCAGTACAAAAGTCCGATATTTTGCTCTAATAGAAGCAAACTGTCAATCATTTTCAGCGATTAACCGTAACAAATTTCTTATCCTAACAGCAGTAACCGAGAAATTTAATTTAAAATGCCTGATGAATTTTATTTTTTAACTGATCAAAACGCATCTGTACCAGCAACTCTGAATTCAGATGGACACGCTCAAAACCTAACTCGATACTGACCGTATCACTCATCGGGACGGCAGATAAAACATAATCTGAAACTTTGCGCCTATCCCCAGGATGACCAATACCGATTCGCATTCGATGAAACTGCCCATCACCAAGAGTCGCAACAATATCCCGCAAGCCATTATGACCACCATGACCGCCACCATCCTTGAAGCGTATCACTCCCGCTTCAAAATCTAACTCGTCATGCACAACCAACATTTCCTGCGGCGATATTTTAAAATACCGAAGCACCTTACCTACCGCCTGACCACTTAAATTCATAAATGTCTGCGGCTTCAAAAATATGACGGATTGACCCGCTATTTTCACTTCCGCAAAATCCGCCTGAAAACGTGATTCACTACGCCAACTAACGCTCCCTAACTGCGCCAGCCAATCGTCTAAAAACCAAAACCCGACATTATGTCGGGTTTTAATATAATGTTGCCCCGGATTCCCCAGACCAACGAGCAAGCGTAACTGAGTCAACTATCAATCTATTCTGATATTTCTGAATCGCCCTCAACAGACCCCTCTTCACCACCTGCATCTTCATCTGCCCCACCCCGAACCGCAGCGACTGAAACAACTGGTAAATCATGATCATCACCCTGCTGCGCTAAAGCAACAATCTCAACACCTTTCGGCAATCTAATCTCAGACAAGTGGATCGACTCACCCACATCTAACGCTAATAAATCTATTTCGATAAACTCCGGCAAGTTCTTTGGCAAACACGTCACTTCAACATCTACTTGACTGTGAGTGACCACAGCGCCCTTCTTAACGCCAACAGCGTTCTCTGCATTAACAAAATGCAATGGCACATGAATACGCAATTTTTCCTTTGCACTCACACGCTGAAAATCCATATGCAAAACCCTAGGCTTACTTGGATGACGTTGAAGACCTTTTAAAACAGCCTTTTCTTTCTTACCATCAACAACCACTTCTAAAATATGCGAATAAACAGCCTCATGTTCTAAGTGCTTAAGCACTTCATTATGTGACAACGTCAACTGCTGAGGCTCTTTTCCTGCACCATAAATGATCGCGGGAATCCCACCTTCACGACGCACCGCTTTTGAGGCACTTGTGCCCGCCCCCACTCTTGCTACCGCATCAAACTGAAATACATCCGACATTCTTAACTCTCCTAACCTATATATAAGCAGTACTCGCACCGCATAAAAATCATTTAATCTACGTACATCGAGCTGACCGATTCACTCTCCGCCATACGCCGGATAGTTTCGCCCATCATCTCTGCCACACTCAGTTGCCTAATCTTACCCGTTTCCAACATCCCGTCAGCTAATGGTATAGTGTCTGTTACCACCAGTTCATCAATGAGCGAGCCTTCTAAATTCTCACGCGCCTTACCTGATAAAACAGGATGCGTACAATAAGCCACGACTTTCTTAGCGCCATGCCCCTTTAACGCTTTAGCGGCCTGACACAAAGTTCCTGCCGTATCGACCAGATCATCAACCAACACACAAGTCCGACCTTTAACATCACCAATAATATGCATAACCTCAGCATGGTTAGCTCTTGGACGACGCTTATCAATAATTGCCAAATCAGCATCATCAAGACGCTTCGCTAACGCCCGCGCCCGAACCACCCCGCCCACATCGGGTGACACCACCATCAAATCCTGATAATTTTTCCGCCATATATCACCTAACAACAACGGCGATGCATAAACATTATCAACAGGAATATCAAAAAAACCCTGGATCTGATCAGCATGCAAATCAACCGTCAGCAAATTACTAGCACCGGCGGCCTCAATCATCTTTGCCACTAACTTAGCAGTGATCGGCACTCTGGCAGACCTCGACCTACGATCTTGGCGCGCATAACCAAAATAAGGAATCACTGCCGTTATCTTAGCCGCTGAAGACCGATGCAATGCATCAATCAAAACCAGCAACTCCATTAAATTCTCATCCGTCGGCGCATTTGTCGACTGAACAACAAAAACCTCTCTACCCCGAACATTTTCCTCAATTTCTACAGTAACTTCACCATCACTAAACCGACCTACACTAGCCATACCTAACCGCATGCTAAGCCTTCTAACAACTCCTTCTGCTAACTTTTTGTTAGCATTCCCCGAGAAAACCATAAACGAGGTATCATCCACTGAGCTACCTCCATGAAAGATTAAATAACAGTTACAGGCAAATGGCTGGGCCGCCAGGATTCGAACCTGGGTATGCGGAGATCAAAACCCCGTGCCTTACCGCTTGGCGACGGCCCAATATTCTATTTTAATTGATCAAAAAGAGGGATAGTCCAAATTTTGATACACTGGCGAACGCACAACCCCTGCTGCAAAATAAACATCTTCAGCGCCGCTCTTCAGTTCTTCATAAACCGCTCTAGCTGAGTCTTCAGAAGCAAACTGTAAAAACACACAAGCCCCCGTACCGGTCAACCTTGCCTCTCCGTAAAAAGACAGCATAACCAACACCTTATCCACAGCCGGATAACCTTCTCGAACCGTTTTCAAACAATCATTCTGATGCTGGCCCGATAGAAAGTCGACTATTGTGATAGTTTTACTATCCCGTGTCAAATCTTTAGCACAAAAAACTGCTTTAGTTGCCACATGGCACTGCGGCTTCACGATTACATACCAACTCTGTGCTAGCGAAATTGGCTGCAGCTTTTCCCCCACACCTTCAGCCCAGGCATTACAACCCCTAATAAAAACCGGCACATCCGCACCTAATTTTAACCCTAACTCTGCTAATCGCTGACCTGACAAGCCCAATTCCCAAAGCGCATTCAAGGCTACCAGTGTGGTAGCCGCATCGGAACTACCCCCGCCTAATCCACCGCCCATTGGAATCCTCTTATCAATAGCAATAGAGACACCACCAGAAAAACCTGTCTCATTCTTCAACAACAACGCCGCCCTAACCGTTAAGTCATCCGCCTCATCAACACCGGCAATCGGTGTGGTTAATCGCACCCGATCTTCTTTCAACGGCTCAAAAGTCAACCAATCACAAAAATCAATCAGTTGAAACACTGTTTGTAACTGATGGTAACCATCCTCCCGGCGCCCAACAATTCTTAACATTAAATTTAACTTTGCCGGTGCAGGCCATTGTTGCTGCCACAACTGCTTTCTCATAATCACCACAATCTATACTATAAAAATTAATCTTCTGAAATGGCTACATTAACTGCCATTGATCCACCAACAGCTTCAACTTTACATCGCCATAAGATAACTGGACTTTCTTAGGCAAACTATACCGCTGCACTTTCACTATTCTGGCAAAAAAGACCCGCCAACCGTTCTGAATAAAACCCTCTGGCACGTAAATAAACTGATTATCCGGTGCCGGCAAACCCAGTATCCAATACCGAAATGCCAACATTGGAACCTCAAAACCCAAACCAAAATCAACACCCCGGGTAACGTCTTGTAGAATTATTTTATTGTCCGCCCCATAATCAACAACAACGCTTCTACCCTCCAACACGATAACGACCAACTGCCGACCTAAAGGCCCATATACAACCAACTTTTCACGATCAGGCCAATGCTGCCATTTTATTCGAACCGATTCAGCCGCATTATTTTTTACAACCGCCAAACGTCCCTGCAAAGACCAGACATGATCATTTAAAATCAAACCCGAAGCAGACTCCAGCCCTCCTTGATCACTAATTTTTGGCGCTACCGAGCACCCACTCGCCCCAATTGCCAAAAAAACCCAAAATAAAACCCATCCTTTCCGCATCAATCTTTGACTAAACCTTCAAGCAAACCCTCTTTATCTTGTGATATTTCCAATAGATACGCATCGCCAGGATATTTACTCACCGCCTCTTCAAAAATCCCACGTGCTTCTTGTTTTCGCCCCATTGTCCAAAGCGCTTCTACCAAATGCCCCGCTATTTCAGGTTCTCGCTCTAATCGATAGGCTTTTTGCAAATAACTAACTGCTTGATCAAAAAGTCCTTGTCGATATTTCAGCCAACCATAACTGTCAATGATAACTGCATCCTGGCCTTTAAGCGCTATAGCCCGCGTCAGATAGACCTCGGCCTCGGCTAATCGCTCAGTTCGATCCACTAAGGTGTAACCCAATGCATTCAAGGCATTGGCATCATCAGGATACCTCTCAATAATGTTCAATAAATCAGATTCAAGAATGGCCAACTTATCTAACTTCTCTGCTACCAATGCACGCGTGTATAAAACCTCTTTCCTATCAGGCATTTTTTCTAAAGATTGCGTTAGTAAATTAAACGCCTCAATGTACAAAGACTGCAAACTCCACCATTGCGACCGAAGTAAAACAAGCCGTAATTCCTGCGAACTATTCAACGCCTTAACTTTATCGAGTCGCAACCCAGAACGTTCAAAAAAGCCTCTATCCATCAACAATTCTATTGCATTTATTCGCGCACCAAACAGCTGATCCCCACTCAAAACCCGATCAAACCAGCCAATTGCACGCTCTAAATCACCCTCAATTGCCGCAATACGACCCAAATGAAAATTACACCGATCACTCCAGACCGGCTTATCAACTAAGCCCAATAATACTGATTTTGCCTGTTCATTTTTATTAAGTTGCAAATAAATCATAGCTAATGCGTATTGGCTATTCATATCATACGGTTGCATGTCTAAAACGCCCTGATACGTCTTTGCAGCCGCAGCAATATTTCTATTTTTAATCTGCGTTTGCGCTAATAGCACTTTCAACTCAACCATCTCGGGACGCTTCTTGATGACACGTTGCAATATCTTCTCAGCCTCCTGAAAGTCCCCTAACTGAACAGCAACTTGAGCCTGAACCACATGCGCCCTCACCCAATCCGGCTGCAACAATAAAGCCTCGGTTACTTTTTCCTTAGCTTGCTTAATCTCACCTTGTTGCAATGACAAAATAGCTTGCGCCAAATAAATTGACCCTTTCTTGGGATATTGCCGTAATAACCGCTCTAAAACTGCAAACACATTGTTATGCTCTTGCACCGAATCCAGCGTATTAATTAGCTCAAATAAGGCCCCCTCAAAACCAGCTGGATCCGCGTCTAAAACAAACTGCATATGTTCAAAAAGAGCCGCGCCATTTTGCGCTTTAATAGCCAGCATAGCCCCAACACGCCGGGCAATCAGGTTTTCAGGGTCCCGCTCTAGCCACAACGAAGCTGCTTTTTGGGCTTCTCGATAGTTCTTCCGAAACAAGGCAATCTTCGTGGCTCTTTCGGCAATCCTGGGATCAAAAACTTTTCCAGCCGCTTGTACATAACCGTCCAGGGCCACATCATACATTCCTCTTTGTGCTGCCAACTCAGCTGTTAACAACAAATACAAAACTTCAGGCGTCAACTTATCTAGGCTTCGATTAAGATTAACTTTTGCTGCCTTTTGCGATTCAGCTGCTACAACTTCCCGCTCTGCAAGCTTCTCTGGGAACGTTGAGCAACCCACCAAAAAAACTAACATTACGGTCACAAATACTTTTAATTTCATGAACTTATTCACTCGAAAGATCACTAGAAAACTATAGATACCGGAAAAATCCATTTTTACATTCCATTGCTGGTTGGCTATATTCCTAAATATTACTTAAAATACTACATTGTTATGACAACTTCATTGGTAATTATTTCAAAACCTGATGTCTCTATTTAATTTTAAGTTAAAAATCTGCTCTTCTACTCATCGCTCACTGTTAATGCCATTAACACGCCAACAACACTGAACCATGACTTTACTTGCCATCGGCGTTAATTACAACACCTCTCCTCTCGCGATTAGAGAACGTTTAGCATTGCCTACAGAACACCTATCCGCAGCGCTTATCGATCTAAGAAAGAAATCCGGTATTAACGAAATTGCAATTTTATCAACCTGTAATCGGACCGAGTTTTACTGCCGATTAAATTGTGATAATCAACAAATCATTATTGATTGGATCACGAACCACAGCAATCTCCCTCAGGATGAAATTGCTCCTTATCTTTACTGCCACACCGGCCCTGAACTCATCCGTCATATGTTTAGAGTAGCCTGTGGCCTTGACTCCATGATTATCGGCGAGCCCCAAATTTTAGGTCAAATGAAAACAGCCTACCACGCTGCCTACGAAGCGGGCACACTGGGTAAACATTTAGGTAAATTATTTCAACACACCTTCTCAGCTGCAAAAAAGGTTCGAACCGATACCGCAATTGGTTCCAGTCCTGTTTCTGTCGCATTTGCTGCTGTCCGCCTCGCCCAAAAAATATTTGACAACCTTAACCAACAAACAGCGATACTGATTGGCGCTGGTGAAACTATCGAACTAACAGCCAGACATCTCCACCAACAAAAAATAGGACAAATCATTATTGCTAATCGCACCTATGACAAAGCCCATAACTTAGCCGCTCAGTTTGATGGTTATGCTATTACCCTCGCTGAACTGCCCATTCACCTCGCTAAAGCAGACATAGTAGTTTCATCAACTGCCAGCCAACTGCCAATACTCGGCAAAGGTAGATTTGAGAGCGCCATAAAAAAACGTAAACACAAACCCATTTTTATTGCAGACCTCGCCGTTCCACGCGATATTGAACCGGAAGTCTCGCAACTTGAAGACATTTATCTATACACAGTAGATGATTTACAATATGCCATTGATGAAAACTTAGGCGCACGCCGGCAAGCCGCAGAAAAGGCCGAAGAAATAATCGACACCCAAGTAGAAAACTTTCTTAGCTGGATGCGCTCACAAGGCGCCCAGTCAACCATCACTGACTTCAGACAACAAGCTGAACAAACCCGCGAAGAAGTAGTGAATAACGCACGGATTGCACTTAAAAATGGCGCCGACCCTGAGCGAGTCATTGAACAACTTGCGCATTTACTCACAAATAAATTACTTCATACACCCAGCATACAAATCAGACAAGCTGGTATCAATGAAAGACATGACCTCATTGCTGCTGCCCGCGAACTTTTTAAACTCACAAAAACAAATCAAATCAAGTGAACAACTCCATACAACACCGACTCGACCGGCTCACAGATCGCTTCGACGAAGTCGCAGCATTACTCTCAGAACCTGAAACCCAAAATAATCAAAATAAATTTCGCACACTGAGTCAGGAATATGCCCAAATAGCCCCGATTGTAAACTGTTACCAACAATTTTCAGCCACACTAAAAGCGATTGAAGGAGCCAAAGAACTGCTCAATGATTCTGACCCAGAACTCAGAGAATTGGCCAAAGAGGAGCTTCATGACGCTAAGGAACTGGCATCGCAATTAACCCATCAACTACAAATATTACTTTTACCTAAAGACCCTAACGACAATCGCAATATTTATATTGAGGTTCGCGCTGGCACCGGTGGAGCCGAAGCAGCTATTTTTTCGGGTAATCTTGCTCGTATGTACCAACGTTACGCGGAACTCCAAGGCTGGAAAATTGAAACCATTAGCCAGACATTAGGCGAACACGGTGGTTATAAAGAGATCGTGATGCGTATTCTAGGCCAAGACGTTTACGCGCATTTAAAATTTGAATCAGGGACACACCGCGTACAACGCGTACCCGAAACCGAATCTCAAGGTCGAGTACACACGTCAGCTTGCACCGTCGCTATTATGCCTGAAGCAGAGGAAATAGATGCTATCGACATTAATACCTCTGATTTACGTATCGACACCTTTCGTGCCTCTGGTTCCGGCGGACAACACGTCAATAAAACTGATTCAGCTATTCGAATAACTCATCTACCTTCAGGTGTCGTTGTTGAATGTCAAGATGAACGCTCACAACATAAAAATCGTGCTCGTGCAATGTCATTATTACAAACACGCCTACTCTCGGCTAAACAAGAAAAACTGAATGCAGAACAAGCAGCCTCAAGAAAAGATCAGGTCGGCAGTGGCGACCGATCCGAACGCATTCGAACCTATAATTTCCCACAAGGCCGATTAACTGATCACCGAATTAATTTAACCTTGTATAAGCTTGAAGAAATTATTCAAGGCGAATTAGGACAGGTTATCCAACCGCTTATTAACGAGCATCAAGCAACGCAACTCACACAACTCGCTGAAGACTAATACTAAATATTGACGTTAAAAAACCATGGCTATCCTACTTTTCAAGCTCAACAATGTAACCCTTGATGAAGCCGAAGACATTCGGGAAATACTTGATGAACAGCATATCGACTACTATGAAACATCGGCAGGACGCTGGGGCATTGGCGTTGCCGCCATTTGGCTCGTCAACAATCAAGACTTTAATTCGGCCAGAACCTTGATTCACAGCTACCAAATCGATAGAGGACTACAAATACGACGCGAGCATGCAGATTTAAAAAACCAAAACAAATTAGAATCTATTTTTGATCGATTAAAACACCACCCCTTACTCTTTTTACTGACACTGGTGTTGATCTGCTTAATTACTGCACTTTCACTGAAACCATTTTTCAGCCTTATTAACCTCTAAAACAAACCCAAACCAAATAGAATTAGTTAAATCAACACCTTAACTACTAACAGATCCCTATGGTAAACTGCTATACTGACAGGATTAAAGTAATCTCACTACATTGTTTCACGAAAACAATGCTCATTTTTATAATTCAACTTTCCTCTAAATTTTAATTATGCCGAAAAGCGCACGGAAAAATACACACTCAGTAATGGTTGGTAATGTAAAAGTAGGTGGTGGCGCGCCTATTGTCATTCAGTCCATGACCAATACCGATACCACCGATATTGCTTCAACGGTCAAGCAAATCATGGAATTATCCGATGCCGGATCAGAACTAGTTAGAATCACTGTCAACAATGAAGAGGCCGCTCAGGCCGTGCCTGCTATTCGAAACGAATTAAACCGGAAAGGCTATCCGGTACCCATTGTCGGTGACTTTCATTTCAATGGTCATAAATTACTGGAGAAATACCCAGATTGTGCGGCTGCATTAGATAAATACCGTATTAACCCTGGAAATGTCGGAAAAGGGAAAAAAAGAGACCCTCAATTTGCACAAATGATTGAGTTTGCCTGTCAATACGACAAACCCGTTCGCATTGGTGTCAACGGCGGAAGCCTTGATCAATCGGTATTAACCCGTTTACTTGATGAAAATCGCTTAAAAGAAATCCCTGATGAGTTAGCCGTCGTTACCAGAAGAGCCATTATCACTTCAGCGCTAGAAAGCGCACAACAGGCTGAAGCACTGGGGTTAGGTGCAGATAAAATCATCTTATCTTGTAAAATGAGTAATGTTCAAGATCTTATTAGTGTCTACCAAACACTGTCAGAAGAGTGTTCTTATGCCTTACACCTCGGATTAACTGAGGCTGGAATGGGAACCAAAGGCGTAGTTTCATCGGCTTCCGCATTATCTGTTTTAATGCAACAAGGCATTGGTGACACCATTCGTATCTCCTTGACTCCTGAGCCTGGCGGCGCACGAACACAAGAAGTCTATGTTGGCCAAGAAATATTACAAACGATGGGATTCCGTTCATTTTCCCCAATGGTTATTTCCTGCCCAGGGTGTGGCCGCACAACCAGCGACTACTTTCAAAAACTAGCGCAAGACATACAGGGTCACTTACGCAATAACATGCCAATTTGGCGAAAAGAATTCCAAGGGGTTGAGGACATGACCGTTGCCGTCATGGGCTGTGTTGTAAACGGCCCCGGTGAAAGTAAAAACGCCAATATTGGTATTAGCCTACCCGGTACCGGCGAGACACCCGTTGCCCCCGTTTATGAAGACGGCATCAAAACAGTGACATTAAAAGGCGATAAAATTGCCGAAGAATTTCAGGAAATTGTAGAGAACTATATTCAAAGCCACTACACTTCTTAACTCACTTTTAGAGCGGTTAGTTTATAAAATTAATCGCTCTCCCAATGTTCTAATCCCTCTAACTCAAAAGGTGAAAACCCCGCCTTATAGCGAAGTTCTTTATTTAACACTCCGCCCGTCGGCGCTCCTTTAAAACGCTGCCTTATAAACTTCAAATAGCTTTCTTCATCATTAAGCCCGCGCTCACTACAAACATACTTAAACCAATAACTTCCTAATTTAACGTGCCTCACTTCATCGTCGAGAATGCGTTGTAAAATCGCAGCACTTTTATAATCGCCTAAATGATTGAACTTCTCGATCATCGGTGGTGTTACATCTAACCCTCTTGCCTCCAAATATCGCGGCACAAATGCCAATCGCATTAATAAATCATCCGCTGTATCCTCAGCTACTGTCCACAAGCCGTTGTGTGCGGGATAATCACCATAGTCAACACCCATCGCCAATAAATGCTCTCGGATCATTGAAAAATGCTCTGCCTCCTCAACAGCTACACTTAACCAGTCATGATAAAACTCAAGTGGCAACCCCCTAAACCGATACAATAAATCCCAAGCAAGATAAATAGCGATGAACTCTATATGTGCAATAGCATGAAAGAAAGCTTGGACACCTAACACCGTATTCAATGATCGCTTAGGCATTTCTTTAGGCGGTAATAATAATGGTCGTTCTGGAAATTGTGCCTCCTTAACCGAACGAGGAGAGCCATTGTCTTCAAAATTTAGCCCATTGCTCTTAAAAAAAATTCCCGCTTGTTGAGTACACGCTAAAATAGCCTCGACGTCGCCGCTGTATAAACAATTCTCCGCCACAACAAAAATATTTTCTGAATCCGCCTTCATTATGAAAAAACAACTTATCGTTCTAAAACGACTGATTCTGGCACCCTCACAGCAACTACACCAGCTTTTTTTATTTTTGTATTGCGTCTTAGTTTTCTGGGTATCTCATCAACCCAGCGTTCCTATGCCACACTTATTCCCCCATTTCGATAAAATAATTCATGCGGCCACTTATTTTGTCATGGCCTGCCTCGCTTGGGCTTGTTTCTCTCATTACCCAAAAAAAACCTGCTATCAGACTGTTTTTTTTTGTATGCTCTTTGGCGCCACCGACGAATGGCATCAGTCTTTTGTTATTGGCCGACTTGCTGACCCCTATGACTGGGCTGCCGACACCCTCGGCGCGACTAGCGCGGCGCTCTTTTTAACACTACTAAAAAAACACTAACAAACCCTATCGACATAACGCAAAGCAACAAGATAATCTATCTTTAAAGAACGGCCTCAGCGGTAAAACCGGTCTCATTTAAGATATTATTGAGCTTCTTTAAACCATCTTTTTGAATTTGTCGTATCCGCTCTCGGGTTACGCCGTATTTATGTGATAATTCTTCCAATGTTTTTGGAGTATGGCCACAAACGCCATAGCGCTCACAAATAATGTCTTGTTGCCGATCACTTAACTGAACCAGCCACGTTGATAACATACCCTCAATAGAAGAATGGTCCAATAACTTTGATGCAGATAAAGTTGAATTATCCGGGATCATTTCCAAGACTGATGTTTCATAACCATTCCCTATTGAAGCATTGGCTGATGTGACCCGCTCATTTAACGCCATTGTTTTAAGAACTTTATTTATCGGTTTTTTTGTTAACAGTGCAATCTCTTCCGCTTTAGGTTTTCGTTCAGAACCAAACTCTAATTTTCTTGCTGCTTTCAAGCAGGAATAAAGTTCTTTTTCAACATGCACTGGCAAACGAATGGTTCTTACCTGATTCATCAAAGCTTTTTCTATGCCCTCTTGAATCCACCAAACACCATAAGTTGAAAACCGAAAACCACGGTGTGGATCAAACTTATCTACAGCACGGATCAAGCCCAAATTACCTTCTTCAATAAGATCTAAAAAAGATAATCCACGATTCAAATACCGCTTAGCCATTTTCACAACTAAGCGTAAATTACTTTCAATCATAATTTTTCGCGCGTTCTTATCTCCGAGCAGGACCAGCTTTGCAAAATATTGCTCTTCTTCAACGGTTAGCAGTTGATATTGCTTTAAATCATTAAAATATGCCGTTGTAGGATCACCGCCCTCTGGGGCATTCCCATCAGCGACTTGTTCTGTAACCTTTTCAGGTTGACTCAATACACACTTTTTAAAACTTGACTCACTCGATACATTTAATTCTAAACTCATAATCTTCTCCTCCACGGGTCAGAAAACTAATGAGCAAAAAAAATGCCAAAACAATAAAAACCGGATTACTCACGTTGTACAGGGTGTGAAATAAAAAAATAATTGCAAATCAAAACTTTTTTGCAATTTGCAACGCTTAAATTTTACTCACCCTAAAAAAATAATCCACACCATTATAGAGACACAGAGGCATAAAAAATGATGATCCATCATTCAGCGGTCAGGCCCTAGTGATCAAAAATGAACAACTGCCTTCTTAGTAATTAGTAGTGAGAGTACGTCAATGCAGTAAACAAAAAAATTTAATGACTCAGGTCACAAGTTCGATTGATTACTTAATCATTATTTCTTAGGCAAATAATGAGCCGGATTAACGGACTTACCGTCCTTCCTGATTTCGAAATGGAGACCCAAACGATTGTCATTGTTTCGACCAACCTCAGCTATCTTCTGACCTTGCCTGATGGCTTGCCCTTCCTGAACAAACAGCCGGCGATTATTCGCATAGGCACTTAAAAATTGTTCATTATGTTTGATAATAATAAGATTACCATAACCTTTTAAACCATCACCGCTATAAACTACACTCCCATCGGCCACCGCAACAACCTCCTGACCCGCCTTGCCGGCAATATCAATACCTTTCAACCCTGTTTTCTTAAACGACTGTAATAGTCGCCCCTCTATAGGCCACTGCCACCTGATCCGTCCTTTCAAACTTGTCACTAACTTACTTTTTCGCTTCACGGCCTGTGACTTATTTTCTTTACGCACTTTTTTCTTTTTAGAAAAAATTTTTTTCGTTGAGCCTACCGGCTTAAAAAGCTTTATTTGTTGACCAACCAAAAGTTTATAGGGCGGTGAAAGATTATTCCAACGCGCTAATTGATGAAAACTATGACCCGAACGAAATCCCACAGAAAACAGCGTATCTCCCGGTTGAACCCTATAAACACGAACCCGCTCATCTAAACTTACGCCATATGAACGAACAGGCGCAAAATTATACTTTTGGGAACACCCTGAAAGCACGAACACGGTTAAAACAATACACAGTCCTTGCTTATTTTTTAGCGTAGCTAAGATACTCATGATCATTTACCTAAAAGCACTGACTTAGCAGCATTCAATTGCGCTGCTAAAAAATCAGATCCTCCCTTATCCGGATGAACCTTAATCATTAATCGTTTATGTGCCTTAACAATCTCCTCCTCTGTACACCCGGGTTTTAACCCCAAAACCTGATAAGCCTGCTCAGTTGTCATACGGTTAGCATTGTTTCTCGGAGTTTTTGGACCAGCATCCCCTTTCCTTGATGAGACAAACATAAACCAAACTCTTTGCAATATCGGTGCATAGCGCAATAAAGTCGGTATCAATCGTCCTAAAAACGCAAGAAAAATACCCAACAAGCCTAAAAGCCAATTCAATTTCCCCAATGCGACTAAAACGACAAAGGCGCTTATCAGCACGACCCATCCCAGTTTTCTAAGTAGATTTGCTAGCTCTTCTGGTGGTTGACGCTGAATCCAACGAAGCACGAAAATCAGCAAAAAAATCAAGATTAAAACAAAATAAAGCCGTATCAAACTAATGTCACCTCATTAAACAAAATATCAAAAAATTTTAAAATAACCGATTAAGTTGAAACTAAAATTCATTTTCTCATTATTTGCACTTACTTATAATGTTTTACTTTGTTTATTAATTCAGTTTTCTATTTGGCTATAATAGTGATTTATTTTATATAGAGACCTTTGCACGAAACACAGCAAAACAACTGATTTTCAATAAGACTCATCCG
>MPSY01000045.1 GCA_001901525.1 Methylococcales bacterium OPU3_GD_OMZ | reverse complement strand
TCGGGTATTGTGTTCTCTGAGGAATACCAAGAATTAGGTTTTAGAAGTCATGTTCACGGACCGATTAATATTGATCTTGATGAATTTATCGACCGTAAAGTCAAGCGTTTTATGGGCGATGGTGCGGCATTTAATTATATTGCGATGCAGCAGGCGATCGATGATGCCGGACTTGAAGAAAGTGATGTATCAAATGTTAGAACCGGTTTAATTATGGGTTCTGGCGGACCTTCAACCTCTAATTTAGTTGCTGCAGCTGATATTTTGCGCGCCAAAGGCGTGAAGCGTGTTGGCCCTTATATGGTGCCTCGAACCATGTCGAGTACCAATATTGCTTGTTTAGCGACACCGTTTAAGATTAAGGGTATTAACTATTCGATTACCTCGGCCTGCGCGACCAGTGCCCATTGTATTGGTAATGCGATGGAGCAAATCCAAATGGGAAAACAGGATATTGTTTTTGCCGGCGGCGGTGAGGAAGTTCACTGGACTATGTCAGTTTTGTTTGATGCCATGGGGGCGTTGTCTTCAAAATATAATGATACGCCACAAACAGCCTCCAGAGCTTATGATGCAACGCGTGATGGTTTTGTCATTTCCGGTGGCGGCGGTGTTTTAGTTCTGGAAGATTTAGAGCATGCGAAAGCGCGCGGTGCAAAAATTTATGCTGAATTAGTTGGCTACGGTGCGACCTCAGATGGTTACGATATGGTACAGCCTTCCGGTGAAGGTGCGGTTCGGTGTATGCAACAAGCCATGGCAACGGTCACTGGTCCGGTAGATTATATTAATGCCCACGGCACCAGTACGCCGGTAGGTGATACTCGCGAGTTAGAAGCATTGCGGCAAGTTTTTGATGACAATATGCCGGCCGTAAGTTCTACCAAATCGTTAACCGGTCATGCCTTAGGCGGTGCGGGTGTTAATGAAGCGATTTATTCTATGTTGATGATGAAAGAACAATTCTTGTGTGCTTCTGCCAATATTACCCAGTTAGACCCTAAAGCGGAAGGGGTGCCTATTGTTCGAGAATTCCGCGATAATGTGCCATTGAAAACTGTGATGTCAAACAGTTTTGGTTTTGGCGGTACTAATTCAACACTTATCTTTCAACAGTTAGACGATTAATTTACGTAAAGCGGGCGTTTTAGGGGCACCCGCTTTTTTCCTTTTTTTGATTATTCTTTTCGCCGTTTAATGCTATGCCCGCTGTTGACGCTAAATCACGTATTGAATTAAATAAGGTGCAAAAACGGCTGCGTCGTGATGTGGGTAGTGCGATTGCGGATTATGACATGATAGCGGATGGCGACCGCGTGATGGTTTGTTTGTCGGGGGGTAAGGATTCTTATGCCATGCTTTCTCTTTTGCATAATTTACAGCAAACCGCGCCGATTCATTTTGACTTGATAGCCGTTAATTTAGATCAGAAGCAACCGGGATTTCCAGAGCATGTTTTGCCTGACTATTTAAAGAGTTTAGGTGTGCCTTTTGATATTATTGAGCGTGATACCTATAGTGTGGTGAAGAAGATTATTCCCGAGGGAAAAACGACCTGTGGGTTGTGTTCAAGATTGCGGCGCGGTACCTTGTACGGTTATGCGCAGGACAATCGAATCACTAAAATTGCTTTAGGACACCACCGTGATGACATCATTGAGACTTTTTTTCTGAATTTATTTTATGGCGGTAAGTTAAAAGCCATGCCGCCAAAATTATTAAGTGATGATAAGAAAAATATGGTGATTCGGCCGATGGCGTATTGCCGTGAAAAAGATATCGCACGCTTTGCACAAATGAAAGCGTATCCCATTATTCCGTGTAATCTGTGTGGTTCACAGGAAAATCTTCAGCGTCAGGCTATGAAAGTGATGCTACAAACTTGGGACAGGCAGTTTCCTGGGCGCCTTGAGAGTATTTTTACCGGGTTAAAAAACATTGCTCCCTCGCAACTGGCGGATACCGATTTATTTGATTTTGCTAATTTAGAACGTCAAGTCGAGTCAAGTTTTAAGGCCGGTATAGCTGTCGAGCAGGCCGGTTTAGAGGTTTTGATGCAGTAGTGTGGCAGGCCATATTTTTACGCTGCGCGGTGTGAAGGGGCTGCTCTATAACGGGGGTGAAATTGATGTGTTTTCAGGCTGGAGTTTTTTCTTTGTTTTAGGTATCATAGCGTCTGTTTAGGAGAGGTGGCTGAGTGGTCGAAAGCGGCGGTCTTGAAAACCGTTGAGGGTTTGTAGCCCTCCCAGGGTTCGAATCCCTGCCTCTCCGCCATTATCTTCCTCCTATGTTCTTTTCAGATTAATTCATCTGACTTTCTTCTTAGTTTTGTTTTCAGTTATTTCTTCATGGTAATTACCTACTGTCATCATTCAGCGTCAATGATGGTTCCGAAAAGTTTAAAAAGAAGAGCGCCGATTTAAGGGCGGCAGCATGTTAACATTGGTTACGAGTTGGGTATTTGTTTAAGGGGTGGTTTTGATAAAGGTTTTAATTGTTGATGACCAAGAGCTCATTCGTCTCGGCGTACAGTCTTTATTGGAGGAAGTCTCTAGTTTGGAGGTTACTTGTTTTTTGGCGGCATCCGGTGAAGAGGCTTTGGCTCAGTGTAAAGCATTATCGCCGGATATTATTTTTCTGGATATTAATATGCCGGGAATCGGAGGCATTGAAACGGCCCGTAAAATATTAAAAGCAGAGACGACCGCTAAGATTATTGTTTTATCTGTTTTGGATGATGGTCCTATACCGGCGCATTTGGTTCAGATGGGTGTTTCAGGTTTTATTTGTAAAGATACGGGTGTTGAGCAGTTGGTTAGGGCGATTCAGACAGTGTTGGCGGGTGATTTCTACTTAAGCGATAAGGTTGCTCAAAATATTGCGTTAAAAAAATTAGGCGTAATAGGGGGAGATCCTTTTTCTTTGCTTACTAGTCGCGAAGCCAGTGTTCTGCATTTGACCTTACAAGGGCATGCTATTAGAACCATTGCTGAATTATTAAAGATCACGGAAAAAACGGTGGTGACTTATCGTTATCGGGTGTTTAAAAAGCTGGGTGTCCACAATGATATTGAATTGATGCATCTTGCGATTAAATATAACTATACCGATTGGAATGGCGGGGCCTGATTTACCCGGGATGTTATGATAGCTTTACTAAATGGCGTGCAACGCTGAAGGCCTCACGAAAGTCAAGGTAAACCGGCTTTTCTGCGGTTAGGAGTTGCCTGAGTAATCGCTGTTGAGTTTTATATTTTATGTCGCCAATGGCTAAGGGGCCGACGCCTACGGCGGATGAGCCATTATTGAATCGTCGGCCAAAATCTTTTAATTTAATGCCTTCAATACCAGCAGGCGGTACGGCGTTCACATCGCCGGCTACTTTAAGGTGAGAGGCTGTTGTGAGTAGCGCTTGGTTAATAACCTGAACGCCGGCTTTAGCGGCACACAAGATAATATCAGCCTCTGCCAGGAGGGCTGATTTTTCATCGTGGTTACCGGCAACAGCCCCTTGAAGTTGGCAGTTAAAGAGCCGGTTGTATTCTTGGGCCGTATCTTGAGCCGTATGTATATTGAGGTGATCCACTAAGGTAGTGGTAGCACCCGTGAGTGAGGCAATCACGCCGCTGGCAATACCCACAGGGCCAGTGCCGCCAAAAACAACGACATTACAATCGGCCATGGTTCTTGTCGTCGTGTCGGCCAGTGCTTTTTCAACACAAGCAACCAATGCTGCAGCGGTAGTAAAAGCGCCGCTAGGGTCTGCCAGAACAGAGACTTCAAAAGGGGGAACCATAGCGCGTTTACTAGCGGTTAACATGTCGTAAGCCAGGCTCATATCGCGGCCACCGATAAAAATAGCCGTTTGTTTTACGCCTTTAGGGCCTCTGGAAAAAATGGCATCTTGAACTAAGCGTTGGGTGTCTTCGAAGTTAACATTGTTATAAGGCATGATGATATCAAAACCAGCATCAACAGCCATGTTGACATCAAAAGGGCTGTTGTGAGGCATGGGGTCAAACATATGAAGAATGCTTTTCTTCGACATTGCGCTGGGGTCCTTAAGTTGTTGTTTAGCGGTAAAAGCCGCTGGCCTTTAAATAGCTAATACCTATAAAGGTCGGCGGCAATGAAAAGTTTTAAGGGTAAGGGTATAACACCGATAGCGTGGTTATTAGCCAGTCGATTTGATGTATTCTCTGGCGACCTCAAAAGCGTGTTCAAAGTGTAGAAATTGTGGGCTACCGGTGCTATGTTCAATCATTTGTTTAAGCAGTTGGTTTTGGGCTTTGTACTTAACATTGCCAATAGCTAAGGCGCCAACGCCTACAGCATCGCTGGTGGAACCTTCAATCAGAGTGCCGTTGTGAAAAGCATCTAAGCCAGCAATACCCGATGGCGGTACAGCATTCACATCAGCAGCCACTTTTAAGACCGGAGCCGAGGCCACTAGTTCAGCGCTTAAGACTTCAATGCCAGCTGCTGCAGTTGCATAAACAATATCGGTGTTTTTAATCATCACACCTTTGTCAGCATCGGCAGCACCGTTAATGGTAATTTGGCCATCGCCAAATTCAGTGGTGCACATTTCGGCAATATGTTGTGCTTTTGCCAGTTGGCGACCCACAATAGTCACGTTAGCCCCGGCTTTAGCAGAGATAACAGCAGCGGCTTGACCGACAGGCCCAGTACCGCCTAAAGCAAGAATGTTTTTGCCGTCCAGTGTAGTATTAAATTTATCTTTAAGTTCACGCTCAACACAGGCGACCATGCCGGCTGCGGTGGTAAAGGCGCCGCTTGGGTCGGCAAAGACAGAAACTTCAAAAGGAGGGACCATCGCGTGTTTAGCTGATTTAAGCATGTCCATTGCTTGTTTAGTATCACGGCCACCAATGAAAATACCGGTTTTTTGCATACTTTTTTGGCTGCGGGAGAAAATAGCATCCTGTACCAAGCCGCGAATCTCGCTGGGTTCGACATTAATGTAAGGAATAGCTGAAATCCAGCCGGCATCCAATGCCATATTGACGTCAAAAGGGCTTAGATTTTTTGCAGTCGTAAGCATATGCAGGATAAATGGTTTTTCCATAAGTCTCTCTCAAAGGGGGTAAAAGCGGCTAATTATAAAACAAAAAATTGTTAAATAAAACGTAATGACTAGACTATTTATCTTTATTATAGGGAGGGTGTTTAAATAAAGATTTTACGCGTCATGAGAAGGGTATGCAGAGTTAGGATTGAAAGGTATGATGATGTTAATAATTAACCGTGAATGTTTGATTTATGCCTAAAAACCATCACCCCTTAACACCGCATTTAACGATTTACAAATGGCCTTTAACGGCGGTGCTCTCGATTACCCATCGTCTTACCGGAGTTTTTTTAATCGCCGGAGTGTTTGTTTTCTTTACCGTTCTTGTGGCACTTGCTAGCGGCGAGGCGGTGTTTTTGTCGGTTCAACATTTCTTAAACCAAGGGCCTGCGCAAATAGTGTTGGCAGGTTTTGCCTTTGCGTTGTCATTTCATTTAGTGCATGGGCTGCGTCATTTACTGTGGGATTTGGGCTTGGGTTTTGAGTTTTCGAAATTAAGGGCTTATGCGTTGTGGGAGTTGTTGGTTATTTCGGTGCTGACAGGTGTTGCTCTGGTGTTAATATAATCAGCAGCTATGCTATCGAAAATAAAAGAATTCCTGCATCCGCTAAGCACTCAATTGAGGGCGTTGTCCGCTAAAAACCAGTGGCTTTGGCAACGGGTGACAGCACTTCTTTTGGTGCCATTAGTGGTCTGGTTAGGGGTGTTTTTTCATTATGGTCTCACAGCGTCCTACCCAGAGTTCAGGGAATGGTTGTTGGGACCTTTGAGTTTGGCTTGTCTTTTTATTTTTCTAGGTGTTGTGGCTTCTCATAGCTATTTAGGATTAAAAGTGATCATCGAGGATTATATTACCGATCAACAGTTTCAGGAACAACTGATGCTTGCATCCTTGTGGGGCTTTGGGTTGTTAGGGGTTAGTGTAGTAGGGGCGGTCATTATTTTATTTTTCAGGGTGTAAGATTTGCATAAGCTCGCGTATAAAATCATTGAGCACAGTTACGACGTTATCGTGGTCGGTGCCGGAGGTGCAGGACTTCGGGCGGCTTTTGGGATGGCAGAAAAAGGGCTTAAAACAGCGTGTATCAGTAAGGTTTTTCCGACCCGAAGTCACACCGTAGCGGCACAAGGCGGCGTGAGTGCAGCTTTGGGTAATATGGGGGAAGATGACTGGCGTTACCATATGTACGATACCGTTAAAGGCTCTGATTGGTTAGGCGATCAAGATGCTATTGAGTATATGTGTAAAGAGGCGATTCCGGCTATTATTGAATTAGAACGTTATGGGGTGCCTTTTTCCAGAACGCCAGAGGGTAAGATTTATCAGCGTGCTTTTGGGGGGATGACCACCCATTTTGGAAAAAGTCAGGCCAAGCGCACTTGTGCGGCGGCTGATGCAACCGGGCATGCTATTTTACATACCTTGTATCAACAGGCGTTAAAGCATCAGACTGAATTCTTTATTGAATACATCGTTTTAGATTTGATTATGGAGCAGGGCGAATGCCGGGGTGTTTTAGCCTGGTGTTTAGAAGACGGGTCCCTGCATTTATTTACCGCGCAAATGACGGTGATGGCCACAGGCGGTTATGGTCGGGGCTATTTTTCTTGTACCTCAGCACATACCGTGACCGGCGATGGAAATGCGATGGTGCTGAGAGCGGGTTTGCCGCTACAGGATATGGAGTTTGTCCAATTCCATCCCACCGGCATTTATGGCGAAGGGTGTTTGATTTCAGAAGGTGCGCGCGGTGAAGGTGGGTACTTGACGAATTCAGAAGGAGAGCGTTTTATGGCGCGCTATGCGCCATCCGCCGGTGATTTAGCATCCAGAGATGTGGTCAGCCGCGCGATTACGCTAGAGATTAATGCAGGGCGAGGCGTTGGTCCTGATAAAGATCATGTCCTGTTACACATTGAGCATTTAGATGATTCAGTGTTGGCTGAGCGGCTTCCTGGAATTACTGAGACCGCGCGTGTTTTTGCCGGTGTTGATGTGAGGAAGGAGTCGATTCCAGTGATCCCGACGGTGCATTACAGTATGGGCGGCATTCCAACGAATCGTTTTGCTGAAGTGGTGACGGTAGTTGAAGGCAATCCCGATGCGGTGGTACCCGGATTAATGGCTATTGGCGAAGCAGCCTGTGTCTCCGTTCATGGGGCCAATCGCTTAGGCTCTAATTCGTTGTTAGATTTAATTGTATTTGGGCGGGCAGCGGCGAATCGCTGTGCCGAGATTATTGTGCCGGGAAAAACCATAAAACTACGGCAGCAAGATGCCTGTGAGCCGGCGTTGGCGCGTTTTGATAAGATTCGTCATGCCAAAGGGGATTTGTTGCCGAGTGAGATTCGTTTGGCCATGCAAAAAGAAATGCAAAAAAGTGCAGCGGTGTTTAGAACCGGGGAACTGCTGCGCCAAGGCGTTGAAAATATGAAAGCAATCGTCAGTTCTTTTGACCGTGTCCGCATTACGGATACCTCGTTAATCTGGAATACCGATTTAGTAGAAACCTTAGAGTTGGATAATTTATTGGCGCAAATGCGAGTGACCATTGAGGCCGCCTACAACCGAACTGAAAGCCGTGGCAGTCATGCGCGGGAAGATTACCCCGAGCGCAATGATAAAGAGTGGCTTAAACACAGCGTGGTGTGGTTGCAGGAGGGGCAGATTAAAATAGCCTACCGACCGGTGCATTTATATACCTTAACCGATGAAGTTGAGGTGATTGCACCGGCGAAGCGAGTTTATTAACATGGTTGAATTTACCTTGCCAAAAAATTCAAAAGTAAAAAAAGGGTTAACCTTAAAGGCACCGGGAGATATTTTAAAATGTCAGGTTATCCATATTTACCGTTTTGAGCCAGAAGAAACCCAAAATCCCCGGTTAGACCGTTATGAGATCGATTTAGATCAGTGCGGTGCTAAAGTCTTAGATGCCATCATCAAGATTAAGGATGAGTTGGACCCGACGCTGACCTTTAGGCGCTCGTGTCGAGAAGGCGTCTGTGGCTCTTGTGCTATGAATATTAACGGTAAAAATACCTTGGCTTGCATGGTGCCTCTGAGTGATTACCCAGAAGATATAACGATTTACCCCCTGCCGCATTTAAAGGTGATTAAAGATCTGGTGGTGGATATGGTGCCGTTTTATCAGCAATACGCCTCAATCAAGCCGTGGTTACAGCAAAGTGATCCTGGTTCACAGAGTGATGACAATCGTGACATTGACCGTGATAGCCAAGAGCAGCAGCAAAGTATTGCTGAACGGGAGCGGCTTGATGGGGTTTATGAATGTGTGATGTGTGCCTGTTGTTCGGCGAGTTGTCCCAGTTACTGGTGGAATGGCGATCGTTATTTAGGGCCAGCCGTCTTGTTGCAGGCGTATCGGTGGTTGGTGGATAGCCGAGACGATCAAAAAGACCAGCGTTTGGATGCCTTGGACGATGCATTTAAACTCTATCGCTGTCATACCATAATGAACTGTACCGAGACCTGTCCTAAAGGCTTAAATCCGGCTAAAGCTATAGCTGAGATCAAGAAAATGATCGCGAAGCGGTAGTGGAGAAAGACAACGCTAAACTGCGTTGGCGTTGCCGCCGAGGTTCGTTGGAGTTAGATCGGTTGCTCATGCGCTATTTAGAGCAGAGCTATCCCGGCGCATCTGACCCAGAACGTTTAGCATTTGAGGCGCTATTGGCGTTGGAAGATTTAGTTTTAGCCCGTTATTTGTTCGGTACCCAAGTGTCCACATGTCCGATTCAACACCGAGTAATAAAAAAAATAGCCGTTTTTCAAAAAGGGTAAAAAACCCGTTGCGGGAGAGATCTTTTTTTAAACGAGGCGGTGACTTGCTGGTTAAATCAATTCCGTACGCTGGTTTTTATCGTCTTCTAAAGGGTGTATCATGAACTCCTTTTGACCATTTAGGAAATACGCCATGCATAACGTGACATTAATCAAAGGGGATGGCATTGGTCCATCGATTATGGAAGAGGCGGTTAAGGTCATTGATGCCACTGGCGTTCAGATTAACTGGGAAGAAGCCGAAGCGGGTCTGGGAGCGTATGAAAAATATGGCACCCCTATTCCTGATGAAACCGTTGAATCATTCACCCGTAACCGCGTTGCCTTTAAAGGCCCTTTGACCACGCTTTCGGGTGGCGGGTTTAGAAGCATTAATGTGGTTCTTAGGCAAAAATTTAATCTCTATGCCAATGTACGTCCTGCAAGAATTTGGCCCGGGGTTAAAACCCGCTTTGAAGATGTAGATATTGTCGTGGTGAGAGAAAATACTCAAGGGTTATACTGCGGCCTTGAACATTATTTAACTCCAGAAAAAGATGTTGCCGAAAGTCTTGCGGTGGTGACCCGCGAGGCTTCTGAAAAGATTATTCGGTATGCTTTTGAATATGCGGTTGATAACAACCGTAAAAAAGTTACGGTGTGCCATAAGGCGAATATTTTAAAATTCACTCAAGGCTTGTTTTTGGATGTGGCCCGTGAGATTGCACCGCGTTATCCTGCGATTGAATTTGACGAAAAAATAATCGATGCGGCGTGTATGCATATGGTGATGAACCCGGCGCAATTTGATGTGGTGGTTACAACCAATTTATTTGGCGATATTTTATCGGATTTAACCGCCGGTTTAGTGGGCGGTTTGGGCTTAATTCCAGGTGCTAATATTGGTGCTGATGCGGCTTTATTTGAAGCGGTTCATGGTAGTGCACCCGATATTACCGGTAAGAACCTTGCTAATCCGACCGCGGTCATTATGGTGGGCGCGATGATGCTCAAGCATTTAGGTGAAGATGCTGCTAGTGAGCGCGTTGAGCGAGCCGTTAAAAAGGTTATTTTCGAGGGTACCTTTGTCACCCCTGATTTAAATCCAAATTCCAGAGCGGGAACTACGGAGATGGGTCAAGCGATCCGTGATGCCATGGTCTAGATACTAAGCCTTTTTTCTTTTTAGATAAGCGTTAAAGGCGCAAAGGTGTTTGGATTTAATGCCTGCCCCGCCTTAAGCGCTTATTTTTTTTTGACCTGATGAGTAAGCGCTTCTCCTGCGTTGTATCTTTAAAAAATAGTGTTGTTCTGCTACAATAACCCGTTACTTATATCAAATTAATAGTCTGGCGCCGCCGGCGTTTTTTAGTTTGATGCCTGTCTGTCAGGGGCACTCAAAGTGCCTGTCTTTGTCAAATTCCCAATGAGAGTTGTAAATGTTAGATGATTATCGCCAACATGTAGAAGAACGTTCGGAGCAGGGTATTGTTCCTCAACCCTTATCGGCTGAACAAGTCGCCGGGTTAGTTAAATTGATTGAAAATCCGCCTGCTAATGAGGGCGACTTTTTATTAGAGTTACTGGAGCACCGGGTGCCGGCCGGCGTTGATGAGGCCGCCTATGTGAAGGCAGGGTTTCTGGCGGCTATTGCTCAAAGTGAGACGCGCTCACCCATTTTAACAGCTGAACGTGCCACTGAATTGTTAGGCACGATGCTCGGTGGCTATAACATAGCGCCTTTGATTGCCTTGTTGGATAATGCGGTTTTAGCACCGCTTGCAGCGAAAGCACTAAGCCATACCTTGTTGATTTTTGATGCTTTTTATGATGTTAAAGATAAAGCCGATGGCGGTAATGCCTATGCGCAACAGGTCGTTGAGTCGTGGGCGAATGCGGAATGGTTTACTGAAAAGCCCGAAGTCTCGGCGTTAATGACCGTAACTGTATTTAAGGTCACCGGTGAAACCAATACCGATGATTTATCGCCAGCACCAGATGCCTGGTCGCGGCCTGATATTCCGCTGCATGCACAAGCGATGCTTAAAAATCCCAGAGATGGCATTACCGATGCCTTAGCACAGATTGTTGATTTAAAAGCTAAAGGGTTTCCACTGGCTTACGTGGGCGATGTGGTGGGAACAGGGTCGTCACGAAAATCAGCGACTAATTCGGTATTGTGGCATATGGGGGATGATATTCCTTATGTGCCTAATAAACGTGGCGGTGGTGTTTGTATTGGCGGGAAAATTGCGCCGATCTTTTTTAATACCATGGAAGACTCAGGGGCTTTGCCAATCGAATGTGATGTTGAAGATCTCGCGATGGGAGATGTGATTGATGTTTACCCGTATGAGGGGGTTATTAAACGTCACGAAACGGGCGAAACCATCAGTACTTTTGGTTTTAAAACCGATGTCTTGTTAGATGAAGTGAGAGCCGGGGGGCGTATTCCGCTGATTGTCGGTCGTGGATTGACCGCCCGTGCCCGAGAGGCTTTGGGTCTGCCGGTATCTGACGTCTTTAAAACACCGGCTGATGCAGTTGAGTCGAGCAGGGGTTATTCGTTGGCGCAAAAAATGGTCGGTAAAGCCTGCGGTGTAAAAGGGGTGCGTCCCGGGACCTATTGTGAGCCTAAGATGACGACCGTGGGCTCTCAAGATACCACCGGACCGATGACCCGCGATGAATTAAAAGATTTAGCTTGTTTAGGTTTTTCAGCCGACTTAGTGATGCAGTCTTTTTGTCATACGGCAGCTTACCCGAAGCCGATTGATATTCAAACCCAACATACCTTGCCTGACTTTATTATGAACCGCGGCGGGGTGTCGCTGCGCCCGGGCGACGGAGTCATTCATTCGTGGATGAACAGAATGTTGTTGCCCGATACCGTCGGCACTGGCGGGGATTCGCATACCCGTTTCCCCCTAGGGATTTCATTTCCGGCAGGGTCTGGTTTAGTCGCTTTTGCGGCGGCCACCGGTGTAATGCCGTTGGACATGCCAGAGTCGGTGTTGGTGCGCTTTTCAGGGGAGATGCAACCGGGGATTACCTTGCGCGATTTAGTCAATGCCATTCCTTACACGGCGATTCAAAAAGGGCTGTTAACGGTTGAGAAAAAAGGTAAAAAGAATGTTTTTTCCGGTCGCATTTTGGAGATTGAAGGATTGCCTGATTTAAAAGTAGAGCAAGCCTTTGAATTGTCAGATGCATCCGCCGAACGTTCAGCCGGTGGCTGTTCTATCCGGTTAAATGAAGCGCCGATTCGGGAATATATCAATTCTAATATCACCTTACTGAACTGGATGATTGCTGAGGGGTATGGCGACAGCCGGACCTTGGCGCGGCGCATTGACGAAATGAAAGCATGGCTGGAAAATCCCGTGTTACTGGAGCCGGATGCCGATGCGGACTATTTCGAGATCATTGAGATAAATTTGAATGAAATTACCGAGCCGTTACTGGCTTGCCCGAACGATCCGGATGATGTGAAACCGTTATCTGAATTGGCTGGTACGGCGATTGATGAGGTCTTTTTAGGCTCGTGCATGACCAATATCGGCCATTTTCGTGCGGCGGGTAAATTATTAGATCAACACACAGGCGAATTACCCACGCGTTTATGGGTAGCGCCACCGACTAAAATGGACCAGACCCAGTTAACCGAAGAGGGCTATTACAGCACCTTTGGCAAAGCCGGTGCCCGTATGGAAATGCCGGGTTGTTCGTTGTGTATGGGTAATCAGGCGCGGGTGGCTGAAAATTCCACGGTAGTGTCCACCTCGACCCGTAACTTTCCGAATCGCTTAGGTACCGGTGCTAATGTTTATTTAGCCTCGGCTGAATTGGCCGCGGTGTGTTCAATTCAGGGGCGCATTCCAACGTTTTCTGAATATATGGCATACGCGGAAGGGTTGGCGGCATCTTCTGAAGACACCTATCGGTATTTAAATTTTGATCAAATCGAGCGTTATCAGGTGGAAGAAGGCTCGTAAACGACCGATGGTCAAATAAAATTTTTTTAATGTCTTAGGGCTAGGATAAGATTTTAGCCGCTTTTAGCGTTGTTTTATCAGAAAATAGCGGCAGATAAGGGTGTTTGCCAAGGTTGCCGAAGTGTTCTTAATTGCGTGCTTTGGGATCTGTCGGGTAAAATAGTTATCTACAGTCGATTGTTTAGATTAATAGCTTGCTACGTTAAGGTCGTAAAGGAGTGCTGTGGGCTATGGCGGGTACGATAAGCAGAGACGAAAAAAGAGCAATGAATTTTAACGGAAAAAAGTGAGTGTATGGCAAAGGAAACGATTTCGATTATTAATAATTCCACGGGGGAAAGTGCTGAGTATCCTTTGTTAAAGGGCAGTGCAGGAATTCCGGTTGCTGATATTCGGAAGATCAGTCAGGATTTAGGGATTTTTACCTATGATCTGGGTTATGTGTCGACAGCCAGTTGTAAAAGTGCGATTACCTTTATTGATGGCGAGAAGGGGATTTTACTTTACCGCGGCTATCCGATTGAGGAACTGGCGGCCAATTGTACCTTTATCGAAACGGCTTATCTGTTGATGCGAGGGCATTTGCCCTCTGAAAGTCAATTGGCTGGATTTAACGATGAAGTCAATTATCGTTCAGCGATTCATGAAGGCTTAATCCGGTTGTTTCATGGTTTTAACCACGATTCACACCCGATGGCGATGATGGTTGGAGTGGTGGGCTCACTGTCCGCTTTTTATCACAGTGAACTGGATATCCACAATTTGCAACACCGGGAGATTTGCGCAACGCGGTTGATTGGTAAATTACCGATGATAGCCTCCCTGTGTTATCGCCACTCAGTCGGGCGCCCGGTCGTTTATCCCAGGGCTGATTTGGAATACTGTGAGAATTTCATGAATATGATGTTTTCACGGCCCGAAGAGCAATCGTTTATTACCAAAGGACATTATTTAGATCCGGTGGCGATTAAAGCGCTGAACATGTTATTTATTTTGCATGCTGATCACGAGCAAAATGCCAGTACCTCGACGGTGCGTTTAGCCGGCAGTACCGGTGCTAATCCTTACGCCTGTATGGCGGCGGGGATTGCAGCGCTGTGGGGACCAGCCCATGGCGGTGCCAATGAGGCCGTTTTGAGTATGTTGCAGGAAATTGGTACTGTTGATAATATTGAGAAATATGTCAACAAGGCTAAAGACAAGAACGACCCTTTTCGGTTGATGGGTTTTGGTCATCGGGTTTATAAAAACTTTGACCCTAGAGCGTTAATTATTCGTGATGTCTGTCACGAGGTTTTAGCGCATAAAGAAGAGTTAGGCCCTTTGTTTGAATTGGCATTAGCGCTCGAGCAGTATGCCTTAAACGACGAATATTTTATTGAGCGCAAACTTTACCCGAATGTGGATTTCTACTCAGGTTTAATATACAAAGCCCTCAATATTCCAGTCGATATGTTTACCGTGATGTTCACTATTGCCCGTACTGCCGGCTGGGCTGCCCATTGGCTGGAAATGATGGCTTCTCCGGTTCGTCCTATCGGCCGTCCTCGCCAACTTTACGAGGGCAGTGAAAAACGAGATTTTGTTCCCATAGCGC